>NZ_JBLXEM010000043.1:0-16326 GCF_048263065.1 Thioclava sp.
TTGCAAACGGGGTGGATGTCGATTGCGATGGCCTGCGCGAGGGCGCGCAGGCGGGCGCGCTCTGCCGCTGTTCCCGGCAGCAGACCCAAGGCGCGCGTCTCATCCAGATATTCGATGATCGCAAGCGATTGCGTAAAGATCTGGCCGTCGATTTCAAGCGCGGGCACCAACCCTTGTGGGTTGCGCGATAGATGCTCGGCGCTCCGTTGTGCGCCTTTGACAAGATCGATCGTCACGCTTTCCCATTGCAGCCCCGCCAGCCCAAGCGCGATGCGCACACGATAGCAACGGCGTGCCCCTGATCTGTCAGGCTCAGCGCCACAAGTCGCCCGTCAGCCGGATCTGCGCGCTTTTCCACCAGCCCCGCTGATTCAAGCCGTGCGGCTGCGCGACTGATCTTGGATTTTACCATGGAAACCCGCCGCTCGATAGCGCGCACCGAGATCCGCCCGTTATAAGCAAGATGCACCATGACGCGCCACTGCGGAGTGCTTAGACCGGAATCGCGATAGAGCGCTGCCAGCTCACGACTGAGTTTCTGGGCCGCTTCTGGCAGCAGGTAAGGCAGGAAGTCATCCAGTTCTAAGTCTGATAAAAAAAGCTTTATTTCAATGCATTGGTCTCTGAATCCTGCGTCGTTACATGCTATCCGTTGACGTCATTTGAATATCAAACCTTTTGCAAATGCAGTAGATTTTTTGACATCGTCGCGCATGCAACAAAGGATCACGCCAAGCATCCCGAAGGGAGTCGGGGCGATGAGACGGAGGATTTCAGACGAACGATCAGTCTTTGCCCGAGGGTATGGTCTAGGCCAGCACCACCACCGGAACACATGCAGTTTTCATGCCCGGTTTTGGCAATGACTTTGAAAAGAGGCGCTGCCGCAAGGCCAAAACAGCCCGCAGAAATGCGAATACGGCCGGTATGCCGAGCAGCTTTCGGGCACTGCCTTTACCGCGCCGCGCGGGCAGAACGAACGCACTCGGTGCTATCGCATCCGCCCTTCGGTGAAACATACTGGGCGCTTTGCCAAGATTGATGGTGCCCTATTGGAAATCCGCGCCCAATGTGGACCCCGATGTAATCGGCCTCGGGCAATATCGCTGGGATCCGGTGCCCCATACCGAGGCCGCGCTGACGTGGCTGACGAGGATGCGCACGGTCACCACAGCGGGCGATCTGAACATGCAAGTCGGCATGGCCAGCCATATCTATCTGGTCACGCAATCCATGCAGGACGAGTATTTCTTTTCCGCCGATAGCGAGCTGCTGGTTGTGCCGCAAGAAGGCCGCCTGCGGTTTTGCACCGAGCTGGGCATCATCGACCTTGAGCCCAAGGAAATTGCGATCATTCCGCGCGGGTTGGTGCATCGTCGAGGTGCTTGAAGGGCCAGCGCGCGGCTTTGTCTGCGAAAATTACGGGCAGAAATTCGATCTGCCGGGGCGTGGCCTGATTGGCGCGAACTGCTTGGCCAATCCGCGTGTTTTCAAATGCCCCGTTGCGGCGTTTGAAGACCGCGATGCCCAAATAGGGGCAGGAAGAACCGCTTGATCAGATGATGAAACACGGCATCCTGATCAACGGCGAAGGCATGCTGGGGGGCGGTGAGACAAAGATCCTGCTTCAGATCTTCTCGAAAACGGTGATTGGCCCGATCTTCTTCGAGTTCACTAAGCTCAAGGGCGATTACGGCTTTGGTGAGGGTAATTTCAAGGCGCTGTTTGAAACGACCGAGCGCGAGAAAATCGAAAGCGGCGAGCTGATCGCACAATAGTGTAATGAGTTAGTAGCGCACTCTCGCTCGGTATAGTCAGGTTGCCCGCAACCGCTCAAAGATCCGCTTGGCCGTGTGACGCGGCTTTCGATGGGCCGTCTTATCCGCGTCCAGCCAACTGTCGATGATATTGGTGAGCCCGTCCAACTGTGGACGCTTGATCGGCGCACTCCGCCGATAGCCAGGCGGCTCAGAGAAGGTCAACATCTTCTTTGCTGCCCCACGAAGGATGAAACTGGTCGGATTTTACTCCGCTCGCAGCAGGAACATCCCGCCGCTACCGTGGTCCAATCTTGCGCCGCCGTTCTCAGTCTGAATTCCGTCTCAGAAATCGAGCGAGTTGCGTTCGCGATAGCCTTGCAGAAAACTCGCGAGGCGCGGGTCTGAGGGGGCGTCGAACACGTCGCGGGGCGAGCCGGTCGCGACGATTTCACCGCGTTCCATGAACACCACCCGATCCGCGACATGCGCGGCAAATCCCATCTCGTGGGTGACCACGACCATTGTCATGCCCTCGGAGGCAAGCTGTTTCATAACGCCCAGAACTTCACCGACCAGTTCGGGATCAAGTGCGCTTGTCGGCTCGTCAAACAGCATAATGCGCGGTTCCATCGCGATAGCGCGCGCGATCGCCACGCGCTGCTGCTGTCCGCCCGACAGGTGGCTGGGGTGGTTGTCTTCCTTGTCCGCCAGCCCGACCTTGGCCAATGCTTCGCGCGCGCGCGATTGCGCCTGAGCGCCCGATAGGCCCCGCACGCGTTCCAGTCCTTCGGCGACGTTTTGCAAGGCGGTCATGTGGGGCCAGAGGTTGAACTGTTGAAACACCATCCCGATCTCGCGGCGCATTTCGCGCAAACGGCGCGGTGCCATGGGTTTGCCGCCGGGACTTTCGTAGCCGATCAGTTGATCGTCGATGCGCACCTCGCCGCTGTCATACATTTCAAGCACGTTGATGCAGCGCAACAGCGTGGATTTTCCCGACCCCGAAGGGCCGATAAGGCAGGTCACCTTGCCCGGTGGAATGTCGAGCGTGACATTCGTAAGCGCCTGAAAGGGGCCATAGAACTTGTTGACGTTGCGCAGATGGGCGGCTGCGGGTGCTGCGTGCGGACTGGTCATGTCTCAGCTCCGATCAAGAAGGTAATGGGTGAAGCGGCGTTCCAGGCGACGCCCGAACCGCGAGATCGTCTCGACGAAACCCCAGAAGAATAGCGCGAGGATCAGGATCGGGGTGACGAAGGCGAAGGTCTCGCTCATCATCGTCTGGGTCTGGAACATGATTTCGGGGACGGTGATCATCGACAGGATCACGGTTTCTTTCGTGAGGATGATCGCGAAATTCACCAGTGACGGCAGGGCAGAGACCATCATCACCGGCACCATGATACGGGTCACGATCGTGGTGTTGCGAAAGCCGATGGCGCGCGCGGCCTCAATTTGCCCCAGTGGTACCGCATCAAAGCCCGCGCGCAGGATCTCGGTGAAATAGGCGCTGCCATAGATCGTCAATCCAAGGATGCCCGCGGGCAGCGCGTCAAGGCGCAACCCGATCAGTGGCCCGCCATAATACAGGACAAAAAGCTGCACGAGAAAAGGCGTGCCGCGAATGAACTCGACATAAGCGCGGATCGGATAGCCAAGAGCGCGCGGACCGAACCGGCGCGCGATCTCGATCACAAAGCCAAGGGCCAGACCAAGGATCGTGCCAAGCGCCCAGCTTAGAAGGGTAAGGCTGAAACCGGTCAGCAGATCCGGGCCGTAGCGGTGCAATGTCTCCATCATCAGACCGTAAGCCTCCGTTCAAGGATGCGCCCGGCCTGTGCAATCACGAGGTTGATCGCGAGGTAGATGAAAGCGGCCGCAAGATAGATTTCGAGGGGGCGATAGGTGGCGGCAGCGATCGACTGGCTCATCCGCGTGATCTCGACGATGCCGACCACGGTCACAAGCGAGCTGGCTTTGACCAGCAAGATCAGCTCGTTGACGATGGCCGGAAGGCCGATCTTGAGCGCCTGCGGCAGAAGGATACGCACCCAGACATCGCGGGGCGCCATGCCGATGGCGGCGGCGGCTTCGGCCTGACCCTTGGGGATCGCGTTCAAAGAACCACGCAACACTTCTGACAGGTAAGCCGCAGCGCACAGCCCTACGGTCAGTACGGCGGCGGCCAAGGCGGGCACGTTGATGCCGATCACCGGAAGCAGGTAATAGGCCGCGAGAAGCTGGATCAGCAGCGGCACGCCGCGAAAAAAGCTGACGTAAAGCGCCGCGATCCGGCGCAGCCAGAGCTTGCTGGAAAGCGCCGCGGCACAGATTACAGCCCCTAGGATGAGCCCCTCGATACAGCCGAGCACCGAAATCAGCAGCGTGTAGCGCGCCGAGCCGAGCAGGACCGGGAAGTTGTCTATGATCGTCTGGAATGAGAACATTGCCACACCTTGATTGTGGGTGAGCACTTCGCGCGGGCCAGATGGCTGCCGGCCCGCGCGCGCTAAGTCTTAGAGCTGAGGCATCGTCTGGGGCAGCTCGGTTGCCGCGCCGAACCATTTTTCCTGCAACGCCTTCATGCGGCCATCGGCTTCGATCGCCTTGAGAGCATCGTTGACAGCCGCCACCAGCGTGTCGCCGTCGCCCTTGCGTGCGACAAAGCCGAAATAGGTGGGCGTGCCGAAGGGCGGGTTGACGACGGCGAAGTCATCGGGGCGCGTTTTGGCGAGGTAGTTGAGCAGCGGCGCAGACCCCGCAACCGCATCAAGGCGGCCCGTCATCAGGTCAGCATAGGCCTCGTCCGGGGTGCCGTAGCCCTTGACGTTGATCCCGCCGATCTTTTCGCCATAGGCCTCCAGTTGTTTCTCTTGCGCGGTGCCTTTCTGCACGCCCACGGTCATGCCCTTGGCGTCTTCCGGCGTGGTCAGTTTGCCGCCTTTGCGCTGCACGAAAGTCACGGTGGCATCCGCGATCGGCAGGGTGAAGCTATAACGATCGGCGCGTTCGGCGGTCATCGTCACCGGGGCCAGCACGAAGTCGAATTTCTTCACTTCAAGGCCCGGCAAGATCGAGGTCCAAGGCAGGTCTTGATAGACGGGGGCGACGCCCAGTTCCTTGGCGATCTCGTCGAACAGATCGCGGTCAAAGCCGACATATTCACCGTTTTCAAGCATATCGAACGGGGCGTAGTGCATTTCGGTCGCGGCGACGATTTTGCCAGCGGCCTTGATGTCGGCCAAATCGTCGGCCAGTGCGCCGGATGCGGTGATGGCAAGCGCGCCAAGACCGAAAAGCGCGGATTTCAGTGTCGTGAAAAAGGTCATTCTGTCTCTCCTGTTGGCGGGGCTTATTGGTCCGGTGCCGCGCCCCTTTGGCATCCGGATGGTAGAACCGACGCAGGTTTTGCCCGGCGCCGGAAAGGTTTATTCGAGGCCGCGCACGACAATGGCGAGCACGGGGCCTCGGGTGACGACCTCCTCCAACTTCTGAGGATGATCAAAAAGCAGAACCTCACCGGGATGCAAGACGAGATCACCGATCTCGACCGGTTGATTGCGCGTTACGACGGCAATCGTGCCATCGGGCAGTGGATCGCATGTTGCAATTCTCTCTACCCGATGCGCCCACGCACCACGCCGCGTCATAATGTTGAGATCAAGGATCGGTCCATCGGTCAAACGCGCATGGATCGCCGCCTCGCCCGGAAAGGACAGGGGCGGTGCGCTTGTGTCGAGCGCAATCGAACCACCTTGGGCAAACTCAAGCACCATCCCCGCGCCCGACAGCACCGCCAGCGTGCGATCAATCCCCGCAAACGCCGAGAACGCGCCGTCGCTTGCGACCTCTGCCATGCTGAGCCGCCACTGCATATCCTCAAACCCCGCCCCTTCGGGAAAGGCGGCAATCTCCCAAGTCAGACCGCCGCCATTCTTCCAAGGCTGGGCTTCCAGATCATCGCGGCGAATTTTCCTCATTTCAGGATGCCCGGCAGATCAAGCCCGTGTTCAATGGCGCAATCGCGCGCGATCTCATAGCCCGCATCGGCGTGGCGCATGACGCCGGTGGCCGGGTCGTTCCACAGCACCCGCGCGATCCGGCGATCTGCGTCCTCGGTGCCATCACAGCAAATCACCATGCCGGAATGCTGGGAGAACCCCATGCCGACACCACCGCCGTGATGCAGCGACACCCAAGTCGCCCCCGAAGCGGTGTTGAGTAGCGCGTTTAGCAGGGGCCAGTCCGACACCGCATCCGAGCCATCCTTCATCGCCTCGGTCTCGCGGTTTGGCGAGGCAACCGAGCCGCTGTCAAGGTGATCGCGCCCGATCACGACGGGGGCTTTTAACTCGCCGTTGCGCACCATTTCATTGATCGCCAGACCCGCTTTGTGACGTTCGCCCAGCCCGATCCACATGATCCGCGCGGGCAGCCCCTGAAAGGCGATGCGTTCACGCGCCATGTCCAGCCAGCGATGCAGATGCGCGTTCTCGGGAAATAGCTCTTTCATGCGCTGGTCGGTCTTGTAGATATCTTCGGGATCACCCGACAGCGCGGCCCAACGGAACGGCCCGACACCACGGCAGAACAGTGGGCGGATATAGGCGGGCACGAAGCCGGGGAAGGCAAAGGCGTTTTCCAGCCCCTCCTCCTGCGCCATCTGACGAATGTTATTGCCATAATCGAGCGTCGGCACACCGGCATTCCAAAAGCCCACCATTGCCTCCACATGATCGCGCATCGAGGCACGCGCGGCGCGCGCGACCCCGGCGGGATTGCTCTCTTGCTCGGCACGCCATTGCGCAACGGTCCAGTCCTTGGGCAAGTAGCCGTGGAACGGATCATGCGCCGAGGTCTGGTCGGTCACCATGTCGGGGCGCCCGTTGGGCAGGGATTCGCCCGCTTGCATCCGGCGCAGGATCTCGGGAAAGATGTCGGCGGCATTGCCGATCAGGGCGACCGATTTCGCCTCGCCCGCCGCTGTCCAGCGTTCGATCATCGCCAGCGCCTCATCCAGCGAATGGGTCTTTTCATCGCAATATCGGGTGCGGATGCGGAAATCGGCGCGGGTTTCGTCGCATTCCACCGCCAGACAGCACGCGCCCGCCATCACCGCGGCCAATGGCTGCGCGCCACCCATGCCGCCCAGTCCCCCGGTCAATATCCAGCGCCCTTTCAGATCGCCATCGTAATGCTGGCGGCCTGCCTCGGCGAAGGTTTCATAGGTGCCCTGAACGATACCCTGCGCGCCAATGTAGATCCACGAGCCCGCCGTCATCTGGCCATACATCGCCAGACCCTTTTTATCGAGCTCGTTGAAATGCTCCCAATTGGCCCAATGCGGCACGAGGTTGGAATTGGCGATCAACACGCGCGGGGCGTCGGTGTGCGTCTGAAAGATCCCGACTGGCTTGCCCGATTGCACCAGCAGCGTCTGATCGGCCTCAAGCTTGCGCAGCGAGTCGCAGATCAGATCGAAATCTTCCCAAGTGCGCGCAGCACGCCCGATGCCACCATAGACCACCAGCTCATGCGGGTTCTCGGCCACATCGGGGTGCAGGTTGTTCATCAACATGCGCAGCGGCGCTTCGGTGAGCCAGCTTTTAGCCGTCATCTCGGTGCCGGTCGCGGGGTAAATGTCGCGGGTGTTGTGGCGCGGGTTGTTCATCAAATCGGTCCTTTCAGCATGTCAGGCGAGCAGGCGGCCCGCGATGATGTTGCGTTGAATTTCAGAGGAGCCCTCGTAGATGCGCATGATGCGCAGATCGCGAAGGTGACGTTCCAGCGGGAAGTCCTGCGTAAAGCCGTAGCCGCCATGGATTTGAAGCGCGTTATCGGCGATGCGCCCTGCGGCCTCCGAGGCAAACAGCTTGGCTTTTGACGCGGCGGTGGTGAAACGCTGCCCGGCTTGGCGCTGGCGCGCGGCCTCATGGCCCAGCAGTTCGGCGGCGGAAAGATCAGTCGCCATATCCGCCAGCATCCACTGGATGCCCTGACGGCTGGACAGCGGCTCACCGCCAATGATGCGCGATTTCGCCCAGTCGCGCGCGGCACTGAGCGCGGCGCGCGCGATCCCGACCGCCATAGCGGCCACCTCGGTGCGCCCGTTATCGAGCACCTTCATCGCGGTGCGAAACCCCGTGCCTTCAGCGCCAAGGCGGTTTTCATCAGGCACCAAGACGTCGATATCAAGCTCCCAGACATGACCGCCGCGCAGACCCATCGTCTGCTCGACCCGCCCCGGCACAAGGCCCGGCGTGCCTTTTTCGATCACGAAAGCGGAGATCCCGCGATGGCCTGCCTCGGGATCGGTGACGCAGTAAAGCACGATGAAATCGGCCACACCGCCATTCGAGATGAAACATTTCTTGCCCTTGATGCGCCAGTCCGCGCCATCACGCGTGGCCCTTGTGCGCATGTCGGCGGGATCAGAGCCGGCATTGGGTTCGGTTAGCCCGAACGCGCCCAGCATCCGGCCCTCGGCAGCGGCGTGCAGAAACCGTTCGCGCAAGTCATCGCCAGCCCCGATCAGCAAGCTGTCGGTGGCCAGATAATGCGCCGTCAGCGCCGAGACGGTCGAGCCGCAGCCTCCCGCGATGCACGCCACCGCCTCGAACAGCGCATGCGCGGAAATATCGGCCCCGCCCCAACGCTCGGGCAGGTTCGCCCCCATCATCCCCGTTTCGGCCAGCGCGGCAAGCTGGTCATGTACGAACGCGCCCGAGGCATCGGTCGCGGCGGCCTGCGGGACAAGCACGTCGGCGCTAAAGCGTTCGAGCATGTCGAGGAACTGGCGTTCTTCGGGGCTGAGAAGATGGTCAAAATCGCTCATGATGTAGGATCCTTGATAACGCCAGCGTCAATGAGCTGCGCGATTTGTGCGCCGCTCAAACCGGCCTCTTGCAGGATGTCGCGGGTCTCGCCGCCAAGGGCAGGGGCACCGGTTTCGGCCAGTAGCGCCTTGCCGTCAAAGCGGATGGGCTGCCCGACGACCGGGGATTTGCCAAGCCGGTGATGGGGCAGTTCATTGACCAGCGCGCGGGCGGCGGCGTGATCGGAGGCCAATTGCTCGGCGAGGGTCAGGATCGGCGCGGTTGGCACACGCGCCTCGGCCAGCGCGGCAACGGCGGCCCGCGTGGACTGCGCCCTGCTCCAGCGTTCGATCAGCGCGCGCAAGGCAGGTTCATTCTGCGTGCGGCTCTCGTCGCTGACAAAACGTGGATCATTGGCCGCCTCGGGCGCGCCGATTACAGTGCACAGCGCCTCGAACTGGCGCGCACCCAGCACGGCGATGATCGCGTGCCCATCGGCGGTGCGAAACGCCCCGAACGGCGTGGATAGGGGGTGGCGATTGCCGACACGCGCCACGGGGCTGTCGGAATATAGGTGGATCGCGTGGCTGGTGGGCAGGATCGCCACAAGGCTGTCGAGCATCGCGACATCCAGCGCCGCGCCTTGGCCCGTTCGCCCCCGACCGATCAGCGCGGCGAGAATAGCGATCACGGCATACAAACCCGCGGCGATATCGCCCAGGGCCTCGCCCACTTTGAGCGGCTCGCCGCCCTCTTCGCCCGTCGCATCCATCCAGCCCGACATCGCTTGCGCCACGAGGTCATAGGCGGGGAGTTGGGCCGCCGGGCCTTCTTGGCCAAAGCCAGAAATCGAGCAATAGACAAGGCCCGGATTATCCGCGCGCAACGTCTCTGCACCCAGTCCCAGCCGGGCCGCAACGCCGGGGCGGAAATTCTCGACCACGACATCGCACTGGCTGGCGAGTTGACGCGCAAGCGCCTGACCCTCGGGGGTCTTGAGGTCGATCACGATCGAGCTTTTGCCGCGATTGGTCAGCGCAAATAGCGCGGATTCCCCGTCTCGAAACGGGCCGATATGGCGATAGTCGTCGCCTTGAGGCGGTTCGAGTTTGATGATTTTCGCGCCCAGATCGGCCAGCAAGGCAGTGGCGAACGGCCCCGACAGCACGCGGGTCAGATCAAGAATGCGCAGACCTTCGAGCGGCTTCATGCGCGCAACTCCGGCGCAAGGCTTTCCAATGTGCGCAGGATATCGCCCAGATATGGGCGCAGGCGCGCGGCTTTTTCGGTGCTGATCTCCCAAGGCGGGGCTTCGGTGGTGAGATGGGTGGATTGCGCCAGCTCCATCTGGATTGCATGCACGTCGGTTTCGGGATGCCCGTAATGGCGCGTCGTCCAGCCGCCCTTGAAGCGCCCGTTCACGACATGATTAAACCCTTGCGCACGCGCGCAAATCCCGGCGGTCGTGGTCTCGACCTGTGGGGCGCAACTGGTGCCATTCGCCGTGCCGATATTGAAATCGGGCAGTTTGCCGTCAAACAGAAAAGGGATATGCGAGCGGATCGAGTGGCAGTCATACAGGATCGCCACGCCGTGCACCGCGCGCACCCGCGCAATCTCGGCGCGCAAGGCGGCGTGATAGGGCGCGTGAAACTGCGTGAGGCGGGTTTCGATCTCGGCGGCATCAGGTTCAACGCTCCAGATCGGGGTGCCGTCGAAATCGGTCAGCGGCACCAGCCCCGTCGTGTTCTAACCGGGATAGAGGCTGTCGTTTTCAGGGCCGCGATTGGCGTCAATCACATAGCGATGAAACGTGGCGCGCACGGTGGTCGCACCTGGTAGCAGCCCCGCATAAAGGTGGTGAATGTTCCAATCGGTATCGGCCAATTCGCGGCCGCGATCATTGAGGGCGGTGCGGATGTTTTCCGGCAACCATGTGCCGGTATGGGGTAGGCCCAAGATCACCGGGCTGTCACCTTGCACGATCTCGACGGGGGCAGGGGCGCTTTGGCTCATGGCGCGATCTCCAGTTCGGCGGCGGTGACAAGCGACCCGTCTTCGACCAAGGCTTGCGCCTTCTCTAGATCGGGCGCGAGGTAGCGATCATTCCCCATCGTTGCGACATGCACCCGCAGCGCGTCGATCACCCGTGCGAGCGGAGCTGAGGTCGTCAGCGGAGCGCGGAACTCGATCCCCTGCGCGCTGCAGATCGCCTCGACTCCCAGGATTACCGAGAGGTTGCGCGTCATCAGCCCTAGCCGGCGCGCGCCATGGGCGGCCATGCTGACATGGTCTTCCTGATTGGCGCTGGTGGGCGTGCTGTCGACCGAGCAGGGGGAGGCGAGATGTTTGTTCTCGCTCATCAATGCGGCGGTGGTGACCTCGGCAATCATCAAGCCGCTGTTGAGACCGGGCTGCGGCGTCAGGAAGGGCGGCAAGCCAAAGCTGAGCGCGGGATCGACCATCAGCGCGACGCGGCGCTGCGCAATCGCGCCAATCTCGGCCACGGCCAGCGCGATTTGATCGGCGGCAAAGGCGACGGGCTCGGCATGGAAATTCCCACCCGAGACAATGGTGCCATCCGACAGCACAAGCGGGTTGTCGGTGACGGCGTTGGCCTCGGTGATCAGGGTCTGGCCAGCAAAGCGCAGCAAATCAAGCGCGGCCCCCGTCACCTGCGGTTGGCAGCGAATGCAATAGGGGTCTTGCACGCGGGCATCGCCCTCAAGGTGGCTTTCGCGGATTGCACTGCCCTCCAGCAGCGTGCGCATCGCGGCGGCCACGTCGATCTGGCCGCGATGGCCACGCAGTGCGTGGATTTCGGAATGAGTGGGAGCGGTCGAGCCCATGATCGCATCGGTCGACATCGCGCCGGTGACGACTGCTGTGCGCAGGCAGGTCATTGCGCGAAAGAACCCGACCAGCGCCAGCGCGGTCGAGAATTGCGTGCCATTGATCAGCGCCAACCCCTCTTTCGCGCCCAGCGTTATGGGGGTAAGTCCGGCAGCGGCCAGCGCCTTTGCGCCGGGCAGGCGCTGATCGTTGAAAACAGCCTCGCCCGCGCCGATCATTACCGCCGCCATATGGGCAAGCGGTGCCAGATCGCCCGAGGCCCCAACGCTGCCTTGTTCGGGCACGACAGGGGTCACGCCTTGCGCCAGCATGCCCTCGATCAGCGCCACGATTTCAGGACGCACCCCCGACGCCCCACGCCCGAGACTAAGAAGTTTCAGCGCCATCATCAGCCGCGTGGTTTGCGCCGATAAGGGCGCGCCCACGCCACAGCAATGCGACAAGATCAGGTTGCGTTGCAGCGTCTCCGTGTCATTGGTTGCGATGCGCACCGAGGCAAGTTTGCCAAAACCGGTATTCACGCCGTAAACTGCCGCCTCGCCCGCCGCCGCTGCCGCAATCCGCCCCGCAGAAGTTGCGATCGCAGGGGCCGTGCGCGGATCAAGTCGCGCCGCATCGCCCGTGCGCCAGAGGGTTTCGAGTTGCTCAAGCGTTGCCTTGCCGGGGATCAGTGTCAGCATTTGCGGCCTCCGAAATAACGGCTGTGAAGAGGGTTAAAGCCGATGCGATAGGTCAGCTCGGCAGGATCGGTAACGTTCCACACCGCCAGATCGGCGCGCAGCCCCGGTGCAAGGCGGCCGCAATCGGTCAGCCCAAGGGCCCGCGCGGCATTGCAGGTCACGGCGTTCAAGCACTCGGTTGGGGTCAGGCGGAAAAGCGTCGCGCCCATGTTCATGCTCAGCAGCAGCGAGGTGAGGGGCGAGGTGCCGGGATTGCAATCGGTGGCTAGCGCCATCGTGCAGCCCGCCGCGCGAAACGCGGCAATCGGCGGTATCTGGGTTTCGCGCAGGGTATAGAACGCACCGGGCAGCAGGACTGCGACACTTCCCGCATCCGCTAGCGCTTTGGCATCCTCGGCTGTCGCATATTCAATATGGTCGGCCGAAAGCCCCTTGCGCGCGGCAACCAGTTGCGCGCCGCCCTGATGGGAAAGCTGCTCGGCATGAAGCTTCACCGGTAGGCCCAGCTCTTGCGCGACATCAAAGACGCGCGCCATCTGAGCGGCGGAAAAGGCGATGCTCTCGCAAAACCCGTCTACCGCATCGACAAGACCTTCGGCATGGGCCGCGCGCAGACCAGCAATCACGACATCGTCGAGATAAGCCTCGGCGCGCCCGGCATATTCGGGGGGCAGCGCATGGGCGGCTAGCCAAGTTGTCACGATGCGCACCGGGCGCATCGTCGCCAGCCGACGTGCCGCGCGCAGCATCTTGAGCTCGTCCGCAACCGTCAGCCCGTAGCCCGATTTGACCTCGATCACCGCCGCGCCTTCGGCCAGCAACGCATCGAGCCGGGGCAGCGCCGAGGCCACCAGATCGTCCTCGCTGGCCGCGCGTGTGGCATTCACCGTCGACAGGATGCCGCCGCCGCTTTGGGCGATTTCCTCGTAGCTTGCGCCCTCCAGACGTTTCTCGAATTCGCGCGCGCGGCTGCCGCCGTAGACAAGATGCGTATGGCAATCGATCAGCGCCGGCGTCACCAGCCGTCCGCCCAGATCCTCACCCTCGGCGGCCCCTTCGCCGATCGCCGCGATGCACCCGTCTTGGATGCGTATCCAGCCATTGAAGACGCGGGTTTCGCTGTCTGCGTTGCAGGGAACGAGGGTCGCATTGGTGAGGGTTATCTGGGTCATGGGCTCGATTCGCGCTTGATTTGAAATTAATATGTATGCACATAATAAGCCTGTCAACACGGAGATTCGATCATGCGAACGATCTGGGCGCGTAGAGCGCTGGTGATGAATTCCTGGGCGGAAGCGGTAAGAATTAATCTTGATGAGGATGGCCGGATCGGCGCCGTGATCGCGGGTGTCGACTGCCCGCCGGATGCAAAACGCGTGGAAACGCTGCTGCCCGCGCCCGCCAATCTGCACAGCCATGCCTTTCAACGCGCAATGGCGGGGCTGTCTGAGCGGCGCGGTAGCGATCCGCAAGACAGCTTTTGGACGTGGCGGCAATTAATGTATCGCTTTCTAGACCGGCTGACGCCTGACGACATTCAGGCGATTGCGGCCTTCGTGCAGATGGAGATGCTTGAGGCGGGTTATGCCACCAACGTCGAATTCCACTATCTGCATCACGCGCCTGACGGGCGGCCCTATGCCGATCTGGCCGAGATGGCGGGACGGATCGCGGCAGCGGCGGCGCAAACGGGGATCGGGCTGACGCTGTTGCCCGTGCTTTACAGCTTTGGCGGGCTGGATCGGCGCGCGCTGGTCGAAGGGCAGGACCGCTTCGGCAACAATCCTGAACGCTTTGCGCGACTTGTCGAGGGCGCGCGCGCCCATGTCGCGACGCTGGGGGCCGATAGCGGGCTGGGCATTGCGCCCCATAGCTTGCGCGCAGTTGATGCTGCCGGGCTTGCGGTGGCGGTCGCGCTTGCCGGTGACGCACCGATCCATATCCACCTTGCCGAGCAACTGGCCGAGGTCGATGAGGTCAAGGCCGCCACCGGGCGACGCCCCGTCGAGTGGCTGCTGGAAAACGCCCCGGTCGATGCGCGCTGGTGCCTGATCCATGCTACCCAGATGCTGCCCGCCGAGACCGAGGCGCTTGCCGCTGCTGGCGCAGTTGCCGGGCTGTGCCCGATCACGGAATCCAGTCTGGGGGACGGGATTTTTGACGGCGTGCGCTGGCGCGCAGCGGGCGGGGCGTTCGGCATCGGCTCGGACAGCAATATACGGATTTCGCTAACCGAAGAGCTGCGCACACTCGAATACTCGCAACGCCTGCGCGATCACACGCGCGCCGCGCTTGCCGATATAGATCGCTCGACGGGGCGGGTGTTGTTTCAGGGTTCCGTCGAAGGTGGCGCGCAGGCCGCCGGCCGCGCGAGTGGCGCGATTGCCGAAGGGCTTTGGGCGGATTTGCTGGCGCTTGACGATCTGGGGCCGGATGGGCAAGGGAAGGCGGGGGATGTATTGCTCGATACTTGGATATTCGCGCGCGACGATCGCTCGGTGCGTGATGTCTGGTCGGCGGGGCGTCATGTGGTTCAAGACGGACGCCATATCCAACGCGATGCGATCATACCCGCCTATGCGCGGGTCATGGAGCGACTGGGGCATGAGGTGTGAACGTGGTTAAAGGGCAGGGGCCCGACAGTTCGGTCAGCTGGCAATTCATTCGTGACACGATTATGGCACGGATCCGCGCGCATGATTACGCCCCCGGAGAGCTGATCCCGAACGAGGTCGATCTTGCCGCTGAATTCGGCTGCGCGCGCGCCACCGTGAACCGCGCGTTACGCGATCTGGCGACGTCGGGGTTTCTGGACCGGCGGCGCAAGGCGGGCACGCGGGTGCGCGAGGCGCCTCGGCGCAAAGCTACATTAACGATCCCGCTGACGCGCGCTGAAGTCGAGTCCAGTGGCGCGCGCTATGAATATCGCTTGCTGGAGCGAGGCATCGAAGCGCCACCGCCTCCGGTGCGCGAAAAACTCAAACTTGCGGGCAATGAACGCTTGCTGCACGTCAAGAGCCTGCATCTGGCAGATGACGTGCCGCACATGTTTGAAGACCGTTGGATTGTTCTGGATACTGTGCCTGAAATCGAAGCCGTCGATCTTGTCAAAACCAGTCCCAACGTGTGGCTCGTGCGCCATGCGCCCTACACGCATGGGACTATGGAATTCCTCGCCGAAACGGCGGGCGCCCGGTCCAAGCATTTGATTTGCGCGCCCGACGATCCGATCTTGGCCATGCTGCGCGTCACCTGGCTGAACGCATCCCCGATCACCTTCGCACAACAGTCCTTTTCACCCTCCCACCGGATGCGCCTTGAGTTGTGAACTTGACGCAGGCCTCCGCCCCGAATTGACGCTTGATCGCATGGGGTGATCTCGCGTCTCAGAGCGCAGAAAAAGACCAATTGCGTCACGGTCGAGAAGGGAAGCGAGATGCAGCTGGCGCGCTCGCAGAATCTTTATGAACCTAGCTGCGAACTGGCCGGGCCGGAGACAGCGGGTTGCGTTCACAAATTCGTGGCAGGCCTGCGTGCCGAGGCCCCTAAGCTGGCAGAGGTCTCGACGGCCATCATGCGCCAGAACCTCGTGAATATTGCGGCTGGCGGGGTGGAGTTGTGCTTTGAGCCGATGATCGTCGTCGCACGGCCCGGTTGTGGCAACACGCATTTCGCACGGCGTGTCGCAGATCTTGCCGCTGTGCCGCGCTGCATCATTGATGTGGGTGCGGCAGTTTTGTTTCGCCGGACTTGAGGCTGAGGATGGCGTGTTAATTGGAGGAAGTCGGTTTTCCGTAGGGAAGGCCGTGTCTCCCACAACAGGGCCGTTTGTGGGATTCGTAGGTCGTATCAAAAGCATCGACGCTGATCAGCGGTTATGGCTTTTGATTGAATTCATGGGGTGGCAAACATGCATCCGTGCAAATGCCGGTACATTGGTAAACTGATCCATCTGGTTGTGGTCGCCTACAGGGTTTTAGGTCAATAACGCCAAGCTGGACGGTGATCGCGACGTTTCCCGCCCCTATTGCCATGCGAGTGTTTGACCGCTGACAACCTCAATTCCTGCGATGCAGTCCAACGTATCATTATGCCCGGTGTGGAGCTTAGATTGTTGATTTCCACTCAGAAGTGACCCGGGGGGGGTGCGGACGAAAAGTTGGACTATCTTGGAGATAGTTCATGTACAGCTACGAAGACCGAATGCGCGCGGTTGAG
>NZ_JBLXEM010000044.1:0-16319 GCF_048263065.1 Thioclava sp.
AGCACGGTTTATTCCCCCAAGGAACTGCATCGGGCAAATCTAAAGCCGACTGACATTGTGACAGTGACCGTCGTCCCCACGACGAAAAATCTCCCCACGCGTAGACACGAAAGCTGAACTAATCTGCCGTTTATGATAGTGGGCGTCTGCAACATGCGGGCACCCCAATTTTTTTGTTGGCAATTGCCGCGCGCATCCTAGAGAAGCTTCGCACTCCTCCCCTCCTTGTCTTATGATTTTCCTACGCCCGTACATAATACTGGGGTTAATGCGCTGCGCGTCATTCGCAGCCCAGCGTTCGCCCCGGATCCGAAGATGAAAAGCGAAAACTGGTCTTTCGCTGTTGATGTCTTTGATCGCGGAAATGTGGTGCATCTTTGTGCCAACCATCCGCACCTGGTTCAGGAAAAACATGTCGAACATAGATAATCGAACCATACTGTGCGCACATCGTGCTTACAGGCCACACCATGGAGGTCCGAGGCAATGCCGACCCAGAATAATGCCCTTAAGGAAAACGTGCTTGCCGCCAACGGGATGCTGGCGAAATCCCTTGAGACTCTGCGCAGCGCCTGTGAGCGGCTCAGCATCCACCCCGATGTTTTCGAAGAGCTGAAATGGCCGCGCGAAACGTTGGCCGCCACACTTTTGATCCGGATGGACGACGGGAGCCGTAGGGCCTTCAAGTCTTGGCGGTGCCGCTACAATGATCGGCGTGGACCGACCAAGGGCGGCGTCCGAATTCATCCAAACGTCTCGCTCGACGAAATCGAGACACTCTCTTTTTGGATGACGTTCAAATGTGCCGTCGCCAACCTACCGTTTGGCGGCGGGAAAGGCGGGGTTTGCGTTGATACCAAGGCGCTTTCGGCCAACGAGTTAGAGCGATTGAGCCGGGCCTATATCGAGGCATTTGCCCCTTTCATTGGCCCCGATCGCGATATTCTGGCGCCGGACATGTATACCAATGGCATCGTCATAGCTTGGATGGCGGACGAATACAGTTCGATTTCAGGGCAGGCATCACCGAGCGCAATTACCGGCAAGCCGCTAGCCTTTGGCGGAACGAACGGACGCGTCGATGCGACGGCGCGCGGTGGATATTATACCCTGCGTCATCTGGAAACCTCGCTTGCTCTCAATCCGGAAAGCGCCACTGTGGCGATCCAAGGGTTTGGGAATGTCGGCTATCACTGTGCTAAGCTGCTTCACGCAGACGGCTACAAGATCATCGCGATCTCGGATTCTCGCGGCGGCATCTATGACAAACGCGGTTTGGACCCGCTGGCGGTCATGCAGCACAAGCATGAGACAGGCAGCCTGCAAGGCGCAAAGGGCCAAGGTAAGACGAAGGAGATTACCAACGCCGAGCTGTTGGAGCTTGAGTGCGACGTGTTGGTGCCCGCAGCATTGGAGCGACAGATCACGCTGGACAATTGCGACAAGATCAACGCTCGCATCATTCTTGAAATGGCAAATGGACCCGTGTCGCCCGAGGCTGATCGAAAGCTGAGCGCTACAGGGCAAATCATCGTGCCCGATATCCTCGCGAATTCTGGTGGGGTCACGGTTTCGCACTTGGAATGGGTTCAGAACAGGTCCGGTTTCTATTGGGACAGTTCGCGTGTCCGGGATCACCTGAAAAAAACGATGGAAACCGAGACGCAAGCGATCTGGGCTTTGCACAATGAAATGGACCTGTCGATGCGCGATGCAGCCTATACCCATGGTCTTCGTCGGATCGCGGAATCCGTGGAAGCCCGTGGCACACCCGCCTATTTTGAGGGGTCGTAGCCGCACAACCTGACGTCGATCCCTATGGGAATGAAAGAAGGTATAGGATTGCTGGTTGAGGCGTCTTGCTGCCTTCAGTCGTTCTGCGCAACGCATCGCACAGCTGGTTTGGTAAATCTGCACTGCAGCGCGAGCTGAGTCGACGAAAGGCGGCTCTGGGCCGTTCAGGCATTCCCCAATCGGCCATGAAGATCTAAGATCGACACCCTGTTGGACGAGCTGTCTCCACCAATATGCACGAAGGTTTTTCCATGGCCATCAAACCCATGTTGCACCCCCGCAACCAACACCGGGAGGGGTATGACTTTGAACGCCTGATGGTGAGAACACCCGAACTGGAGGCCTTCACGACAAGAAACCCGCGCGGTCGGATGACGATCAATTTTTCGGACGTGGACGCGGTCCGCATGCTCAACCGGGCGCTCTTGCTGACGCATTACGATATTAATTTCTGGGATATTCCGACCACTTACCTGTGCCCTCCGATCCCCGGGCGCGTCGATTACATCCACTACTTGGCGGATCTACTTGCCGAGTGTAATGGCCAAGAGATCCCGCACGGCCCCGATATCAAGGCTCTGGACATCGGAACCGGTGCCAGCCTTGTGTATCCGCTGACCGGTCAGCATGAATATGGCTGGGATTTCACAGCTGTCGACATCGATCCGGTCTCAATCAAGTCGGCGCGGCAGATCTGCACGCGAAACGATCTGAACATCAGGCTCAGACGCCAGAACAATCCGAAGAATATCTTCGAAGGCGTGATCGGTCCTGATGATATCTTCCATGTCACCCTGTGCAATCCGCCGTTTCATGCGTCCCTTGAACAGGCGGACAAAGGCACCCGGCGCAAGTGGCGGAACCTTGGCAAAGGACACTCGAAAAAACTCAATTTCGGTGGCCAGAACGCCGAACTTTGGTGCCCGGGTGGCGAGATCGGCTTCATCGCCAGAATGATTGAGCAGAGCATGGATTTTGCCGATCAATGCCTATGGTTTACCTCCCTGGTGTCTAAGAAAGACAACCTGCAGCCACTCTCCAGACTGCTGAAGAAAGCGAGGGTTGCCGAGTTCAAGGCCGTCGAAATGTCACAAGGGCAGAAGACAAGCCGGTTTATTGCCTGGACCTATTATCCTGAATCGCAGCGATCCCTTTAGGGGGATCGGGTTCGTCAACAGGACATAGGACTAGCGCCTTCACCCGATGCTCGCTGGCTGTTGCAAGCTGCGGCGCAGCGCAACACGGCCAGTGTTCGGAATGGGCCGTTCTTGCCGGTGATGGTGCGCCCTGATGTGAACATGCTGCGACCGATCTAACGGCGGCTGCGACCCCAAAGTGACCGATGTGGCACATTGCGGGAATGTATACACAGTGCGATGAGCCGCTATTCACAGCCACGGTATTGAATCCCCGCTATTGGTCACAAAACCTCAGTTGTAGGTTTGCGTATCAGGAATGCTTTGGTTCAGTTCTTTCCCGACCGTCAAACCATTCACCTTTTCCACGATGGCAGCGACATCGATGCCATGGTGGCGATAGAGATCAGCGATGGTGCCAGTTTGGCCAAAATGCTCAACCCCCAACGGAACCGTCTGATGCCCCTTAACACTGCCCAGCCATGACAACGTTGCTGGGTGACCATCAATAACGGTGATGACTTTGCAATGCGGTGGCAAGTCGGCCATCAGGGTTTCAATATGGGCCTGCGCTGCCTTGTTTCCCCGCGAGCGAGCCCGTTGCGCCGCAGTCCAACCCGCGTTCAGACGGTCTGCCGACGTTACGGCGAGAACGCCGACATCGCGCCTCGCCTCACCGATTATACCCGCTGCTTTGATTGCTTCCGGCGCGACGGCCCCCTGATAAGCAATGACCACTTCGCAATTCGGGCCCGGCTTGCGGAGCCAATAGGCCCCGTCGATGGCACCTTGGCGAAAATCCTCATCCCCCCGTTTTCCAGGTTGTTCAATCGGGTTGGTGGTCAGACGCAGATAGACCGATCCACCGGTTTCATCGCGCAACCATGTCCGCTCATCCGGGTCACCCTCGCCATCGCGCTGTAGATAGTCGAAAGCCCATTGCATGATCACCGCCAACTCGTCGGCAAAGGCGGGTTCAAACGATGCCAGCCCATCCTGAGACATCCCGATGAGAGGCGAGCCCACAGATTGGTGTGCGCCGCCCTCGGGGGCCAACGTCACGCCGGAGGGTGTGCCCACCAGCATGAAACGTGCATCCTGATAACAGGCATAGTTCAGCGCATCGAGCCCGCGCGCCACGAAGGGATCATAAACCGTTCCGATGGGGATCAGCCGTTTGCCAAAAACACTGTGGCTCAGGCCAGCAGCTCCCAGCAGCAACATGAGGTTCATCTCCGCAATGCCCAGTTCTATGTGCTGACCTTCGGGCATGAATTCC
This sequence comes from Thioclava sp., assembly GCF_048263065.1. Taxonomy (NCBI): domain Bacteria; kingdom Pseudomonadati; phylum Pseudomonadota; class Alphaproteobacteria; order Rhodobacterales; family Paracoccaceae; genus Thioclava; species Thioclava sp. Next base: position 4,210 of record NZ_JBLXEM010000044.1, read on the forward strand.
CATTTCGCGGTGGAAGGGATGCGATTCTCGATAAATGCATCCGCTTGCGCCGCGCGGGCAAAGAGCTTGCGGCGGTTCACCCAAGGGCCGAGACTGGTGGTGCCAGTAACATCCGGTGATGTGGTGACGATCCGCGCGGCCAGATCACTGTCACCCTTGGACAAGTCATCAAGAATCTTACCGAATGCCATTTGGGTCGAGATCTCTCGCGAGGTATCGATGTCAATAGCAGGCACGGCCAGCTTGGCATCGCTGTAGCGCCGCGTCCCTTTGGCGAAGAACGGCACTTGCGACAGGAAATCGCGAAAGCCAACGGGGTCCTCAACGGTCGCCATAAGCTCCCATTCCTCTCCCTTTGCAACGCCCATATGAGCCTGCCATTCGGCAAATTGGGTGTTGTTCATCAGCCCGCCGTGGTTGTCCTTGTGACCTGCGATCGGCGTGCCCCAGCCCTTGATCGTATAGGCGAGGAAACAGGTCGGGCGGTCGTGCTTGATGGCACTAAACGTCTCGGCCATGGTCACGACGCAGTTGCCACCGAGGTTTTCCATGAGGGCCGCCAACTCAAGATCGCTGCGCCGTTCAATCAATGCGCTGACGTCGCCCTGATCACCAAGATCATCCAAAAGCCGTTTGCGCCAAACAGCCCCGCCCATGTAAGTCAACGCCGAGTATTCTTGGTTCGGGCAAGCGTCGATCCAGTCACGCAGCTTGTCTCCGCCCGGTTCTTCGAATGCCGCACGCTGCAAGGCACCATGCTTGATCCGCACCACGTCCCAACCGAAGGCATCAAAAATCTTCTCGAGCCGCTCGAAAAGCCCTTCACGCACGATCCCGTCGAGTGATTGGCGGTTATAGTCGATCACCCACCATGTGTTGCGCAGATCGTTCTTCCAACCCTCTTGCAAAGCCTCGTATATATTGCCCTCATCCAATTCGGCATCGCCCACCAATGCGACCATGCGGCCCATCGGGGCATCGCCTCCCCAGCTTTTGGCTTTGATGTAATCCTGAATGATCGAAGCAAAGGACGTGATCGCCACACCCAATCCCACCGAACCGGTCGAGAAATCCACATCGTCGATATCCTTGGTCCGGCTGGGGTAGGATTGCACACCGCCGAACCCGCGGAAGTTTTCCATCTTCTCGCGCGTCTGGTTGCCCATGAGATACTGCATCGCGTGGAAGATCGGCGACGCATGGGGTTTCACAGCCACTCGATCCTCTGGCTTCAGCGTCGAGAAGTAAAGCGCGGCCATGATCGATACCATCGAAGCCGACGAGGCCTGATGCCCGCCGACCTTGATCCCGTCCACCTTGGGCCGCACGTGATTGGCGTGATGGATCATCCAATGCGACAACCACAGCAGACGCTGTTCAATGGTTTTCAGATGGATCAGATCGGGGCGCATGGCTCTCGTCCTTATTCGGCTGCGTGGCGTTCTGCCATCGGAAGGGCTTGTTCCAGATCGGCAAGGATGTCCTCGACCTCTTCCAATCCCACGGACAGGCGGATCAAACCATCGCTGATATCATGTTCGGCGCGCTCCTCGGGCGTGTAGGTAGAGTGGGTCATCGACGCTGGATGCTGGATCAGTGTCTCGGCATCGCCCAACGACACCGCTCGCTGGATCATCTTCAACCCGTTCATAAGGGCGATACCGCCGGACATGCCGCCATCGATTTCGAACGCGATCATTGCGCCGGGTTGATCCATCTGCTGCTCTGCTAGCTTCTGCTGGGGAAAGCTTTCCAACCCCGGGAAATATACGGTCTGCACTGCACGGTGCGCTTCTAGGAATTTGGCAACGACACGGGCCGAGGCGCAATGGCGGTCCATTCGCAACGCCAGCGTCTTGAGCCCCCGCAAGATCAGCATCGCGTTGAAAGGCGCCATCACCGCGCCGGTCATGTCCTTCATGCCTACCAACCGGATCTCGGCCACCTGTTCTGCACTGCCAGCAACCAGCCCGGCCACCACGTCGCCATGACCGCCAAGGTATTTGGTGGCGGAATGCACAACGATATCGGCCCCCATCTCGATCGGGCGGGTCAGGTATGGCGTGGCATAGGTGTTATCTACAACCACCTGCGCGCCCGCTGCGTGGGCAATCCCGGCCGTGGCCGCGATATCCACCAGCCGCATATTCGGGTTGGCCGGGGTTTCAAAATAGACAACACGGGTTTTCTCGGAGATTGCCGCGCGTAGATTTTCCGGGTCGGTCATGTCGATATGGGTGATCGTGACTCCCCATTTTGCCAGCCCATGCTGCATGAAGGCAAAGGTGCAGCCATAGAGCGTCTTGTCTACGATCACTTCGTCACCGGGCGACAGCAGTGTCCACAGCACGGCGGTAATCGCGCCCATACCGCTGGCAAGCGCCAAGCCCGCCTCGGCGCCCTCTAACGTGGCAATGCGACGTTCTAATAAATCGCAGGTCGGGTTCGAAATACGGCTATAGATATATCCCTGCCGCTCGCCTGCAAACATCTCGCCACCAGCCTCGGCCGTCTCAAAGGCAAAGGTCGAGGTCAGGTGCAGAGGCGGCGTTAGCGCTCCTTCGTTTTGCATCGGATCATAGGCGTGGTGAATAGCACGGGTGGCAAAGCTGGCTGGACGGGTCATAAAAGGCTCCTGAATCGATCTCGGGCCATTCTGCGCCACTTATGGCGGCATTTGATTGCCAATTATGCCGCTATGAACATATAATTTGGCATTATCTGCCAATCAGGACGCACAATGGACGCCAAAGACAGACAAATCATCCGCGCCCTCCAGCGTGATGGGCGGATGACCAACCAGGATCTTGCCGAGGCCGTGAACCTGTCGCCATCTCCGTGCTTGCGCCGGGTAAGAAACCTGGAGGCCAAGGGGGTCATTCAGGGATATAGCGCCGAAGTTGACGCGGCCGCCTACGGCCTAGCTATCACTGTTTTCGTGCGGGTCAAGCTAGAGCGGCACAATGAAGAGGAAGTGCAAAAATTTGAGAAACGAGTCCGGTTAATTGATGAAGTGCTCGAATGTCACGTGATGACCGGGGCGATGGACTATCAGCTAAGGGTGCTGGTCCCTGATCTCGAAGCCTACGAGAACTTTATCCGCAACCAGATACACCCCATCGGCGGCATCGCCTCCATCGACACGAGCTTTGTCTACGGAACCGTCAAGAGGACAGCCGTTTTCCCTTTGGCACATTAGTGCAGGCTTCTGCCCGGCCATTTTAGGCCCTTACACATGGGCAAGGAGAGTTTTCAAAGAGCGATATTGAACACCTGACACACCATGTTTCAAAGGTGGTTTAGTGTAAGAACCAGCCATCCTGACCGAAGCAGCGTAAGTCGGCTTCGTCCCGCTTTGCCGCCTCTCACTCCTCAAAAATGCTGCGCGATGCACGAATGGCCGGTCTGGTGAAGCCGCACCGCAGCACTGGCCGTTGACATGAGTGGTGGCTAAGGGTCCAAAGCGCGTAGTGCTGCGCTCCTAATAAACGTCTGATTTGCACATCAGAATACAGCCAGGGAAGAACCCTCGCGCGGTTTCGCAACAGGCTTGGTAGGCTTTGTCGCGATTAAATTGTGGCCCTTCGAGCAGATATTTCGTCCACAATCCTTCAAGGATCGCTGACAAAGACATAGCTGCAAGGGTGGCGGTATGTTCGTCAACAGCAAGTTCATCGCAAAGTTCTTTGATTGCGGATTGAAATTGTGCATCCCCTGCCTCAATCAATTGACGGTACTTATGCGTGGACGCGACTTCGGAACGGAACGCAAACCAGATTGCGACATTGCGTTCGTTCAACACGTTCTCGGACAGATCGGCTTTGAATAGCGCGGCAAGCTTTTCTCCGGCGGAGGCATGCTGTCCCTGAAACGCGCGCATCCAGCTGTCGGTGTATTCTTGCATCATTTTCTCGGCGACGGCCCAGATCAGCGCGTCTTTGCTGCCAAAACGTTGTTTGATCATTCCTCGGGATAGGCCGGAATAGCGTTGAATCGCGTCAACGGTTGTCCCTTTGATACCGTGGCCCTGAATGGCCCGCGCCGCCGCATCCAACAACAACGAGGTGCTGCGTGCGCGCTGCACTTGACGTGCGCCTGTACCGACAGGTGATGCGGGGATTATTGCCATCTGCGATCCTTAACGAAAATACTATACAGTCGTTCATTGTTTGAACTATGTTACACATTTCCGCGTCAAAGAGTAGGTGATTGAACATGACCCTAGATTCGACAGTAACCGATGCCCGCTATGCCAAATTATTTGAGCCGGTGAAGATCGGGCCGGTTACGACGCCGAACCGTTTTTTTCAGGTGCCCCATTGCAACGGCATGGCACATTTGAGGCCCAATGCGCTGGCGGCAATGCGAGGCATCAAGGCTGAGGGTGGTTGGGGCGTGGTTTCCACCGAGGAAGTTGAAATTCACCCAACGGGCGACATTTCCCCTTCCGTCGAAGGCCGGCTTTGGAGCGATGATGACATCGCCTATCACGCCAAGACCGTCGAGGCGATCCATGCACATGGATCACTGGCTGCTATCCAATTGGCGCATAACGGATTTCACGCGGCCTGTGGGCTGAGCCGTCTAGTGCCGATGGGGCCATCGCATCAAGGCGTTGTTACTGGTTTTGGTGAGCCTGTTCACGCCCGTGCTATGTCGAAACAGGATATTGTGGCACTGCGTGGTTGGTACAGAGATGCGGCGCGGCGGGCGCAGATCGCGGGGTATGACATCGTCTATGTCTATTCGGGGCACAATCTGACGACACCCATGCATTTCCTGTCTGCCCGATACAATGATCGAACGGATGAATACGGCGGCAGCGTGGAAAATCGTGCGCGCCTAATCGGCGAACTACTGGAGGACGTCAAAGAGGAGGTTGGCCAAAGCTGTGGCGTGGCCTTTCGTTTTGGCGTGGACGAATTGATGGGACCAGACGGCATCAATTGGAACGAAGAAGGCCGCGCCGTTGTCGAAATGTTTGCAGAGCTTCCCGACCTTTGGGATGTGAACTTGTCAGGCTGGTCGAATGATAGCCAGACCGCGCGGTTTGCCCCGATTGAAGGGTTTCAAACCAGTTATACCAAGCAGGTAAAGTCGCTGACCTCCAAACCAGTGGTTGGTGTGGGGCGGTTCACGTCGGCAGATACGATGATCGCACAGATCAACAATGGGCATCTGGACCTGATCGGCGCGGCGCGGCCCTCGATCGCTGATCCTTTTCTCCCCGCCAAAATTCGCGAAAACCGGATTGATGAGATCCGGGAATGTATCGGCTGCAATATCTGCGTGACCGGAGACAACATGCAGGTGCCGATCCGTTGCACGCAAAATCCGACCATGGGTGAAGAATGGCGGCGCGGATGGCATCCCGAGCGGATTGCGGCTTCGGTTGATACCCCTCCTGTGCTGATTGTCGGTGCTGGTCCCGCCGGGCTGGAAGCGGCATTGCAACTGTCCAACCGGGGGCATCCGATCACGTTGGCCGAAGCGCGGGATGAGTTGGGTGGTCGCGTCAGCCGCGAAAGCCAACTGCCGCGTTTGGCCAGCTATGCCCGCGTGCGCGATTATCGCACGCAATACCTGTTGCAGCGTGCGGATGTAGAGATTTACCGCAACAGTGACCTAACGGCCGATGACATACTTGGGTTTGGTTATGACCATGTCCTGTTGGCAACCGGTGCGCGTTGGCGTCGTGACGGCATCGGGCGGGATCAACGCAAAGCAGTTAAGGGGCTGGATAATGTAACGGTCTTGACGCCAGACGACGTATTGGACGGTGTAAAGGCAACTGGCAATGTGCTGGTCTACGATCTGGATTATCATGTGATGGCAACAGCTGTCGCCGAGAAATTGCGAAGCGAAGGCCATAGCGTCGCCTATGCCACCGACAGCGCGTTGGTCGCGCAATTCACAAATCTGACGCTAGAACAGGGGCTCGTTCATCGCAGTTTGCATGATGCTGGTGTTGAAATTCACTTGAACGTCGCGCTCAGCGCGGTTCAGCAGGGCAACGCAACGCTTCATTGTACATATACTAATATTGCCAGAACCGTGCCGTGCGACACCGTCGTTCTGGTGACGGATCGTTTGCCTAAAGATGAGCTTTATCAGACGCTTTCAGTTGATTCCGAAAAACTGGCCGACGCCGGGATCAACACACTCCATCAAATTGGCGATTGCTTTGCACCCGGTTCCATCGCAGCAGCTGTCTATTCCGGACACAAGGCCGCGCGATTGTTTCCGGATTTTAAAGCGGATCAAGCAATGTTCAACTGGGAAAGGCCAGCAATCTTATGAGCGATGACTTGAAGAATTGGATGGACGATCATCCGCAGATAAAAACCCTGATCCTTGCCGCACCTGATGTAAACGGAATTATGCGCGGCAAATCCGTGTTGGCCACACAGCTTGACAAAGTGATCGACGGACAGGTTTGCATGGCGTTGTCGACACCAACTGTTGACATCTGGGGCGACGAAATTGAGGGGTGTTCGGAGGTTGCCGAAACTGGTGATTGCGACGTCGCACTCAAACCCACCGGGCGCATGCCCATTCCATCTGTTCTGGCGTCCGGTTGCGCCATTCTGCCCTGTGATTTCTGGATGGAAGATGGCACCCCGATCCGAACCGGGTGCCGACAAGCCCTAGCTGCATCGCTTGGACGTATCAAGGCTCTGGGCCTTCGCCCCGTAGTTGCGCTTGAGTTGGAATTCTACCTCTATGATCCTGATTGCGATGGATTGGAACACCCGCTTTCGCCGCTGACCGGTCAGCGGTTGAGCGGTCGTGAGGCCGCCCAAATTAATGATCTGGAGCATTTTGCCGATTTCCTTTCCGCCGTCCGTAAGAATTGCGCCGCGGCCGATATTAGCGTCACCGCAATCAACTCGGAAAACGGCACAGGTATGTTCGAGATCAACCTTAATCATTCTGAAGACGTATTGCGCGCCGTCGATGACACCGTATTCCTGCGCCGCCTTATACGCGACACCGCCCAACGCCATGGGCTGGGTGCCACCTTCATGGCCAAACCGTTCCCCAATTTGGATGGCTGCGGCATGCACATCCATTTCAGTATTCTGGATGAGGCTGGCAAGAACATCTTTGACAATGGAGGTCCGGAAGGCACCGCCGCCCTGGCTCATGCCGCCGCTGGCCTGTTGCAGCACGCAGATGAGATGCAGTTGATCATGGCCCCTCATCTAAACAGCTATCGTCGCGCGCAACCCAACTCCTATGCACCGGTCAATTTGGTTTGGGGATATGACAACCGTTCGGTCCCGATACGCATTCCGGGGGGTGATCCCAAAGCACGCCGGATCGAACACCGCATGGCGGGGGCCGATGCCAACCCCTATCTGGTGACGTTGGCGGTTTTGGAGGCTGCCATTCAAGGTATAGAAATCAAATGCGACCCAGTTCCGCCCGTTGAGGGCGCGTGTTACGATCAGGGCTATCCTACTGTCGTCAGTAACCTGCGCGACGCGCTCCGCTTGTTTACCAACAGCAAATGGACTTTTAAACTAATGCCAGCGCTTTTTCATGAGGCTTTTATCAACTGCAAACGCCAAGAACTCGCGCTGTTTGAGGCACAGGTTACAGTCCTGGAGGTCGAGACCTATCGGGACAGGTGATAGGGCCCAGCGACTGCATTGCGATGTCAATTACTTACGAATTTCTCATAGAGGACATCCGCTACGACGGTCCAAACGTTCGCTACGTCCCGCTTTGCGGGCCTTCGGCAGCCGGAATAGCTTCACGATGCAAGAATAGCCGGTTTGGTGAAGCTGCACTGCGGCGCTACTTGAACCAACTAAGGTCCGCTTCTCTAATTGGGCGTTTGGGTCAAGCTCGTTTTCCTTCTTTCTCGTGGATCATTGTCCCTCATCCGGGTCACGCTTCTCTTCGCAGTCTGGTTGATGCCATCGGGCACCGCTGCAAGCATATGTCGGATCGGCAGTGGAAAGCCTTGCTTAGAGACGGCTTCTGGTTGCGCAGCAGCCATTTTCGGCTTCTTCCACAGACCTCGTCCGGTGAGGGACGATCCTGTTAGCTTTGGTGGGTGGCGGATCAGTTCATGCTGTGCCCAAGACCTCATCCATTTCAATCATCGGACGGACCAGTTCGTCGAAGCTGCCATGCTGCACTGTCTTGGGCAGACGAAGGCCGAAGATCTTCAACAGCCCGCGCACCTCATTGGCAAGATCGATTGTCTTGCTGAGCAACGCTTTACGGGTGCTGAGCAAGGCCCGCACACCATGCGCTTCCCGGCTCTTCATGTGGACCGGACTGAACCAGCCGGTGCGCAGAACATGCGCGATCCCACGCGCGTCGTTTTTGTCAGTCTTATTGCGCATCGCTGAAAGGGCAGCGTTTACTTGACGAGCTTCCATGCAGACGACATCAAAACCTTCGCTGGTCAGACCGTAAAAGAGATGCTGGCTCAGTGTGCCAGCCTCAAATCCGACGCGCTCGATCGGATAACCGAAGCTGTTCAGGCAATCGGCAATAGTGCCGACCTCACAGGGGAGCTCCCTTTCGCGCATCACCTTGCCTTTGGCATCGACGATACACACAGCGCAAGAGCGCAGAGACACATCCAAACCGGCAAAATATTCCATTTTCTATCTCCCATGTTCACAGCCTTCCTGTGATCTTAACGGGAGCTCGACCTCTGAATAGGGGCAGCCCAATTACGCATACTTTGGGACGTTCTTGTCGATCGCGACTGAGATCGCGAGCATGGCTATGCCGCACCGCCCCATGGCAGCTTCGAGCCCACTTTGACCAATGCTGCGCTCCGCTCGAATGTTAGCTCTGGCTTCGTGCGTGAGGATGATGTGGCTTATGGTTTTTTTGAGGAACCCTCTTGGGTCCGTTCAAGAAATGTGCGGCAGAGCAACCTGGTCATGGCCGAAACGTAGCGATCCTCGGTCCAGCCAAAATGCTGGGTAAGTTCTCTCCATGTATCAAAATGGGTGGTGGCGAAGAGAAGTGCAGCGGCTTCCTCTATGTCCCAGTCTGGTGACAGCTCACCCATGTCGGCGATCTGCCTGATCATTGCCGCAAAACTCTTTTGTCGATAGGCCATGCGATCCCGCCACGCCGAACCAAGCGCGGGATCGTCATTCTGCGCGGCCTCCAGAATTCGAGCGACCGGAAAAACCGCCGACCAGAAATGGGTGTTGAGGCGCATGGCACGCTCAAGAAGTTCACCGCCATCCGGAGCGGCTTGAACATGTGCCAGCCTGCGGCGAAGGTCGAGCGTCTCGTCCATATGCCGGACAAGCGCGAGCAGCAGACCGGCCCGGTCCCCGAAATGCAGGTATATCGCCTGACGCGAAACGCCCGCTTTGGCCGCCACTTCAGTCAGTTTTAGATTCGATCCGTGGTTGGCGGCCAGATTCCAACTCACCTTCAGGATATGCTCGCGGGTCTGGGACCTCCCATAGTCGGACGTTTCACTTGACATACTGTAAACTTGCCTCTAGATTGCTTTACATACTGTAAACCACGACGGTAAGAGTAATCCGATGAAAGAACAAGACTTTCTCGCGTCTCAGACCGCAGCTCTTTCCCGCAACGGCGTGGAGTTCGAGCGGCGATTCATCGATGTCCCGATCGTAAACGGGAGCGCGCAGGTTCTGGTTTCTGGCGATGGGCCGCCTGCGATCCTTTTGAATGGCATCGGAACGCCCGCAGCGATGTGGGCACCTCTGATGGGGCAGTTGGACGGTCTAACACTTTACGCGGTCGATCTGCCGGGCTACGGGCTCACCAGCTCGACACCCGCGCTTACGCAAGACATGCGGACGACGGCGATTGCCTTTCTCGGCCAGATACTGGAAAGGCTTGAACTCAACCAACCGGCAATCATAGCCAATTCCCTCGGCTCGAATTGGGCGTCTTGGTTCGCTCTAGACCAGCCCCAACGTGTCGCGGCGCTTGTGCATGTCGGCTGTCCCGCGTTGATCCTGGGGACCTCCGCGCCTCTGCCAATGCGGCTCCTCTCGAAACGGGGTCTCGGTTGGTTGATGATGCGAATCCAGCCTCCGTCGCCGCGACAGGTCGAGAAATTGTCCCGGATGGTCAACGAATACCCGCTGCCGCAAGAGATTGCCGATCTGCTGTTGGCGACCGAGCGTTTACCTTTTTTCGAGCCGACGTTTCTGGCAATGCTCAACGCGCTTATCAGGCTGCGCGGTGCCCGGCCGGAGATGGCGCTGAGCCGCGAACGCCTGAAACAGATTACGACGCCTTCGCTGCTGATATTCGCGCGCAGCGATCCGTTCGGGGGTATAGAGGTTGGCCGTGAAGCTGCCGATGCCATGCCCGACGCAAAACTGCATATCGTCGACGGAGGTCACACGCCGTGGATACACAATGCAGAAAAGATCGCGCCCTTGATCATCGACTTTCTCGGTTCGCGGTCGACCCAGTCATTAACCTAAAGCGGCCACTCATGTTTCCCGCAGGAAAAGACAGCTCCGTCCCGCTTTGCCGCCTCTCACTCCTCAAAAATGCTGCGCGATGCACGAATACCTGGTCTGGTGAAGCCGCACCGCAGCGCTGATCGTTGACATGAGTGGCGGCTCTGGGCCTGATTCGGCTCGTATCACGCGCGGACAATCAATATCCGCCGACACGATCACTTCTTCCCGCGTGCCGCTTTTTCTTCTTTGGTTAGTTTGTTGTTCCATGAATTGTTACTCAAACCCAATTCGCTTGGAAGGGGTTTGGTTTTCCCGACGTTGACCGTGCCGCCTTTGTTCAGGAATTCCTGAATAAGCGCATCATCCGTGGTTTCTTTGGGGACATGTTTCATGAGCACATGTCATACCCGATCGGTCGCACGCGTGTCACGCATCATTTGGCGCAGATCGCTCGGGTCGATCATGAATAGGCAGAACCCGTCGATTTGCATCAGCAGCATCGAATTGGTTGCGCTAAAGGGATGGATACATGAAATTGCGGGATCATTGCCAGAGGGGATTGCGACATGATGATCTATGGGCTGAACACCTGCGCCGTTTGTCAGAAGGCCAGAAAGGCGTTGGAGGCAGCAGGCAAAGACGTCAGCTTCCGCGATGTACGGGCCGATCCGCTGAGCGACGTTGAATTGGCGGAGTTGATTGCAGAGTTCGGGGATCGTTTGGTGGATCGCAACTCGAGTGATTACCGGGGGCTTAATCTTTGGATGAAAAATGCGGAGGCAGAGGCGCAGATCTCTGCCCAACCCAAGGTGATGGCGCGTCCGGTCATCCGTGATCAGCATAGACTCTACTTAGGTTGGGATGAGACGGTTCAAAGAGCTTTGCTTTCTGAGTGATATCGCGAACGGTGATGCGTGGTTGAATACTTAGACATGCTGCAAAGCACGCGAATGGCAGGTAAGGCCCAATGAAGAGCGAGCCGTTTGGCCAACAGGAGGATCGCACTGCGCCAACGCCCGTCTGCTTTGAGCCCGGTCTTGCCGATGGCACATCGGCGCGGCTTGAAGATAGAAACCAACATCGCTACGTTGCTTTTCGAGGACGACCTCCCCCGTCGGGCAATAACTCCGGGACGGCCCGGCACTGGTATAGAGGTTGCTATGCGGCCCCCGCTTGATCGTCTGCGCCATGCGCTTAGCTTTGAAATTATTGCGCTATTCCTGATCGTTCCGCTTGGGGCGCTGGCTTTTGACATTCCAATCTATGACATCGGGATCGTCGGTATTGTCAGTGCGACCATCGCGACACTCTGGAATATCATCTATAATTTCACCTTTGACGTGGCGTTGAAACGCCTCACCGCAACCACGCTGAAAACAGCGCGGGTCCGGGTGCTGCACGCAGTGCTTTTTGAACTTGGCCTATTGGCCGTTCTGATGCCCTATTTGGCTTGGTATCTGGACGTGTCTCTCTGGCAGGCTTTCGTGATGGATGCGTCATTCGCGCTGTTTTATATCATCTACGCGCTTGGGTTTAACTGGGCCTATGACGCGCTTTTCCCCTTGCCTGAGTGGAAGGGCGCTGTGGTCTGCGAGTGACTGCGCGCCCTTCCCCGACATTGGCGACATGACCTTCAGCCCGAGATCTGAATTCCGATTTTGCCAATATGAGACT
>NZ_JBLXEM010000045.1:0-15549 GCF_048263065.1 Thioclava sp.
GCGTGACCCGGACAAACGATCCTTGATCATTCAAAAGAAGGAAAACGAGCTTGACCCAGACACCCAATTAGAGAAGCAGACCTTCGCCGCGTTTCAAATGAAAGTCTGCTACGGTTCTCCGACGAACCAGACTTTCCTACCACGATACGCCATCGTGTAACGAGCACGCGCCAAGCGTTCAGCTGCCTGCCAGAACCAGATCGTTTACCACTCCATCCTACTTGCAAGCCGCAGATAGTTTTCGACTGCCTTCTGGAGAAACTCTTCATCACCCTTTGCGAACCCAGCCTCCAAGATTTCAACCTTTGTCGCATAGTTTAGAAATTCCTCGAGGATTCCTCGGCGCACTTCACTGTGCCAACCACTGCGGCCAACCGGACACCATATCCAGCCGTTACGCGGCTCTTCGACCAAGGCTTTATTGAGCTCGTCTTTTTCGGCACGCTCCAGATGCGTCAAGCTGCCGAGGATTTCCCAGCTTTCATATAACCGCTCAAAATCTGGCAGCACGCCGACGAAAGACTTGCTCCACGCGGCAAAAAGATCGCACAGATGGTCACTGAGAGCGGTCTTGCGTTTTTCAAGGCCTTCCAGATGTTTCCAATAGTCGTTGTTGCCGCCTTCCCAGGCCCATAGGAACAGGCGCTGCACGGCGCGCATGGTTTCAGGGTCATGGCGTTTGTTAACCGGCAGGCTGAACAGCCGGTGCAGCTCCCGCCAGCGCCCCGCTCTGACAAGACCCAAGCCATAGCCGGTAAATACCAGCACTGCCGGATAGGTTCTGATCTCAAGCCAGACATTGAGCCCCGCCCCTTCACGGTCGGCATGGGCGCATAGGCATTTGATGACATCACCGACCAGTGAAAATTCGCTGCCATCACCCCAGCGACCGAGAACGCCTGCCATACGCGCAAGCGGCTCGGTGAACGACTCGTAAAGGGTAATGCGGCGCTGGAACTCATCCGCGCTGAAATGTCCCTGCGGCGCGAGTCCCGCTGCTTCAATTTTTTCGATTAGGTTCCGGGTCTCGGTTGTGAAGAGCTCATCGAGCTGAATGCGGTGTTCTTGTTTGGCGAGGTAGCGCTTGGCCGCATTAACCAGCAGATCAACGCTGATAGGATTCTGGCGGTGCGTTCGCGCCAGTGTCTCCACACGCTGCTCCAGCCCTGTAAAGAAGCTGTCGGCATCATCAATGGGAATGATGCGCGCATGACGGTGATCGGTAATCTCCTGCGCCCCGTCACCAAGTTTACCGCCGCGTGTTGCCCAGAAGAGCGGATAGCGCCTTGCAGGGGCGCGCAAGATCGATGCGCGCAGCGCATGGTCCCACTCACCGGACCAGCCGCAAACGATTAGACCGTGCTCGTCGATGATCCGGTCCAGCAGTCCATCATATTCCGGCGGGTATTCCGTGAGCTCTTCGTCAGTATTTAGGATGCGGGCATCTTTGTAGTCGCCATGGAGTTTGAGCAAATAGCAGCTTGTATGGGTTAGCGGCTCCGCACCCTGCAAAGCGTCTACAGATGCGACGACCGTGGGCTCGATCCCCTGCTCTCGCAGCGCATTTTCCAGGAGGCGGTCAAAGTTGGTAGTGATGATGACGCGGATATAACCTTCGCGAACAAGCCGGGCTATGGCGTGATGCGCGCGGGTCGGAAGCTTGCGACCTTCTTCTCGGTCATCATCATCCGGCTCTATGTAGCTATGCAGGATGGAACGCCTCTCATCGCGTGAAAGGCCGAGTTCGCCAACGAGCTCGGAATAATTCGGGTCCTTCCCGGTGGTTTCCTGATACCAAGCCTGCCAGTCGTCCTGCTCTTCGACGCCTTGGGCTGCGGCAACGCGGCGAACAAGGTCAAGCGTGATCTCCCAGCCAGTCGGAATATCAGCGGCGCGAGAAAGCCCAGAGCCGATAAGCAAGGCATAGACTCCTCTATTCTCGTAGACCGAGAAAGCGAGCTGTGTCAGCGGATCGCCGGAGAGCAATGACATCGAAACCTCATAATTTTCTTTTTGGCAGGCATCTAACGATGCCACGGAATGATCAAAGAGCTTTAGCGTGTGCGGCGCACCTTTGGAGTCGTTTTGATACACGGATTCCAACCAGCCAGTTTGTCTCGTGCCGAGCACCCGAACTCCTTTAGGGTCGGACTTTGGCAGCGTGGGGGCGAATGTCCAGTTAGAACCGCAACCGGTCGCGCTTGAATCCTACACCGAACGGCAGCTCCGGGCCGTGAGCGGCAGCCTTCTCAAAGGGCGGCGAGTTCAAATGATCGACGCCATGAATAGTGCATAGCTCAATTGCCTGACGCTCCTTGTCTTGAGTTGAAACCGATTGGTCTGCGGCCCCAACCAAAACCACGCTAGGCGCGAAAGCAAAGACGACAGAACCAAAAGTTTTGCCGTCTTCACAACTCGAGCAAGAAATCTCAGAACTTCAAAGGGCGCTCAGAGTCGAAGAAGTATCTTGACACCCTTTGCGCAGCCTTATGCTTTCTTTTGCGCACTCATCTGCTTTTTCTGTGTAGGATGCACCATAAAATGTCCATTTTCATGATATTCGTCATTGATTTTATTGACTAAATTATCGCGTGCGCCGCACCTTTGTCCATTTTAAAAGCATATAGTGTCCATCAAAACCTTTAAAAAAATGCCGCCCGAAGGCGGCATTTACAACTTGCTTGACGAGATCAGAGGGATCTTGGCGTCAGATTGAAAATCGAACCGCTTCAGAGACACCGTTCGGCGGGCAATCGAGTATCGCGGTGATGTCCGCTGGCGATACAAAGAGGGAGGCAAACTTCTCCTTTTCAGCCAACCTGACCGTGCTCGTGAGATGCCCATCGAAAACGAGTTCCAAGATCACTTTGATTGGCGCACGCGTTTTTTCAGCAGCTTTCGCAAGAGGCGTGTGCGTTTCGGGAACGCTGCCAACCACTTCGAACTTGGTATTCAAGCGTTGAAGCAAGTGGATGATACTGCGACCGTCTATCGCTTTGCCAATCTTGCTTTTCAGGACGTTGTGATCCTGAACCCGAACGAGAAGCTTTAACTCGAGCAATGCCGCAACCATCGGGCGCGACGCATTGAGGAGTGATGGCACTTGCGTGACCGGCACCGCGTGCTTCGCGGCCTCCACCAATTTCTCAATTTCGCGATATTTCACGATCGACCCGCTGTCGCTCTTTCCGTCCTCTGTATTCGGCATCGCACCTGCAACCTGCAGGACGTTTTTCAATGTCCCGGGATGCAGAAATGAGGATTTCGCGATCGATGCCACGGAGCTGATCTTAGGTTGCGCCACATATTCTCCAAGAAGCTTCTGACCAATTTTCATCGGCGTGGTATCAATGATGAACTCGCGCAGAATAGATCGGATCGGGCCGAGATCGCTCGCCGCGTGGTTTGCGGAAAGCCAACGGTAGAGCATCCCGTATACGCCACCCCGGCTTTGCCAGGTGCGCCCCTTACCCTTCGCAGCCTCCTGCAACTCGCTGAACGCTTGCCGCAGGCCCTCTTCCCCGGCGTAGACATAAGGCCAGCCATGTCGCGCAGCGCTGACCCAGTCCTGAAAATCCAGATCTGCCGACTTAGCTTCTGTGCCAAATGCCAAAGTAGCTCCGAGCATCTCCGTTGCCCGTGTTGCCTGCTCAATAGATTGCGCGTCCAGCCATGCCGGACCCCGCTTTCCATGCAGCCGCGCCAGCACATAGCCCTGTAGCTCGGTTGGTTTTTCGGAGCGTGCTTGCTCAGCCAAACTTAAAAGCTGATCGCGTGTCTCCGGCACCAGGACCGGCAACTCATGCAAGAAATCATCCCAGCCTCCGAGACGACGTTCGACGAGCTCAAGTTCGTGACGCGGGCAAACGCGCACGGGCTGCAGCCTCCAGATCAATTGATGCGCGCGTGCGACGGCACTGCGCGCATGCCCACCATCATCTTCGGCCAAACACGCAGGGCAAAAACGCGTATTAACCCCGGTGGTGAACTCGGCGCGAAAAGTCTCGCCGCGGAGGCGATACTGGCGCGGGGCGATACGCGTGATTGCATTGTGGCGAACCGGCCTCGGGTCTTGGCCGACTTTGAAACACAGGCGCTCAAGTGTCGCATCATCGCCCGCAGCAAGATCTTGTGGGGAGATTTCCAGATCGTTCAGAAACGGCACTAACCGCCCTCCTGTATGGAAGGCGGCAAGGCGAGTGGCCCAGGACAGAGCGGTTTCGTCGACCCGAAACGGCAGATAGGGTTGAAGCTGCATCACGATTTCCTCCGTTTCTTCCGGCGTGTTGGGGATGTGCTCTCCTCATCCTGTTTCAGGTCCGGCTTGATGTTCCACCAGTCCTCGACGAAGAACACGTTGCGCTCCGGCAGCGCGCCCTCGTGCATCGCGTAAGCCTGCGCAAAATGGTCGATGTCCAACCGGTCGTCGCCGTTCATCAAAGCGCATTCGATTGCATTCACGACGTTCTCCACAGTCCGACCAAAGCGATAGCGGGCGGCATGGGTAAGGCGGCCAACGAGATCACGTTCGATGGGCGGCGCAAGTCCGGCGCGCTGACAGTAGGTTTCGATCAGCCCACTAATTTGGTCGTGCTCCGCGTCCGGATCGACAGGCGACAAAATGAGACTGGTGAACCTGCGTTGGACTTGCGGATCAGAGCGCACGACCTCGGCTAGTGCCGCAGTCCCCGACAGGATCACGATGACGGCCGAGTCGCCTTGCATCAACGATTTCAGGGCACGCAGGATCAGGTTTCGGTCTGCACAGAACAAGTCGTGTGCCTCGTCGATCCAGATCGCCACGGTTCCAAGCAGGGAAGCCCGTTCTCGTAATAGCTCCATCATCGACCAGCCCTCCCGTTGCTTCGACACCTCGGGATAGCCACTCACCTTCAGCAGTTCACGGATTACGCTCTTTAGGGTCGCAGGGCTTGGCACCACCACATCAAGGTAGCGCTTCTGCCCATCTGGTCCCGCTTGTAGGGCCGCGCAGCGATCGAGGCCGCGCTTAACGAGAGTGGTCTTGCCGCCTCCCGGCTCGTCAACGACCATGATCCCACGAGTCTCACCGGTGCTGGTGAACCGCAACGCTGACGGCAAGGGGTGTCCCTGCGCATCATGCGCAAGCAGGCGATGCAGGTGGGATGCGAATTCCGCATCCCTGGGAGTTCCCACATGAATCCCCCGCAAATCCTCAAGGATCCGTGCTGTCTTTGCCATGTTGTTCATGTCTCAGCCCTCCACGTCCCAATTGCCGGATTTCGGTTTGCGCTTGGTTGCAGCTTTGGTGGGCTTCACCGGGGCAGAAATGGACGTGCCCGGCTTGCCATCGGCTGCAGGCACGACCTCGCTCTGCGGGCGCGTCGACTCTTTGAAACCCACGAAGAGGCGCTTCTCGATGCGAGCGAGTTTCTCCTCGTTCCAGTCCTCCACGAGGAGGCCAGCCAACGCCATGGCCTCGGCATTGCGTGCGTCGATGGCGTCAAGCGCGGCGAAGATGGTGTCGTGATCGAACTCCTTGCGCCGCGGATGGACGCTCTTCAGATGCCGAGCGGCAATCATCCATGTTTGGGCCGCCACTCCGTGGAACCGCGGATCAAGTGCAGGCACTTCGATCCATCTCTTGTCGTCCAACCAAACAAGGATTGCCCCGATATCGCGCGGGTGCCATGCGACCTCAAGTTCCGCTTCCTCATTGCGGTTCATCCAGACTGCCAGTTCCTCCGAGTGATAGCGAAGGCCCATTACGGTGATGCCGGTCTTGTCGAGTTTGCGCGAAAGGCGCTCCCCGAAGATCAAGCGGAACTCACGATTGCAGGGTGACGGCGCAACACCATATTGCCGCGTCAGACGACGCCAGCAATCTAGCGGCGTTTCTCCGTCCAGTCCTTCATGCGGTTGATTGTGGTAGATATCCACAATCCAACGAACCATCGCGAAGGCGAAGTCGTCAAACGTAAGGGCCGCGCGGGCTTTCGGATCGGAATTGCCCTTTTCGGTGATGCTCGAAAAGGTGTGACCCGTCAGACGACGTAAAAGCGTCACGGAGATCGTGCGGAACAGGCGCTCAATCCGGGCACGCATTTCTGGGGTGCCCGGCTGAGTGAATTCATGCCCACAACCGAGATCCGCGCATGCGTGGCGGAAGGTTTCGGAAATGAAAGCGGTCCCATTGTCGGTGACAATCAGCTCCGGGCGGCCATACATCCACCAAACCCCGAGCGCCCCCACTGCATCCGACCACTTCCCTTTGTCCGACACCACCATCTGCAAGACCTGTTTCGCCGCAGATCCTTTGGCGTCTCGACTGATCACCATACCAACGATGCAACGTGTCGTCGCACAGATGGCCACAGTGATCATCCAGCGCGCCTTTTCGCCGTCCAACCCGAGTTCTTTTAGCTCATCCGCAGTTAGATGCGCGTCCAGCCCTGTCGAGGACATCAGCGTCATCGCATCGACGCGGAATTCGTCAATCTCGACACGTTCAAGTGGGCGGGTGAGGATTAAGCCGTTCCCGACCGGCGCATATTTCTTGCGCGCGTAATCAATGCCGTGCCGTGCGACAGCGACCTGATAGGGATCCAGTGATCGGATTGCCGAACGAACCGTTGTGCGACTTGGAACGCGAAGCTCCACTTCGTTATTGGCGACGCGCCTCATGTTCTCCGCTTCAAATGCATTCGCGACATCTTTCACGATCTTGGTTTCTGTCGGCTTCGCGGCAGACATGAAATCACGGACGTATTGCATCATCAGCGAGATTTCCGCAGGCGTCATACGACTACCCCGGTTTCCGCGCGCGCCGATCCTGTCGACGAGTCCGGCTGCGCCCGCTTCCTCATGCTGCTTCAACCAACGCCGAAGCGTGCGCGCGGAAGGTGCGTGGAAAAAGTCGGTTGTTTTCGTTGCCTGAAGATCATGGTTGCGCGACACATTAACGAAGTCCTGAGCACGGGCGCGCAACTCATTCAGGTTCGCCTGAATGGAGGCATCGGTGACCTTCATGCCTTTTCGCACCATTTCCATGAATGCAGCGACCCAGGCGCTACGCTTTGCATATGCGAGGCGCTGACGCTTCGGCAGCTCCGCCGTCAGGAAATGCGCCTGTTTGAGGCGCGCTTTCGCCGTCTCGGGCAAGAAATACCCGATTTCATGGAAAAGCCGGCCTTGCGCGGCAAATTGGTTCAGTTCCTGATGGGGATAGCTACGCGCACACCCCGAGCCATCATCCATCTGGAAAATCCAGCCCTCCTCGTTGGAGCTGACGGGACGCATCGAGAGGGTATCGATCGAAACACGGTCGGTCGAGGCGAAAGCGAGACGCTGCTTGGAGATAGCGCTACCGAATTGGAGAGTCATTTGGTCACCTGTTTTGCTTTGAAGACATTGGAATTGAGAGAGATTTGCTCGTGGCGGACGAGTTTCAGATGGCCGGATTGGATCAGCCGCACAAAAGCGCGAAACCCATCACCAGCCTCGTCGAAGCACGCGACGAGCTCGCCGAGCTTGCACACGCCGGACATCGCCTCATGGATTTCATGGGCCAGAAGATCTGCCTCCGGCTCTGCCCGCCGATAGGCGAAGAAGAGCTTGGCGTTAAACAGATCGATCCGATCGAGGATCTCATCAGTGAGCAGCCGGACATCGTCGACAAAGCCACATTTCCGCGCTTGATGCGCAATCTGCGACATCTCGCTCAGAAAGCGGGGGGACACCCGCACCTGCGGCTTGACCGAATAGGCGATCCGCGAACCGTCCTCCTCGGTCACGACGAAATCGAACCAATGCTTGTGCATCTCGCCGATCTCGTCCTCCCAGTCGAACTTCACCTGCTCGCGCAAATCCGCCGTGCTCGCACGAAACATCAGCATGAGGCACCAGCACAGCTCGAGATGGCTCTCCAGATGCACGACCCGCCCTGCGCCCGGACCGACAGTGACCTGACCCGTGCAATGCTCACGCGAGTGACGGTTGATCTTGCGGTTCGCCGTGGATGGCGCGGCGAGCTTCGGCGGCGGATCATTCTGATAAGGCTGAGGGGCCGGAGGCCAATCAGCCTCATAAAGCCGAGAGGTCGGTGGTTTCATGTTTTTGGTCATATCTTCCTCATTCCCGGGCAAAAGCCGGGTTTTCGTGGAATTGCGATGTGACCGAGGAACGGAGTTGCGCCTGCCCGTATTCGGGTCTATGAACACATATGCTTGAATGACCGTTCTCGGTCGTTACCTATGGCGCGCCGTCTTCGGTGCGCCTTTTTCTTTTCAAGGTGGATCTTTCATCGCGGCCCTCCTGGTTTCGGTTCGATGACATTTGGATTGCGTCAATTTGCTTTCCGGAAAAGCCTAAAGACGCGGATTCACAAAATGGCCTTATTCTCGACCAATTATGAATGGCTCGAAAAATTGACACGTATTCAGTATCTTATGCGAAAAAGTATAGTTACTCAGGGGACGCGCCCGTTGATCGTTCAAGTATACTTGCGACATGTCTTCTTCTTTCCATCTCGGAGGCGCTATACAGGCCCTGTGCGAAAACCGTATTAAATACGGCGAGCCAATTTTGGCTTATCGACACGGCATCAGTCCCGGCTCTCGCGTTGCGGAGTGTCAGGAACAGGTTTCCAGCCGGCGCCGAATCGAAATGGCGCTGCCGGAAGGTGGATTTTGCGGGATGACTTGGATTCGAGGTCCATTGTTAGGACACGGCAATCCGTTGATCGTATTCCACCAGAATGGCGGAAAAACTATTCTTGAGTCATATGCTCAAAAATAACGATCAAGGGAGAGCAGGACGAAACCAGCACGTCACGCTTAATCCAAGCGGATCAGCGTATCAGTCGCGATGCGACAAGGGGAATATGCAGGTTCATCAACATGCGGCCACAATAGCCAATCGGACGCTAAGGCGAAAGTCGCAAAATTCACCGACACCCCTGAACTGTAGCCTTGCCGCAACGATCGACAGAAAAGAAATGGCATGTTTCAAATTTCAGATGCGAAATCCCTTCCTTACCTTATAACTTCGTTAAGTAAGGAAGGGCCGCCGAGAAAACGACCTCCCAAGCTCCCACCAAATCGCCGCGATAAAATACTCGTGATCGACGCGAATTTTCTCAATGGCGCGTGGGTTTGGCCTGACTTTTGCGCCCCACGCGGAGTCTTTCGAACGCAGACTTACGCCCCAAGCTCTTTGCTCCAGCCCTACAATCGATTGAGCTCCTCGGGGTGATCTTCGCCGTATTGGGCGGCTAGGCTCACGTTTGGCGCGGCCCGCCGATGCTCCACCGCTTACGTCACCACGCTCAATTGGTGCGCTGCCGTTCAATATCTCTAATTTTTCGGTAGTTTCCTCTGAACAGCTTGGCTACCAATGAAGAATAGCTTCCGAGGCCATTTATGAACCCGACAGAAATTTACGATGAGTTGGCTGAAATCGCGGCTGCATCCTTTGATCCAGTCGAATTTCCTTTCGCATTTGCCAAGGCGACGGACGCGGCCAAAGCCGCAGTTGCCAAGCTTCGCAATGGATCAACCAACAAATCCGACCTTCCCGGCGGGGTGCTATTCAACAAGAAGTTCCACTACGCGCCTGCTCTCGCTGGTTTGACGAATGTCACACTTGATCAACTGCGCGCTTCGAAAAAAACGAAGGCCGCCAAACCCGCCATTCTGATCGCGACTGATGGCGAAACAGTCGCCGCTGAACACCTCGCTTCAGGGGACACGCTTCATTGCCGGTTCGACGAAATTGGCGACAACTTTGGTTTCTTCCTGCCAGCGGCAGGAAAGGAACGCTATCGCGCGGTCGAAGAAAACCCTGTCGACGTAAAGGCCACGGGCAAACTCGCCCGGCTCTATGACGCGTTGACGAAAGCCAATCCTGACTGGGGCAGTGACGAACGCCGGCATGAGATGAACCAGCTGATGATGCGGTTGATCTTCTGCATGTTCGCCGAGGACGTGGGCATCTTCCCCGACAACCAGTTCTCGCGCCTCTTGTTCACCCATGCGGGCGACAAGGGTGAGGAAGCGCGCGAAACCATAATCGCGGCTTTCCAAGCGATGAACCTGCCCAAAAGCAAGCGTGGCGACCTGCCCGCTTGGACGGGCGAACTGGAATACGTCAATGGCGGGCTATTTGCGGGCAATATCGACGCACCGCGCTTTGACACCATCGCATTCCGCTATCTGCGCGACGCCTGCAATCTGGACTGGCGCGAGATTAACCCC
Source organism: Thioclava sp. (assembly GCF_048263065.1). NCBI lineage: Bacteria > Pseudomonadati > Pseudomonadota > Alphaproteobacteria > Rhodobacterales > Paracoccaceae > Thioclava > Thioclava sp. The sequence goes on from NZ_JBLXEM010000045.1 coordinate 10,233, forward strand.
GACATTTTCGGTTCGATGATCCAGTCGGTGGCCGACCCCAAGCAGCGCTCGGAACTGGGGATGCACTACACCTCGGTGCCCAACATCATGAAAGTGATCGGGCCACTGTTTCTTGATGATCTGGACGCCGAAATCCACAAGGCGTGGGATCGCCCCAAGGGTCTGCAACAAGTGCTTGACCGCATGTCGCGCATTCACGTGTTCGACCCCGCCTGTGGCTCGGGCAACTTTTTGGTCGTGTCCTACCGCGAACTTCGAGCGCGCGAGACACGGATATTACAGCGACTCGAGGAATTGACCGGCCCCGGCTCGATGCCGATGTTTTCGGCGATCCCGATCAGCCATTTCTACGGGATCGAAATCGCGGACTTCGCGGCAGAGACGGCCAAACTGGCACTGTTCATCGCCGAGTATCAGGCCAATGCGAGCTTTGCCGAGGTCTTCGGTCGTCGCCCGGCGGCCCTGCCGCTGAAGGACGCCGCGCATATCTGCACCGGGAACTCGCTACGGATAGACTGGGAAGAGGTCTGCCCACCGCCGTTGGATGGGCACGAGGTATTCATTACTGGTAATCCTCCATTTCGCGGAAAAGCAAAGCAAGATAAATCCCAAAAAGCCGATATGGACTTTGTGTTCAAGGGAAACGTCCATCCATATCGATCGCTCGATTATGTGACCCCTTGGTATTATAAAGCAACGAAGTATATAGCCCAGTTCGGAGCCAAAGCCGCACTTGTTGCTACGAGTTCAGTTTGCCAAGGGGCATCTGTGCCAACACTTTGGCCAAATATTCTGAAGCTGGATGTTGAGATTTTTTTTGCAATCCGTCCATTCAAGTGGCGGAATAACGCTGCAACCAACGCGGCCGTTTCGTGCATTGTCGCGGGCTTGCAGAGAACGTCGAACAACGAAAAATCCATTTTCGAGGAAGGGGTTCGGACACAAGCTAAAACGATCAACGGGTATCTAATCGATTCTGCGCTAGAAGCCGTTAAGCCATCACGAAGTCCGATAAATGGCTTGCCTGCGATGTCCTTCGGAAACATGGCCTACGATGATGGGGGGCTGATACTGAGCGAAGAGGAGCGCGCTTCAGTTCTCGCCGAAAACCCAAGGGCAGAAAAATTTATTCTTAAATATGTCGGCTCACAGGAAGTCGTCAAAGGTATCGTGCGGTATTGTATTTGGATCACGGATGCCGACCTCGATGAGGCGATGCGGATTCCTTTTATTAAGGGGCGGGTTGAAAAAACTGCCGCCAATAGATTGGAAATGGGCGATGAGGCCGGGCGTGAACTTGCAAGCCGCGCGCATGCATTTCGGGAGCAAAAATTGCCTAAGAAGCAATCTATACTAGTTCCGCGGGTTACCTCCGAACGAAGGCTATATCTACCGGTAGATATAGTTTCAGCTAATGTTGTTCCAAATGACAACACTCAGGTAATGTATGACGCCCCGGATTGGACGGTTAGCATTGTAGCTTCACAGCTTCACAGAGTGTGGATTCTCGCGGTATGCGGCCAACTGGAATCAAGGGTGAGGTATTCTAAAGACCTTGGCTGGAACACTTTTCCGGTGCCCAAATTCACCGAGGATCAACTGGCAAACCTTTCTGCCTCAGCCCGGCGCATCCTCAAATGCCGCTACTCGCATTACCCCAAGACGATCGCCGAGCTTTACGACCCTGACAAGATGCCCGACGATCTGCGCGCCGTGCATCGCGAAAACGACGACCTGCTGGAAAAGATGTATATCGGCCGCCCCTTCCGCAATGACACCGAGCGGTTGGAAAAGCTGTTCAAGCTCTATGCGGCCAAGGTGAAGGCTCTGGATAAGAAGGGGAGCAAATGATGGTCGAAATGGTAAATGTGACCTACGGGCGCTCCAAATCTGCGACCAATACACTCGGCCAGCGCGAGATGCAGGCCCGCGCTTATGCCGCCCGCGCTGCGCAGTTCCTGCTGCTCAAAGCCCCGCCGGCATCAGGCAAAAGCCGTGCCTTGATGTTTATAGCGCTCGACAAGATGCGCCATCAGGGCCTTGAAAAGACCATTGTCTGCGTGCCCGAAACCTCAATTGGCGGTTCGTTTCGTTCCACCGATCTCACCAGCTACGGGTTTGAGGCTGATTGGGAGGTCGATGACCGCTGGAACCTGTGCCTGACCGGCGCGGATGCACAAACTGAAAAGGTAAAGGCCTTCGAGGGTTTCTTGGAGAGTGAGGCCAAAGTTCTCGTTTGCACCCACGCCACCTTCCGTTTCGGGGTTGATGCGGTGGTAACGAAGGCAGGACTTGACGCATTCGACGACTGCTTCATCGCCATTGATGAATTCCACCATGTCTCGGCATCGGACAACAACCGGCTTGGGGTGATTTTACGTGACCTGCTGAACCGGGGAGAGTGCCACGTCATGGCGATGACCGGCAGCTATTTTCGCGGAGATTCCGACCCGGTTCTGCGCCCCGAGGATGAGGATCGTTTCACCAAGATCACCTACAGCTACTACGAACAACTTGAGGGCTATGAATACCTCAAGGCGCTTGGGATCAATTATGAGTTCTATAAGGGCAACTACGTCAACGGATTGCCCGGCGTTCTTAACCCCGATCAAAAGACGATCATCCATATTCCGCATCGCGGCTCACCCGAGGCGTTTGACGACAAATACAATGAAGTCGGTCGAATCATCGACCTGATTGGTGTCCATGAAGAGCGTGACCCGACAACGGGCTTTGATCTCGTGCGCCGCCCCAATGGGCAACTTCTGAAGATCGCGGATCTTGTCGATGACGGGCCGGGGCGCGATATAGTCAAAACCTCGCTCTCGCGTGAGATCAAGGGGCCGGACGGCAAGCGCGACGACGCGGCAGATCGCGCCAAAGTCGATATCATAATCGCCCTCGGGATGGCCAAGGAAGGTTTTGACTGGGTCTGGTGTGAACATGCGCTGACCATCGGATATCGGTCGTCGCTGACCGAGATCGTGCAGATCATCGGGCGCGCGACCCGCGACGCCCCCGACAAACCACGCGCGCTTTTCACCAATCTGGTGGCCGAGCCAGGAGTGGAAACCGGCGTGGTCACGGACGCGGTGAACGACATGCTAAAAGCGATTTCTGGATCGCTCCTGATGGAGCAGGTTCTCGCGCCCAATTTCAAATTCTACCGTCGCGAAGATGGCGACGTGCGCGCCCCCATCGAGACAGATAGCGAAGGCAACATCTCGATCGGAATCAAGGGGCTGGTCGAACCTCCAACGGATCGTGCCAAAGATATCTGCGAGAAAGACATGCAAGACTTAATGGCAACCGCCTATCAGGAAATGGATCGGCGCGTGCTCTCGCCCGACACCGCTCCCGAAGTCGCAACGCAAATGGTCCTGACTGACATTATCGAACGGCGCTATGAGACGTTGGACTCTGAAGAAGCAGAATCCGTGCGCCAACACCTGGCCGCACACATGAACATACTAACGCTGGCACGCCGTGAAAGCGCAGATAACGCGGCAGAAGATACGTCATCACCTAATAGCTCACCGTCTGAGAACGAATATCCTGATGAGGATACTGACGAGAGCGCTTCCTCGCCCAACACGCTACTGCAGATGGTGCGTAAATTTATCAACGTGCGCGATCTAGATGTGGAATTGATCGATAGCGTGAATACTTTTCGCGAACGCTTTGAGGTCGCCTCGAAGTCGCTGGACGCCGAAATATTGTCTCATGTCCAGTCAGCAATGGTCGCACTGCGCGTCAACATGACCGGAGACGAGGCACGCACGCTCTGGCCCAGGATCAAGGCATTCCGCGCCTCCGAGGGGCGCGAGCCAAACGTGCATTCAGCGGACCCTTTAGAAAAGCGCATGGCTGAGGCTTTGGCATGGCTGAAAGCAGAGAAGGCTAAACGGATGCGGGAAGGCGCGTTGTGATGGCGCGCCCGTCGTTGGACGATATCTTCGCTGAAGCGGACGAGTTTGGCCTTCTCGACGTGCGAGCGCGCGCCGCTCGACAAACCGAAGAAAGTGACAAAGGGGCTGAGGTCTTAGGAGATGTCACTGCATTCTTTGAGACACGCAAGCGTCTCCCAGATAAGAATGCCGAAGATCATGACGAGATGCGCCTTGCCGCAATCTGGGACGCAGTCAAAGCAACCCCCACCGCGCAGATGCTCTCCGAAGATCGACTGGGACTGTTATCTGCAATTGAGCCACCCCCCAAATCTTGGAAAGACGAACCCTCAGACGAAGATATCCCTGATAGCCTCGATGATATTTTCAGCGATGACGCTCTACCAGTCGATCCCTCCTTATTCAGGCTTACACATACGACTGCAGCTTCCGACCGTCACTTGCCCGATCATCGTGCTGAGTTTGTCCCTTGCCGGGATTTCGATCTGTATCGAGAGAAGTTTGAAGCCGTTCAGCGCGCCTTGGAGGCAGGAGAACGCGAGGCAACACCCGTCAAAAAATGGGCTGTTATTGAACCGTTGGAGGGGGACGTCTTTATCCGAAATGGATTATTGGCCTTGATTGCGGAAAAATCCGAAATGACGGCCCGTGGCGGCTCTCGTGATCACCGGCTGCGCGTGATCTTTTCGAACGGGATGGAAAGCGATCCGCTGATGTCGTCGTTCCGAAAATCTTTAAACGACGACAAGACCGCCCGGCTTGTCCAAAAGCTCGGCTTCGGCCCTCTGGACCCGGATTGGGAAACAGATCGTCTCGATCTCTCGGGCACGATCTATGTCGCACGTTCCCGTTCGGAAGATCCCGCGATCAAAGCGCAACGCATGATCTTGCACAAGATTGGCGTGACTGGACAGGACGTGGGGCGTCGGATTGCGGATGCGCGGAACGACCCAACTTTCCTGCTCGCTCCAGTCGATATCGTTGCCACCTACGACCTGAAAAACCTGTCGCGAAGAAAAGTCGAGAACTTGTTGCACAGGTTCTTTGAACAGGCGCGGCCTGCGGAGCTATTTGTTACCGACCGTTTCGGGAAAAAAGTCTATCCGCGGGAGTGGTTCTATGTGTTGCCAGAACATGTTGGCCAAGCAGCCAAGCTGATTGAAAATGGGACACTTCACAAGTATCAGTATATCCTTGCAAAGCAGGTTATTGGAGAGAAGTGAGGGCGGATTGCGGACCTAAACCGCAGGTGCGAGTTTAAAGGGTCGATCGTGGCAGAACGGACAGTCAGCTCGGTTCGCATGATTTCTGAAGCGTGCGTCTTACGGACTCTTAGGGTCAGGATGCATTGATTTCGACACTCAGTTCTGATTCACGGCTCTGCAAAAGGGAGCGGTGATATGAGTGAT
>NZ_JBLXEM010000046.1:0-15547 GCF_048263065.1 Thioclava sp.
TGCCTTGCCCCATCAGCACCTCAACCTGCCGTAACTTCACGACAATCTCTTCAGGCTTGGGTCTCTTAATCGCCATTCTTGGTCCTCCGCTTTCCTAACTATAAGGGCGGACCACTTCAAAGGGGGAGGCTCAGCCCCCCGATCCTTCGGATGATCCGGAGGTCGAGGGGCCGGAGGTCGAAGGGCCGTTCTAAACGGGCGGCCGAGTGTATCCGCCCTCCTTACCACTCGCGAGGTCGCGCAGCCGCGCCGGGTCGCGCCCGCCCGTGACATAATCGGCCCAATCCTGCATTAACTGCTCTCGCTCTTCCAACAGGTCTTCGCGCTGGTAGGCCGCCTCCAGTGCGTCTTGCTCATGGGCCAAGGCAAACTCGATGGCGTCAGCCTCATAGCGCTTCTGTCTTCGCGCCCACGTCTTAAAGGTCGCACGGAAGCCATGCCCGGTAATTTCCGGATCAAAACGCTTCACGAGATTCAGCACCGTGTTCTCGCTCACGACACCTGAGCGGTTACCTGGTTTGGCGAAAATCCGGCGGTGATCTCCGGTCAGCAGGCTCATGTTGTCAAGAACCACGGCCATCTGGCGGCTCAGCGGCACCCTGTGATTGCGGCCCATTTTCATCAACTCCTCCGGCGTCGTCCAGATCGCCGCCTCGCTGTCAAAGAAATCCCATTGCGCCAGCCGCGTCTCCTTCGTGCGCTTTGCCGACAGGATCATCAGCATCGCAAGCTGCCGCGTCTGACACTCGCACCGCACGTTCTGGAGCCAGTCCCAGAATTCCGGCATCTGCTCATGGGCGAGTGCGCCGAAATGCCCCTTCCTGCGAAGCACTCGGCCAAGTGCAATACGCGTCGAGAAATCGGCCGGGTTGTCGGCGCGCAGCTGTTTAATCTTGGCCAAGGCGAAGATCTCCTTGGTCCGGCCGAGCGTGCGCTTGGCGGTCTCGTGCTTGCAGTGCCAGATCGGCTCGATCGCGGCGATGACATCAGCAACAGTAATTTCGTCGATCCTGCGATCCCCGAAATGCGGAAAGACATAGGTCTCGATCGTATTCCAGTTTTGCTGAATATGCTTTCCATTCCTAAGCCCGAGCTTCTTCTGTTCGAACCAGATTTTCGCAAGTTCGCGAAAGCTGGGCATCGCGGTCGCCACCGGCATGGACTCGCCCGGCTCTTCGAAGACAGCTTCGAGTGCCGCGACATCGCCCTGCTTCAGAAGCGCGCGCAATTCGCTGATCGCGATCCCCCTCTCGAGCATGAGCCGAGCCGCTCCGGACAAGTCGCGCGCCCGCCGCAAGCCGATCTCGGGAAACCGTCCGAGCGTGACCCAGCCCGGTTTACCGCCCTGCGCATGGCGCAGCTCAAAAACCTTGGCCCCGCCCGCAAAGAGGCGCAGGTAAAGCCCGTTCCCGTCATGGATCCGCTCCGGCCCAATGCCATACCGCACCGCCTCGATCTGTTTCGTCGTCAGGCCCATACCAAGCCTCCCTCACTCAATTGCTTTCCATACCAAGTTACAATTCGGCGCTGAGCTCGTCTAAATCCCGGTGAAGCCTCGTGATTGCCGGTGACGGAAAAACTAATGTAAAAACAATAGTTTGCTGGAATCTCTTGAGGGTTCATGAGGAGGTTTGAGGTATAGCAGTAGATTTCTTCGTCTCCGCCACATATCTGGTAATCCCCCATTTTTAACGGGGTGCATGCGTAGGTTCTTTCCGCCATTCTCAGCTTCATGGTCGGGGGGATGCCGCCAATGCCCCGATGTCCGAGAATGTTTTGTCTACTCCCCCTGAGTATCCGTATTGATCAAGGATAAATGTTGGACCATTTTCTGCGATCTCGCAGGAGTGAATTTGTCATGACCAAGAGCTTTCGCGTGATTGCTGTTGCCGGCAGATTTTTGCACTTCCTCGAGGTAACCAACTGATCATACTTGACCTTCATGTCTTTGGTGAGACACCGAAGATCCGTCCAATGCTGTTTGGAACATCCTGCTTTTGCTCTGATGCAAAAGACATCAGTTCAGTAGTGCCTTATTGGAAGCCTCCGGCTGCATCCTGCGCGGCCGGGGGCTGTGTCAGTGTCAGGTGATGCCGGGGAACCACCGCAAACCTGAGATGACACAGAAACGGTTGCAATCTCTGGTCTCAGGAAACGCATTAATCTCGCTACAGCGCATTGTTCCGGGTAACCTAAAGTTACGCAAGGAAGGACGTAAGTGATGTTTCAGATTTTGCCTTTCAGATCTTTTGCTTTGATCGCCGCATTTTGCGGTTCTGCGCATTGTGTGGCAGCACAGAGCTACACCGAACCCGCACGCGGCAGCGATACGCGCCAAGACATTCTAGATGCTATCCGGCCCCAAGCGGAATGGAGTTTTGCTCCGCCCATCGAGTTTGTGGTTGGCGAAATTCGAGTGGCGGGCAATGTGGCCTTTGTGACCGTTCGCGCCCAACGCCCCGGCGGAGAGCAGATCGACATCTTTGCCACTCCCGATGTAAAGCGCGGCCAGATAGACCCACAGGCAGGAAACGGGGCAACGATGGAGGTTTTGTTGCAGAAATCCGGTCGGGTTTGGGTCGGGGTTCACTACGGTATCAATTCCTCCGAAGGCTGGTGGTATGACCCTGTCTATTGCCCGATCTGGTCTGCCGTTCTCCCCGAAGTGTGCCAGTAAACCGGCGCGATTGGCCTTCGTTCAGGGGAAGGCCGCCAGAACCTCTCGCGCGGCGGCTTCGGCTGCGGCCTTGTCTTGCCCCGGCGTCGGCGTGAAGATGAACACCACCCGACCCGCGTGATGCCACACGGTGAGCTGAGAGATATCACCCACCCAGATGGCTGCATCGCCAAGATCAAGTTCTTCGATGACAGCCGTAGCGCCGATCGTAGCGCGCAACGCGTCGATTGTAGTGTCGCACAGCGTCTCGGCATCGGGCACGGTCTCGGTCAGGGTCTCACGCACCATAAGCGTCATACGCGCCGATAAGTCAGGCGTTTGCGCCGAGCAGAGACTCATTCGAACATATTCGTTTTCACTGATGGTGCCGGGAACATAGGCTACGTCCGTGCCCAATGTTGTCGCGATATTGATGGCTTCAAGCATCTCACAGGCGTTGGGCATCGGCTTAGGGATGGGAGTTTTACCCATAGCCGCCAAAGCCACAAACATAGCCAGAAAAGCTGCAACACGTTTCATCGGGTCACCTCCGCACCAGTTCGACACGACGGTTTAGCGCGCGTCCCTCTTCGCTCAGGTTTTCGGCGACGGGGGCCAATGGACCAATACCTGCCGCTTGGAGTCTGCTCGCGGAGACCCCATAACGTTCGCTCAATGCCTTCGCGACCGAGGTCGCGCGACGTTGCGACAGATCGATATTGTAGTCAAAGCCGCCAGTCATATCCGTGTGACCGACGACAAAAACCTGCATGTCCGAAGACGCGTTAAGAAACTTGGCAATCTCCTCCAAGGTAGGATCTGACTCTGGCGTCAGCGCGTCGGAGTCATGAGTAAAGTGTATCCCGTAGAGAGAGACACGCCCCTCCGCCTTGAGACCGAGCGCCATTTCCTCTGCCGAAACAAATTCCATCCGTCGGGTGAGCGGAGCGCCGTCGATCACGTCCATCAGAACCAGAGTTTTCTCATATAATTGGGGAAAGTGATCGAACGTCTCAAACGCCGCATAGATCGACACGGTGCGGCCAGTTTGCGGATTGGTTGCTACGAGATATCGTTGATCATCACGTGGCAGGCTGAACACTGCGGCGCTCACGCGGCCCAGCGTTTTAAGCTGCGCATCGCGCGGATAGAGATATTGAGACATCGCGCTTGCAGGCCCGCAGTCCTGCTTGCCGCAGGCATAAAGGGTCTCGTAGCCTGCCTCGGACAATTCCGCTTCGTAATTGCGGATGACCTCGAGAGGCGATCGGTCGCCGGGAACGAGGTAAATCACGCGTGTGCGCGGCCCCTCCAGCGTGGTGCTACTTTGTGGGCCGTCATAAGTGACCTTGCTCGTTGGAATTGACATTTCATCGAACCCCGATTGGTCATAGCCAATGATGAGCGCGCCTTCTATGCGTTTCAGACCGGACGGATCACTGGCACCGGGGGCATCCGACACAATGTCTTGCGCGAAGGCAGGGGCAGCCAAAAAAGTCAGCAAGGCGAGTATTGGGAAAAACCGCATGGAAAACTCCTCCACGTCAAGTGCCCCGCAGATGTATTGCAGAGCGTCGCGAGTTACTTCACCGGGGCGGTCTTACTCCTTCGGACCGGCGGCCGCGCCGGGTTTCCACTCACCATCGACCACTTCCGGGCGATGCGCGAAGATATCCCAATTCCATATACATTTCATTTTGGGGTGGTTATAATAAGCGCCGCCGACACCGTTGATAAGACTGGCATTCTGAAAAACCAAATGCAGCGTGTTGGTCACTTCGCCCCCTTCATCATCAACAGTATCGTGGTTCCACAAGATCAGGTCGCCTTGGGCAATCTCGCCGGTAAAGCTGCACATTGAGGCTGGCTCGCAAACTGCGCCGCTCACGATCTGCATAGAGATCGCGCCATTTGCCTGAGTGATTTCCATCAATCCAGCCATTGGAAAACCTGGCCCACCGAAGGGGCAGCCCCCTGATGGTTCGAAGTCGAAAACTCCCACACACCATTCAGATCAAGCTTTGCGGCATCTGCATGATCCACCAGATCAGGTGGGACCAACGGGATAAGGGGGATGTCTTGAGCAGCAAGTGGCGATGCAGCAAACAACACTACGGCAATGATTGCGAAGCGAGTCATCAGCGAACTCCTCTTTCAGCTATACACAATATATATATGTATAGCATGCGTTGAGCGCGCGAGACGGATTGTCGCATCCACGCAATGCCTCCGCCGGAAACCAGCAATCACCCGCGCTCGCTTGAAGGGGGCGCGCGCTATGCGCAGGTCGAACTGCGCATGCAAGACCTGACGGCGCAACAGCTCGCCCTGTCAGACAAGATTGAGGCTCTCATCGCAAGCGCCAAAGCGTGTCTGGCCGATCGCGGATGCATCAAACGCCTATGAGGACGGTCTCAAGCGACTGGAAGACCTTTTTGGGGATCTCGCGTGGGTGCATCGCGCCAATGAGCATCTAACACTGCTCATACGCCGAATACCCCTGAGACCAGACCCGGAAAGCCCCAAGCACCTGAGCGCCGAGATCATCATTGATCTCGGCGGTTTGCTTCGCGTCGCAGGCCAATCAAACTTGCTGCAAGACCATTTCCGGAACGATCAGCAAATAACGGTCAAAATGGGGGCCTTTTACACCCAGTTCCCCGACCACCTCGAGCGTGACTAGTGTGAAATCTCCGACGGGCGCAATTTTTCGCAAGGGACGAGAAGGTGGATTGGGTCATGACAAACCCATTCTGGTCACAAGTTAGGGCATTTGCCCGCACCGTTCACTTCCTCACTGACGGTGACAGCGCAAAAGCCTATGAACTGAATGCCGACAATGACATTGCGCTAAGCTTTGCCGATACGAGCGCGATGGTATTCGCCTCTGTCTCGGGGAAAGGCACTGTAAGCTGGGATCGGGATTTGATCTGAAAGCTATGGGGACCGTATGGCGAGGTGTTCTTCGAAGGGGGCGTCGGAGATGCGGATGTCGCAGTTATCAAGATCGCGCCTTTACAGGCCGAATACTGGGACAGCGATAAAGGTAAGATCTCTATGGCTGTCGAGATGACGCGTGCATATTTTAGCGACGACGGCCCAGATCTCGCGGAGAATGCCAAGCTTAACTTCTAGGGCAGCCCCTTGCAGATTCGATTGCCCGTCGACAGGTCTTGAAGTTAATTGACCGCCTGACCGAGAACAGGGCGCGCGGTCAAACAGTAAGTAATTAAGGGCTGATCCTCAACGGCCAGAGCGGAGCGGAGCTACTAACGACCCCGACATTTTTGCGGACCCGTTTTACACTGCGCCTATTGCAAATCAGGGCGACCCGAACGCACCGAACGGAACCGCCAGCGGTTTGGCCCCTGTCAGAACGGCAATCCCCGGCCCGACAAGCGAGGTGAGCACAGGATCACTGGCCAGAAGCCCGCCGGTGAAGGTTCCAAACGCGGGCAGGATCAGGTGGTGTGCGCCGATCAGAAAGGCCGGACGCGTGGTGTTTTTCAGTTTTACCTTCGGGTGATAGTGGCCCGAAATATCGGGGCCCTCAGCCGCGATATGGCGCAGGGCGATTTCGTTCAGGGTCGCTTCGCTCGGGCCGGCGGGGTCGTGATTTCCGGCCAGAATGCAGCACGCGGTTTGCGACTGGATATGCTGCCACAGCAGCGTGTCCGCAGCGCTCAAGCTGTCGCGCGCCTGCGTGTCATCAAACACATCGCCCAGCAGAAATAGGCGTTCGGCCTTGCTCGCTTGCACCAGATCTTGCAAACGGATCAGGGTATCGCGCGTTTCAAACGGGGGCAACAAGGCGCCACCGCGTCGGGCCATGCGCTCGGATTTTCCCAAATGCAGATCGGCCAAGATCAGCGCTGCGTGGTCCGGGCAAAACAAGGCGCGGCTGCCCAAGGCCAGAAACTCTGTGCCTGCAAAGGTCAGTTGATAGCCGTTCACGTCAGCCCTGCCTCTGTCATCATGCGGGCGGCTTCTGCCTCGAGTAGTCGATCTGCGCCAAGGCCCCGGATCGGCACTTTCCCGGCCTCGAGCAATAGCGGGGCGGCCAGCGGGGGAACACGCGCGCAAATGGTATGAACGATTTTGGGGCGCGCACCTAGCATCTCCTCGATCCGCGTGAAGTCCACAAGACCGTGGCGCGCGGCGTCGCGGGTGACGCGCAAAAGCAGATGATCGGGGTCATATTTCAGCAATGTGTCATAAAGAATATCAGACGAGAAGGTCGCCTGTTTGCCCGATTTGCGTGTCCCGGGCAAGTTGCGGTGCAACAGGCCCGCAATCGTGGCAATGCTGCGAAAGCTGCGCTTCATCAACGCGTTGGCGGCAAGCCACTGATCCATTCCCTCGCTTATGGCGTCAAGGCGCAGCAGCGGTTCCGGGTTAAGAACCGGATCGATCGACCAGATCAGCAACGCATAATCGGTGGCGACAAAGCCCAAAGGGCCAAGCCCGATGTCTTCCATCCGACGCGTCAGGATCAGCCCCAGCGTCTGATGGGCATTGCGCCCGCAAAACCCGTAAAGACAGAAATAGGCGCGTCCTTGGCGCTCGAATGTTTCACAGGTCAGGGTGCCGGGGGCGGGCAGAACTGATGCGGTTTGCTGTAGCGCCAGCCAGTCGCGCGTGTGGGGCGGCAGGGCGTTCCAGCGCGTGGGATCGCCGATCAGCGCAAGCACGCGGGCCGAAAGCTCGGTTGAGGTGGCCATTTTCAAGCCGTTGAACACCGCGACCTTGGGCTGGCGCGCGGGTTGGGGCGTGACCTCTAGAATCATATCGCGCAGGCGGTCATAGCGCACGGTCTGCCCGCCCAGCAGAAACGTGTCGCCCGGCGAGAGGGTCGCGGCAAAGCTCTCCTCGACTTCGCCCAGACGGGCGCGGTTGGTGCGACGGCGCACTTGCAGCAACTCGGGGTTCACGATGGTGCCGATGTTCATGCGCAGCAGCCGTGCCGAGCGCGGATCGCGCAACTGCCACAGGCCATTGCGTAACATGATGCGCTGCCAACGGTCATAGGTGCGCAGGGCATAACCGCCGGTGGCGCAAAAATCGAGACAGGCGTCGAAATCGGCGCGGCTCAGATCGCGATACGGCCCCGCGCGGCATACCTCGTGATAAAGCGAGGTGGCGTTGAACGGGGCGGCGCAGGCGGTCAGCAGGATATGTTGGCATAGCACATCAAGCGGGGCAGGTGGGTGCGGCGTGCCATCCAGATCGTGCGCGGCCACGGCCTCTAGGGCGGCGACGCATTCGATCACCTCGAACTGGTTGGCGGGCACAATACGCGCGCGGCTTGGGGTGTCATAGCGATGGTTTGCGCGTCCGATCCGCTGCACCAGACGTTTGACGTTTTTCGGCGCGCCGACCTGAATGACCAGATCGACATCGCCCCAGTCAATGCCAAGATCAAGACTGCCGGTGCACACCATCGCCCGCAACTGGCCCGCCGCCATCGCCGCTTCGGCCTTTTGGCGCACATCGCGTGACAGGCTGCCATGATGCAGACCGATGGGCAGGTTTTCTAGGTTCACCGCCCATAGCGCCTGAAAGAACAGCTCGGCCTGCGCGCGGGTGTTGATGAACACAAGCGTCAGGCGCGCCGACTGAATGGCGGCCATCACATCGGCGGCGGCGTATTGGCCGCCTCCACCCGCCCAAGGCGGTGGGGCGGTGGTGGTCAGCATCGCAATATCGGGCGCGGGTCCGGGATTGGCCAGAACCACCTCGGCCCCGCCCATGAAACCCGCCAGACGGGCGGGGTTTTCCACCGTCGCCGACAGCCCGGTGACAGTCAGGCCAGGGGCCAGACTGCGCAGCCGCGCCAGCCCGAGCATCAGTTGATCGCCCCGTTTGCTTTCGGCGAGCGCGTGGATTTCGTCTATCACCACGCGGCGCAGATTGGCGAAAATACGCGGTGCCTCGGGGTAGGACAGCATCAGCGCAAGGCTTTCGGGCGTGGTCAGCAAAATATGGGGCGGATCAACGCGTTGGCGTGCGCGCTGGCGGGGGCGGGTGTCGCCGGTGCGATCCTCAATGCGAATATCAAGCCCAAGCGCTGCCACAGGCTGCGCCAGATTGCGCGCGATGTCGTTCGTCAGGGCCTTGAGCGGCGAGACATAAAGCGTATGCAACCCGCTATGAGGGGCACGCAACTGCGCCAGCGTGGGCAGAAACCCCGCCAATGTCTTGCCTCCGCCCGTGGGCGCGATCAGCAGCGTATCGCGCGACGTCTCCATCAGCGCCAGTTGATGGGGGTGGGGCGTCCATCCCTGATCGGCAAACCAATCCGCTATGTCAGGGGGTAGGGGCATCACGGCAGCATGTCACTCAGAGTTTGCAACGTGTCGGCCTCGGCTGCGGATTTATCGTCGCGGATGCGCGAGATGCGGGGAAAGCGCATGGCGATGCCGGATTTATGGCGCGGCGAGCGGTTGAGCCCTTCGAACGCGACTTCCACGACTTTCGTCGGCTTCAGCGCACGCACGGGGCCAAAAGTTTCGGTCGTGTTGTTGCGCACAAAGCGGTCGAGCGCCTTAAGTTCCTCATCGGTAAAGCCGAAATACGCCTTGCCGACGGGCACGAGGCCAGCGCCGTCCCACACCCCAAAGGTGAAATCAGAATAAAATCCCGAGCGCTTGCCGTGGCCCCTTTGCGCATACAGCAGCACCGCGTCAATGATCATCGGATCGCGTTTCCATTTGAACCACGGCCCCTTCATCCGCCCCGCAAGATAGGAGCTATCGCGGCGTTTGATCATCACGCCCTCAATCACAGCTTCGGGCGGGTCGGCACGCAGGGCAGCCAGTTCGTCCCATGTGGCAAAGGCCAGAATCGGGGACAGGTCGATGCGCGGTTGCTGCAAGCCGCTGATCGCGCGTTCCAACAGCGGGCGTCTTTGTGCAAAGGGCAGGGCGCGCAGGTCTTTGCCTTGCCACGCCAGAATGTCGTAGGCGCGCATTTGCGCCGGATGCGTTTCCAGCAGTTTCCGGCTGACCGTCTTGCGCCCCAAGCGTTTTTGTAAATCGCCAAAAGGCGCGATAATGTCACCGCGGCGCACCAGCAACTCGCCGTCAAACGTGCCCTCAAAATCAAGCGCATCCAAAATGTCGGGGAACGCGGGCGAAATATCCTCGCCGGTGCGGGAATACAGCCGCCGCGTGCCTTGATCGCTGACGGCCTGCACGCGAATGCCATCCCATTTCCATTCGGCGGTAAAGTCCTCAACGGGCAGGTTTTTCAGCGCATCCAGATCGCTCGGTGTCGAAAGCATGACGGGGCGAAACGGCGCGTGCGCTGCGGCCTCGGGCTTCGCGCCCCCTTCGGCCCACGCGAACAGATTGATGTAAGGCGGCGTTAGACCGTGCCAGATTTCTTCGACTTCGCTCAGGGGCAGGCTGCCAAAATCGGCGACGGCCACGCGCGCAAGCCGCCCTGAAACGCCAACGCGCAGCCCGCCGGTTGCAAGCTTGAGATAGGCGTAGCGCTCGGACGCGGTCATGGCGTCAAGGCGCTGTGAGATAACGGCAGGCAAGCCGGATTTCGGGGTCTTTTGCAGTTCCTCCACCAGCTCGGGCAGGGGGGTGTCGTGCAGATCCGTGGCAGGGGGCCAGATCAAGGCGATGGTTTCAGCCAGATCGCCGACAAAATCATAGCTTATCGCGAAAAGCTGCGCGTCAACGCGTTGCGCAGCCAGGCCCCGCAAGAGCGAAGGCGTCACCGCCTTTAGCCCCAATTCCCCCGTAAGCGCTGCCAGCGCCAAGCCACGCGCGGGGTCGGGCGTCGTGGCAAAATACTGTTTGAGATGCGCGATCTTGCCATTGCGCTGATGGGTAAAAGCGAGGCGTTCGAGAAGGGCGGCAAAGGCGCGCATCAGTCCTGCTCCTCCTCATATCCCAGCAGGCGCAGCGGGCGCGCAACGCGGCCTTGGGTTTCGCACCAGCGGATCAGGGCGTCTTCGCGCCCGTGTGTCACCCATGTTTCCGCAGGGTCCAGTTCGGTGATCGTTTGCGTCAGCTCGGGCCAGTCCACATGATCCGAGATTATCAGCGGCAGTTCCACGCCGCGTTGACGCGCACGCGCGCGCACCTGCATCCAGCCGCTGGCAAAGCAGATCACCGGATCGGGGAACCGCTGCGCCCATGTCGCGGCAAAGGCGGATGGCGGCGCAAGGATGATCTGCCCCGCAAAATCTGCTTTCTGCCCACGCGAGATCGTGGCAGGGCGCAGATCACCCAACAAGATGCCTTGGCTGATGTGATAGTCACACAACCGCTGCAACGCGCCGTGAATATAGATCGGCCCATCCCATCCTGCCAAACGCAGCAGCATGATAACACGTTGAGCCTTGCCAAGCGCATAGGCCCCGATCAGATGCGAACGCTCGGGAAATGCCGCGACCGAGGCCAGCAGTCGCGCGATCTCATGGGCCGGATCGGGATGGCGGAACACGGGCAGGGCAAAGGTCGCTTCGGTCACAAGAATATCGCAGGGCACGGCTTCAAACGGCGCGCAGGCGGGGTTCGGGCTGCGGGAATAATCGCCGGTGATCACAGCCGTTCCAAAGCGCTTATGCGTCAGCGCGATCTGGGCCGAGCCAAGGACGTGACCCGCCGGGTGAAACGACACGCGGACATCGCCCACCATCTTTGGCGCGCTGGCCACTTCACGGCTGGCGGCGAACGTCTCTCCGTAGCGGATGGCCATGATATCAAGCGTTTGCGCCGTCGCCATCACCGCGCCATGCCCGGCGCGCGCGTGATCGGCGTGACCATGGGTGATCAGCGCCTTTTCGACGGGTTGGCTGGGGTCGATGTAGAAATTTCCTGCGGGGCAAAACAGGCCCTCGGGGCGGGTTTGTAGCAGAGCGGCGGCATCCGTCATCGCGTGATGGGTTTCTGAGGGGTGAACTGTTTGCGCATGACGTGGCGAGCGCGGCGCTTTATCCGTGTAGTTTTGCAATGCACAACGGCGCGCAATGTTGAAGCAGGCGTCATATATGTTGGCACGTTGCGTCCTACCTCTTTGATGCCGCGAAACGCGACGTTCTTGCACAAGCCTGAGACCGATCACACCAGTCGATCACAGATCATTGATCTTGTTGCGACAACTCCGATGTCAGCGGGGCGGTTCCATTTTACGGGTCCGCAGGCTGGCGGGCGCGATGAATTCCATTTGATTGGGACGTGAAGATCGCCGCAGTGCGGAAATCGCCCTTGCCAAAATTAATAATACATCCATATACCATCCATACAGATGGAGAAATCGGATGAGCAACGTCACGCAGATCAAACCCAAGTTTCCTGAGAACGAAAAGATTACGATCAATCTGGGCTTCGTTGATTTGGGCCGGATCGATCTGTTGGTGCAGGAAGGGTTCTATTCCAACCGCAGCGATTTCATCCGCACCGCCATCCGCAACCAGATCGACGCCCAATCGGATGCGGTGTCAAAAACAGTCGAAAGACACACGATGGAGCTGGGGCTGCGCGATTACAGCGTCGCTGACCTAGAGGCCGTGCGTGCCGCGAACGAGGTCTTGCACATCAAAGTCGTTGGGCTGGCGCGGATCGCAGGCGATGTGACACCCGAATTGGCATTGGCGAGCATCGGCTCCATCAACGTTCTGGGGGCGCTGCAGGCCAGCGCGGAAGTGAAAAAGGCGCTTGCCGGGCGCATCAGCTAAACCACCTTTTTTGAAAGAGAGTGACATGAAACATGATCTTACCTCGGCGCTTCGCCGGGCGAGTGCGCTGGTGCGTGCGGGAAATCCCGCAGGAGCCACCGAAATGATCCAGTCCGCGCTTGGCGCGACGCCCGTATCAGCGTCGCAACCCTCTGCGCAAGTCGAAAAATTACGCGCCGCGCTGCCGGACATGGGCCATCTTGGCGCGCGATCTGGCTTGCGGGAAACGCTGGAAAAACTGGTGACAGCAAAGCCGATGCACGGTCTGCACGGTCTGCGCGGGGCCGAGCCGCCCGAGCCTGTGCTGCCTGAAGGTGCGCGGTTTGATCGCGCGACGTTCAACTGCGCACAAGGCAGTCGGGAGTATCGCGTTTTCGTTCCGAAACTCGCGACACAGCGCCCCGCCGGGATGATCATGATGCTGCACGGATGCACGCAATCGCCGGTCGATTTCGCAAATGGCACCGACATGAACCGCGTGGCGGATGAAAACGGGTTGATCGTGGTGTATCCGGCGCAATCGCGCGGGGCCAACATGCAATCTTGTTGGAACTGGTTTGATGCCGCCGATCAACACACCGGCGCGGGGGAGCCTGCGATCCTTGCCGCACTGGCCCGCCAGATGCAACGCGAGCACGACGTTCCCGAGGGTCGCGTGTTTGTCGCTGGCTTATCTGCGGGGGCTGCCATGGCGGTGATTTTGGGACGCACATATCCCGAGGTTTTCGCAGGCGTTGGTGCGCATTCGGGCTTGGCGTATAAAGCGGCGACAGATATGCCCTCGGCATTTGCGGCGATGGGGGGCAAGCTGGCACCCTTTGATGCAGCCCGCAAGCATCCGGTCGCGACCATTGTGTTTCACGGCACCGCAGACAGCACGGTGCATGCGGCGAACGGCCAGCGTATCGCAGACGAGGCCCGTCCGAACGGGGTCGAGGTGGTGCAAGACGGGCATAGCAACGGGCGCAGCTTTACACGCTCGATCATCGCGGATGGTGACATGCCCTCGGAACATTGGCGCATTGCGGGTTTGGGGCATGCTTGGTCAGGGGGGAAATCCACCGGCTCTTACGCCGATCCGGCCGGGCCGGATGCCAGTGGCGAAATGGCGCGGTTCTTTCTGGATCTCGCGCCGCAGGGGCGCGAATAGGGCCTCAGTGCCAAATAGAAAGCGCCGCGCCTGGAAAGTGTCCAGACGCGGCGGGTTTTTCAGCCTCCTAAGGCAACGCATAGACCGCGACCTGATCCCCGACCGCCGGTTTCAAGATCGAGTTGCCGCCCGCGATGAACGCCACATACTCCTTGCCTTTATAGGAATAGACTGCGGGGTTTGCGACCACCGGGGCCTGCATCTGATCCGACCACAGCTCTGTGCCGGTGTTCACCTCGAACGCGCGCGCCTTGGCATCCATCGTGGAGCCGATGAAGATCAGGCCCGATTTGGTCACTGCAGGCCCGCCAATGGTGGGTGAGCCCATGCTTTCGGGCATAAAGAACCCGTAACGTTGCGAGCTGCCCAAAGGTTTGCGCCATTTCACATCGCCCGTGTGCATGTCGATCGCCACCAACTCGCCAAAGGGCGGCTTCCAGCAGGGCATTCCCAGCCAGTTCAGCGCGTTGGACAGGCTCATGCCATAGGGCGCGCCCTCTTGCGGATAAAAGCCGCTTTCATTGCCCGAACCGCCCGCCTGTTTGTTGTAATCATCGCGCGAATAGCTTGATATATTGCACGATATGCGAGGTGTTCATCACCGCGATCTGGCGTTCAGGGTCAAAAGCCACGCCGCCCCATTGCACACCGCCCGCGCTGTCGGGATAGGCCAACACGCCGTTTCCTTTGGTGGTGGGGGGCGAATACATCCCGTCATAGGACAGGCTGTCGAACAGCTTGGAACACCCTCCGCCCGACACGATATCGGCGATCGGCCAGACCTCGGGCTTTTTCGACTGATCCTGAAGGCGCGCGGGTTTCGTCGGGAACAGCTGCGTTGGGGCGTAGTATTCGCCCTTGACCGTGCCATCCCCGCCGGGAACCGGGCGTTCCTCGATCGGCCAGACATCTGCGCCGGTTGCGCGGTTCACGACAACCAGGAACCCCATCTTCGTGGCCTGCATCAGCGCTGGAATCTGTTTGCCATCGACTGTGATATCGATCAGCGTCGGGGCCGAGTTGATATCGTAATCCCAAATGTCGTGATGCACCCATTGGCGTGACTACACGACTTTGCCAGTATCAAGGTCAAGCGCTGTGGTTGAGGTCACATAAGGGATTTCCTGCGTGCGGTTGCCGCCCCAATAGTTGGGCGAGGGCGAGGGCGAGGCCACGGGCAAATACACCAGATTCAGCCCCTCATCGACCGACATCGCCGTCCAGACATTGGCGGTGCCGGTCTGGCGGCGGCTATTTTTGGGCAGAGTATCAAACGACCATTGTTGTTTTCCGATCTGGGGATCGACCGAGAACACCGCCCCCGGAGGCGTCTCTGCATAGGCCCAGTCCTTGCCGGCCCAGCCCAGAATGACGTGATTGCCCGTCACAGTTGGCGGTTGAAGCACCGAGAACGGAAAACGGTCATTGAGCGTATTCCACTGGTTTACATCCAGCACGCCGTTATTGGCAAAATCCGTGCAAGGCTTTGGCTTGACTGGCGTAACTCGCCGCCTTGGTCGCGACCGTGTCGGCCATGACTTGGGCGCGGGCTTTTACCTCGTCCGTGACATTGCTGGCGGCGGCCTTGGCTTTGTCCTCAAGTGTCTCACGGCCACCCGGTTTGCTGTTCGTTGAATTCGTCGTAATAAGCTCCTCCCAAGCTAGGCGATTAGGTTGAAAACCGCGAGAACGACCACGATGAGGCCGATAAGATAGAAAACGCCGTACATCCGATTTCTCCCGTTTTGTTCAAGTTTTCGCTACTGAGCAGTCACCCAGTTTAACGGCGAAATGTTCCCGCGGTTTTGCGTGAAAATACTGCGTCCAACCGCAAAAGGCGGGGTAGGGGCGTTGAAATGTCTTTAGATGGCGCTCAGGATTGGCCTGTGGACGCATATCCTTTAACACCCGCAGTCGCCTGCGGGAGGGTGCCTTGTCAGGCTTATCCCGGAAATGTAAAAACGTCAGCCCCTAGGGTCAGGATGCATTGATTTCGACACTCAGTTCTGATTCACGGCTCTGCAAAAGGGAGCGGTGATATGAGTGA
>NZ_JBLXEM010000047.1:0-15271 GCF_048263065.1 Thioclava sp.
AGAAATGATCGAACGAGGGAAGCGATAACCCTTTAGGCGAGGTTGTGAAATTTGACTGATCATTCTCGCGCGCTACCCCTTGCCACAAGCCGCGTCAATAACTTGACGATGCCATATCCACCCATTTCCCAACGGGAACGGCCGCGTTAGCCGCTTGATGTCACGTGCCATGGCCCTGACTGCCGGGATTGGCGGAGAGGGGCTGTGGTCTGTGTCGCGCGGTCTTGCACGCGGGTTGACGGACCGCAGCGAATACAAGCGGATTACAGGCCGGGAAAATCCCGGCCTGCAGTTTGTACCTACTCCAATGCGGATGTAAAACGGCGGTGGCGCAGCGCAGACAGATGCTGCTCGGCGGCGAGTTGATCGATCACCTTTTGGCGCAAACTGCGAAACAGCCGCAGCTGTTCCCAGAGATTTCGGATGCTCTCGAGGTCCTCGTCGAGGAAAAAGTAGTTGTCCGTGTCGTAATTTAGCGCAATTTGCCGATATCCCGGCACGCGATCGGAGAGCGTGCCAAGCACATGCGCGCTCAGCGCGTCGAGGGTAGGTTCCTCGGCTTCGTCATAAAGAGTGCCTGCGCGAAACGCTTCGAACATCGCTTGGACGGGCTGTGTGTCCTGACGTAGATCCACCGTGCTTTCATCGAGCGCCGTTTCGAGCGCGCGCGCGGTCTCGATTGCCGCGATGGCGATAGCTTTGATATCAGTTGTGTTTGAAGGATAGTGCATGAAGTGCTCCTTGTTTTGACCCGCAAAAGCGCGGGTCCTCAAGTTCGCACCGCCCCGCTAAGCGGCGGCGCGAAGGTGGCGCTCAAGCTGCCAGAAGATGCGGCGGCGCGGATGTGGCCTCTTCAGCACGCAGGGCGTTGAGCCGGTCGGTGTATTCGTCGGTCAGAAGGCAGATTTCCTCGACGACGGGGTCGTTTGGATTCACGGCGGCAAAATAGCCTGCCTCGGGACGCTCGAAATTTTCGACATTCTCGAGGGTGAGAAGGTCGGATAGCCATTGCAACTTTCGCCAGAGCTGGCGCGAAAGAGGCACCGGACTGGACAATCCGTGAAGGATAGCGGAGACGCGTTGCGCCGCGCTTCCGCCACCCAGCAAGGCGGCCGCATTGCAAAGCGCCTCATGGTTTTCGTGGAGGAAGCTCGACATCGAAATTCGGGCAACCGGGATCATGCGATGGTGCATGGGATAAACTCCTATCATGCCCTGCGGACTGACCCGCGGGCTTCAAGAACGGCACTTCATGGCCGTTTGGGATGTGTGGTGGGCTGCGTTTGGCAACGACGCGATTTGGGGGCCGAGAGATATCGTGCACGCTTCTTTCAGTTGCTTTCGATCTCTTGGAGCGGAGGGGGTGTGATAGCGCTTCGTTTCGAGAGCGCTATCTCAGCTCTACCGATCAAGTTTGGTCAGCGCCGGTCAGCCGTTTCCAACTTTTTGAGCAGGCGAGTCTGAACAAGCCGCATCCGCTTGCGAGGCTGATCGGCGAGCTTGCCGATGACCGGTGTGCGTAAAGCTGGACAAACACACAGCGCCGGGTCGTTCGTGCGGATCACAACGGTGCGCGTGCCGCAGAATCCGGTGGCGCGATCAAGGCCGCTGGCCGCAGCCTCATCCCTCGAAAGGTCGATGCCGAGAATGTTGCGCGCTTTGCGGCGAATGGTGGTGCCGTAAGCCACGCATAACCAGCGCTGCCCGTCGCAGACTGAAACCGCGAGTACGAGGCAGGGGCGCGCCTTGGGGCGCTCGTTGGCGGGGGCATTCTGCAGTGGAAACCTGAACGAGATGATATCGCCGGCTTTGATGGTTTCAGACCAAGGGCGCGTTGTTTCGCACGGCGAAGTCGAGGTTCGTTTCGAGAGGGTAGTCAGCATGAGTCATTCCTTTTCGATGGGAGTGACGCACGATGTTTGAGGTCGTTGCCGGGATCGGCTTTCGGTCGCGTGTCATAAGGCGCGCGCGACCGAAGGCCGGTGCCCGGCTGACCGGTTTCTTTCTCACGGTGGCGGTAGGTGCGCGAGGATTCCGTTGCACACTACTCGGTCGCAAGGAGTGATGTCGTCGCGCTCTACGAAGCGCTTCTCGTGGCGGGAGGCTGAGGACGGCATGGCGTCATCGCCCTTCAAGCCCTGTCGAGTCGCGATCCCGCTGAACGATGACATGTGTTATGGCGCAACCTGTTTCTCAATTTCCCCGATCGCCGATTGCCAAGCGCGCACGGACGCCGTGACACGAAAGTCCGTGAGGTAAGCCCGCTGCGAATAGCGCTGCGAATGCCCGAGCAAGGCTTGCGCGGCCCAGGCAGCGTCGGGCTCTTCGGTGCGGATCAGGTTGGTGACCAACGTTCGGATCAAGTGGCCGGAAATGCCGAACTCCTCTTTCAGAAGGGCCGTCGGGTGGTAGGTGTCGTAGCCGACACGCGACAGGCTAAACAAGTTCATTCCGTCGAGTTCGGCAACGCGATCTTTGATCTGCCAAGCCGGCCGATCGCCGAGCACATGCGCGTCGAGCAGGCGGCTTGTGAAGGGCCAGAGTGCGCCCAATTTCTTTCTGCGCCGGGTTTTTGCCTGTCGAAACTCCACTTCCCAAGTGCCGTCAGGCAATCGCGATATTTCTCGGCCAATCCGAAACCGCGACAGGTCTCCCTGCCGGTCGGAGCCGTTGACGAGAAGCGCGAAGACCACGGACTTGCGCCGAAGCCGTTCCGCCTGGGCGCTGTCCCCTCGACAAGACGTCGCGGCCTCGGAAAGTCGCGCTGCCGCATGCAGGATATCGGCGAGATCGAATGCCTTTAGAAAGCGTTGGACCTTTGCGCGTTTGCCGTCCGGCTGATCGTCCTCTTCCGCCCGCAACTGCCCGCGGATATCCGCGAACGCTTCGGCGGCGGCTCGGTCGAAGAGCCGGCCGCGATAGGCGAAGCCTTCCACGCGTTCGAAATAGTCCGCAGCCGAACGCGGGGTTATGCCGCGTTCGACGAGCAGATATCGGAGGAACACCTCGGCGAGATCGGGACAGAAGGCGTCACCGAGCGTGATACTGCGCGCGGCGGCCCAGATCCGGGCGGTTTCGCATGTGCCGACGGCCGCGACGATGGACGCACGCGACTTCTCCCGAAGCGGTCTGTAGGCCGTCTCGCCGCGTCGAACGACCCGATCGAGAAGAGGGAGGGCGTCGCGCCAAGCCGAGGGCCAGTGCTCGGGCAGCGCCGCAATCCGGGTGGAGACCCGGGGCTTTTTCGGCTTGCTGCCGTATTTCGAGTTCAGCCAATGATCCCAAGTCTTCGTCACGTCCCGCGCCGGGGCGAGGGGCACGGTGGGATCAAACCGTGTGAGGGCCGAGATCAAGGTCCGGTAGCTTGTCCGGCTGCTCGCCGCAGCTTCGAAGTCTTCGCGGTTTGCAGTTTCGGGCGTCCGGCCCGCCGCCGCGAGGGCACCGTAGAAGCGCTCGAGCGCGGCGGGTGCGCCGCGCCCCTTGAGCGTGCCCTCGACAACTGCCTCTGCAACCGCGCGGGCGACAGGGCGCGGCACGCTCTGCATTCGCGCAAGCAGCCGGGCGATCCGCTCGGCGCGCGAGAAGGGTTGATGAGCCATAAGGCCTCCTCAGGAAAGTTGGAGTGTTGGATCGAGCCGCTGGATCACCTCGGCAAAGAGACGCGATGCTTCGCGTCCGGCACCGCGGGAGTAGAATGCTTCCACCGTTCCGATTTTGTCACAGAGCAGGTCTGCGACGACGCCGTAGGCTCCGGGATATTGGGCGATGTAGAGCGTCGCGCCGACATGCCGCATCAAGTGCGGGCTGAGGCCAATCACGCCGATCCTCGACATCCCACGATTCCAGGTTTTGTTGAATGTGCCCCGCGAAATCGGCGCGCCACTTTTTGTGCCCGGGAACAGGTAGGGATTCAGGTCGGGATCTATGCCGTGACTCGCGCACCACCTGGCGCGCCCTTCTTCGATCCAGAGCGCAAGCGTCTTCCATTGCGCCGCTGGCAACTCGTGAAAGATTTCGCGATTGTTCTTCACATGCGTCCGAGCAATGTCGATGATCGCCAGGTCTCCTCTGCGACGTGGAAGGCAAAGCTCGGCGCCTTCTCCGCTCATTGTCAGCTCGTGGATGTTACGCGTCCGCAGGGGGCGCGAGAGCTGGAGAGCCATCGCCGCCGAGGCCATTACGATATGGAGCGCCTCGGTTCGAGCATGCACCCCTAAGGTCTCCCATCTATCGAAACCCCGCCGGGCCTCGTGCGCAAGAACGCGCGGACCTGTCAGAATGGCTCGAACGACTTCGGGGTCGTGATCCAGCAGCTTCAGAAACGCCGCGCGGTCTGCCGCCATCTCGTTTGCGTAATCACTGTGGACGGTGTCGGAGAACCGCAAATCCGCGATCGCATCGAGCACGTTGTCATCGAGATCATTGCGCTTCGCCAGCGTATCGAGGGTAGCGAGCCATGAGTTCGTCGAAGAGGTCTCATTGGCCCCCTTGAGAGTTTTGCTTTGCTTCGTTCTCTCCGCATATTTTGCGGTCGCCATTTTGACGTGCCTGGAGGTCAGAAGCTCTTCGAGCTGAGTGACGCCAGGGGGCGGGGTGCGGTCCGCCCATATGTGTCGGATCAGCCAAGACAACGCCTGACGATGATTTTTGCGCCTCAGCTCAGGGTTGCGGATCTTGCGCTTGTTCTTGCTCCGCCGCGGCAGCGGGTCTGCGCCGAGTTTGCCCCCAAAACGATCGCGTTGCGGCCGCTCGCCATTGATAGCCCGGTCGATCGCCGCGTCGCAGGACGCAACCAAGGATGCGGGTAGCGCCGTCCAGTCGAGCGGAGCGTCTCGCCGTCCCGGAAGGGGACCCACGGGCGAGACCGGGAGCAGGGCGGCGATCTCTTCATGCCGGTCCTTTTGGATTATCATCTTGTCGAACAGTTTGAGCGAACGTCGAAACGATGCGGTCTTGTCCGAGGGAATACACGAAAGCGCATCGGTGGCCGCTTCGTTGTCCAATTCCGATGGAAAGACATGCCCGACGCGCGCCCGCAGATTTGCGAGCGATACATCCGCCATTCCGGGCAGTACTTTGCAGCAATCGGGCCCCGGACGGTTCTGCACCCGCTTGGCGTAATCGATTAGCTGATCCCACGCGAGGCGCGCATCGGGAGCGACAGGCGCCTCTGCGGTCGCCTCCATCGCTTTCCGGATCGCGGCGCTGATTTTTCCCGACCATGTGTGGAAGGCACGCTCAGCCGCCTTCGGCGTCGCGGCCCGAAACTCCCCGGCACAGACGATATGTCTGGCGATCTCGGTCCAGGCGACATCGTCCGCGGGGATCTGTTTGAGGGTCCGGCCGGTCAGTTTCTCGACGCGGCGAAACGCTGCGCTGTAAGCCTTTGCCGAGGACACGGAATAGAGATTGGGCAGGGCGAGGTAGATATCGTTGAGAGTCATTGTTTCATCCTTGCTGGTAAGATTTCATCTGCGAAGCGGCGCGTTCATTCCGACCAAGATGAACGAGACGCCCACGCAGATTTGGGCCGTGAAGTTCGGGGGGTGTTTCGTTCAAAGGGGTAAAAAACCCGTTCAAATTGCGGTTCTGCCGTTCAGGCGCGGCGCTGGCGATTACAGCCATGAGCACAGCCAGCGATCGATCTCAGCGGCCACAAAACGGACTTTTGTGCCGATCCTGCGGCAGGGTAGGGTGCCCTCCCGCGCTTTGGTCACGAGGGTCGACGGTCGGTAGGGCACGCCGATGGCCGCCTGCTCAGGGGTCAGCAATCGTTGTCGATAGGCTGCTTCCATTCCCGCTGGCGGCTGCCCGCCCTCAAACGCCCAGATCGTCTCCCACGAATAGCCCCTGCGCCGGCCCTCGCGGACCGGGAGCAGGAGGCTGTCTTTCTCGGCGCGCCAGAGCGTCGCATCGCTCCCTGCCTGCCAGCGGCGAAGCAGGTCGGCGGCACTCAGGAGGGTTGAGGCGTGGGTAAAGTGAGAGGGCTTGGAGCGTTTTGGCATGGGCAATGTCCTTTCGTTGGAAAGGAGAAAGGGACATTGCCGCTCAAATCCAAATTTTCGCGTTCAGAAATTTCGTGGAGTGGCCGGGTAGGGGATGCGGGTGTCCGGCTGAGGTCGTTTTGAGCTGCTGCAGAATTCCAGCTGCGGTCCTGCCCTATGGTTCCCCCTGTCTCGGGCACGGACCTGTCCGGAGCTTGTGCCACAAGGCGAGGCGGGAGCGTTCCGTCCTTCTTGCGCTTGTAATAAGTGGTTCGGCTCAGACCGTATTCTTTCCAAATCTCACTGCGTGAGGCGCTGTTCTTCGCGAGATACTCCGCTCGCGTTTGTGCCCCGTTCCGCGCCCGCCGTTTCCGTTCAGCCTCTGCTTTCCGGCGCTTTCGTTCTTGAGCAGGCATGATCTGGCGCAGTCCGAGGGCGCGTGCGTCCTCTCCTGAAATTCCGAGCCGTTCCGCGATTGTCCCGCCGGAATAATGATAGCGGCCATCTTTGAGTGGGGTCGCACCACGCTCCCGTGCGGCTTGCTTTTCCGCGCTGCGAATTATAGCGGCGACTTCTTGCGGCGGTAGATCGGGCGTCGCGACCTGAGCCGCCTCTTCGATTTTCTGGGCGAGATGCATTTCCCCAGGATCATGCGTCAGCGCGGTCGCGAAGAAATGAAGCCAAACATTCCGCATGCCCTCCGGGAGCTGCCCGCCGTGCGTCATCCGGATAGCTTCGAGATCATCGCGGATTTGGCGAAAGCGCGCCGCCGGGGGAAGACCGAAGGGCATCGCGCGTGCGGTCTCGTTCGTGCGCCGCTTCGCGCGTTTTTCTGCGTGAAGCAATTGCAGCTCAGCGCGGGTGGGCAGGCCTGCGGCTTTGAAGATCTCGTCGGAGAGCGCGTCGAAGTCGTGTCGTGTGCCACTTCCACCGGAGGCGCGCACGCGCCTTCCGGATTTTTCATTGACGCTGCCCGGGATTCGAAACACGCGCGCCGCTTCCTGGCTCGCGCGATCGGCACCGAACTTCACGAATACGTCCCCGAGCGCGCGCATGGTCGCCTGCCAGCGCATGAGAGCTTGGGGTGGCAATTCATCGATGAGCCAAATCAGGGCCGAACCGCACCCGCTCTGCAATAGCACCGATGGCGGTGGTAGGTTTGCAACGTCAAGATGCTTCAAAACGGCCCTCTCAACCACGCCAACATTACAGTCACGCCAGCGCGCCGTCTTATGCCAGTCGAGATCCACATAAAGCGCGTTCAGCACTATGAGTTGATCGGAGGTGCGGCGATAGCGGAAACGATTCAATGAGAGATAGGCGCGCCCGTCGAGCAGGCCGGGCAGGGCGAGTTCTAATTCGCTCGGAGCAAGGCAAAGATTGCGCGGCTCGTCGCCTTCGAACCAGAGCAGAGAGGGTCGGCCGTGCTGGTCTTTGGGGTGGAGAAGCTGAACATAAGCATCCGGAGAAATGTCGCTGATGCAGGATAGCGGGACGGAAACGCATTTGGAAAGATTTTGCATTGACCGGACATGGACCGGTCAAGAATTTGCAGAAGTAGATCGCAGCTTGTTTGAGCCGACCTTGAGTGCTCGGTCGCGTGGCGGGTCTTCCCTCTTGGAGTTTGCTGCCTGTTCATGAGTTGCAGAGGTCTGGGTCCCTGCGGGTCGGTGTCGAGGCGGACGTATCAGCAGCCTGTGTTTGACCCGCCAGAGTCTCGGCCTGGTGCTCCTGCACAGGGCGCGTTCAGGCCTGGCGGCTGTTATCCTTCTTGTTCGTTTTTCTCCGACTGCCTGCGTCCCACATCCCTCGTTGCGGGGGCCGATTTGGTTCGTGAAAGGCGTCGATGAAAATTTTTTCGAATTTTTTTCATCTTTCGGTTTCTGTTTTTCCGGGACCGCTCGACTTCCCCTTCACATCAACCAGGAGAAGTCCTCATGACTCACATCCCCTTCGCTCAACCGACCTGCAACGTTGCTTCCGCGCTCGATCAGTTCTTCACGCGGCCCGAGATCGCCAAAGGCTGTTACGGGCGGCTTGCGGAGCTCTATCCGGTGCAGGCCGGTGATCTTTGGATCGAACCGTCCGCGGGAGCTGGCGCATTTCTCGAGCTGATGCCGAAGATGAGTATCGGGCTCGACCTCGTCCCCGCCGCGGACGGCGTCACTTACGCAGACTATCTTGAGTGGACGCCGCCGAGCGGGTTCCAGCGTCACCTGGTCGTCGGCAATCCGCCGTTCGGTCGGAACACGAGCACAGCGGTCGCCTTCTTCAATCGGGCGGCGGAGCATGCGCAGGTGATCGCGATGATCTTGCCCCGCTCGGTGCGCAAACCTTCGGTGCGGCGCAGGCTCGACGCGATGTTCCATCTCGTCGATGAAATCCTGCTGCCGAGCGGGGCTTTCTTCTACGCGGGCAAACCCGCCTCTGCGCGCACCGTCTTTCAGATCTGGGAGCGCCGAGACCACCCGCGTTTTGAGGCTCCGGTCTGCACCAGCCATCCGGACTTCGTCTTCTGCGATGCCGCCGAGGCGGAGTTCGCCATCCGCCGCGTGGGCGGCGTCGCGGGGCGGATTTTTGACGATCCCGCGCATCGCTCGCCGAGCTCGCATCTTTTTGTGAAAGCCGCCGAGGGCGTCAGTGCGGAACGTCTGCGCGACCGCTTCACGCAGCTGGATTTCAGCGAGGTGCGGGAAGATGCCGTCGCTCACTACTCGGTCGCGCAGAGTGACGTCGTCGCGCTCTACGCCGCGCTGATCACCGCAGAGGGGCAGGCAAGCCCTTTGGTTGATCGCAACGGCGGCGGTCCCAAAGACAAGCCGCGCGAAGACCGTCCGGCGGGTGTCAAGAACAAGGCCAGCTATCAACTGCCGCGCGAAGCACAGAGCCTGGCGCCCAAGGCGCACCCCTCACGTCTTTCAAAACAGGACAAATATCATGCAAAACAAAACCAGGGTCTCTGAACTGAAGACTGCAAATCTCTCGGTGCGGGATTTCGAACTCTACGCTCATACCGACGATCTGCTCTTCCTCGAGGCGCAGCTCGTGTTTGAGCTCGCCGCTACGCGCGTGCAGGTCGTCGCGAAGATCACCATCACCGGCGAAAATGTCTCTGTGCACGCCGAACGCATCCAGGACGAAAAGGGCTTGCCTATCGTGGGAGAGCACTTGTTGGCGATCGTTATCGCCAATCGTCGGGAGGAGATCTCGTCAGGGCGTCTCCGGCGAACAACGCGCCAAGGGTGCCGAAGGATTTCGAGGGGTAACCTTCAGAGGCGATGGCCCGTTCGATGACCGTTCGGACATCGGCATCGTCTTCAAGGATCACGACGGAACTTGAGGTCAAGAGCTTGCTCTCTCCAGTGTGGCTTAGATAGTCATATCGTTTGTTATGGCACTTGAGGCTGCGGACCCTGATTTAGTTAAATATGGATGTCTTAGGCCGGACAGCAACCAGTCTCTCGACCGTTTCAGTTTGTCCAAGCGCCTCCTGTCGGGCAGCGCAGGTACTATTCAATCGCAACATCAATGGTTTTCGTCATTTCAGCGAACGCTTTAACCGCGGCAGCCCGGAGAAAGCTCTGATCTGAGCTGATGATGAAGGTGGTCGATCCGGCACGTGCCTGAGCCGTAGCATCCTCAGGACTCCCAGGGTAGGATCGCGACGGGTCGTCCTGCCCGCAAAGCGGTGGCGTGCACGCGCTCCGTGGCACTGCGGACGTGCTCGCGCACCCCGTCTTGTCCCGCATAGGCTGCGCCGAGATCTCCACGCCCAATGAACACCCCGTCGTGGCCGTCGATGGCGAGAATTTCGTCGATATTCTCCACCGCCTCAGGATCCTCGATCATCGCGATGAGGGTTACGCGATTGTCTTCCGTCTCCATGTGCTCCGCTTGGCTTTTGCGTCCGAAATCGCCCACGCGTGTCGTTGGCGCGAAGCCGCGTTTTCCGGTGTGATAGCGTCCCGCGGCGACAATGGCACGGGCGCTCTCGGCATCGGTAACATGCGGCACGAGAACCCCATCTGCTCCGCAATCGAGAGCCGATAGAATCGCTTCGGGCGCGCCGGACTGAACCCTCACGATCGCGGCAATCCCGACAGCGCGGCAAGCCAGAATGATCTGGTCTGTGGTCTCGCGGTTGAAAGGCGCATGTTCCTCGTCCACGACGATGAAGTCATATCCGACGCTGCCCATGATTTCCGCTGGCATCGTCGCGGGAATCTTGAGGAAGGTTCCAAAGAGCGTCTCCCTCGTAAGAAAGCGCTCTCTAAAAGTAAGCTACGTGGTGGTCATTCCGATCTGCCTCCTCGTTCAGCTATCCGCAAGGCCAATGACCTGTGCGGCGTTCGTGGCCACCATCAGACGCACGTCAGCATCGGAATAGCCGAGCGCAAGGCAGGTCGCGATGCCGCGCCGCAGCCCTTCGAGCGGCGTGATCGTGCCCGTCTGGCCGAGATCGGAGCACAGGATCGTGCGCTCGGGGCCGACGCAATCAATGAAGGCGCGCAGCTCGTCTTCGGTGCGGTTACGAAATTTCGACCCTTCGGCAAAGAAGGCCAGGGAATGCTCCGCGAAGGCGCCCATATCCGAACGCTGAATTAGAGGTGATGCCCAATGCCGGGCATTACCCGATGAACGAAACGCCGGTAGCTTTGGCGACCAGCGTTGAGCGATTTCTGAGCGGTCAGTGAATTATAGTCGAAAGTTGATGGGGCGGTAAAAAGTGGGTCGTGTCGCAAAGTTGGTGAAAATTTGAAGGTGGCGTAATCTCCGGGTGAAACCAAAACCCACCCAAACGGGCCTTGTTGCATGGCTCGGCGGTTAGCTGATATCGGGTGCGGTCTTTTCCGTTCAGGATGCTTTAGATGCCGCACAAGTTCAACGCTGATCACCCACATTCTGCTACGACGGCTACCGCGCCTCGGCGATGTCTGGCATTTGGACGAAGTCGTCGCAAAAATCGCGGGTCGATCACACTGGCTGTGGCGTGCAGTCGAGCAACACGGCGTTGTTCTTGAGTAAACCTTGCAATCGAGGCGAGACAAGCGCGCGGCTAAGCGCGAGGTCGCGCCTGGACTTTATCATTGGTAACACCGAGTTTATGTGACACCTCCACCTCCACCGCGACCGTTCGGGTCGCGGGCAGGGAAGGCGGCAGTCTTACATCGCCCAGGGGCCATGGAAATTCTTGCCATCCCGATCCGTCCGCTCGAAGCCGTGCGCGCCGAAGAAATCGCGCTGACCCTGGATCATGTTGGCGGTGCCGCGTTCGGTGCGCATCGTGTCGAAATAGCTCAGCGCCATCGACAGGGCCGGAACGGCGAGGCCATAACTGGCCGCGACGCTCACCACCTTGCGCAGCGCCGCGTGATGGGTCTTGAGCAGGGCCGCGAAATAGGGCGCATACATAAGGTTTCGCTCGGGCGCGTCGGTTAGCGCGCGTGCCATATCATCGAGCATCGCAGAGCGGATGATGCAGCCGTCACGCCAGATCAGTGCGATCTCGGGCAGTGGCAGATCCCAGTCGAAGGGCGCATTGGCCGAACGCAGCATTTCGAACCCCTGCGCGTAGCACAGGATCTTGCCCGCGATCAGTGCGTGCTCAAGGTCATCGGCGCTCAGCGTGCCTTCGGGCAGCGCTTCGGGGGCGGCCCCGAAAAGATCCTGCCCCTGCTTGCGCGCCTCGAGCCGAGCCGACAGGTTACGCGCCATTACAGCGGCCTCGATCACCGGAACGGGGGCGGCGAGATGCTGGGCCTCGATCACGGTCCAGCGTCCGGTGCCCTTCTGGCCCGCGCGGTCGAGGATGATGTCGAGCATCGGCTTGCCGCTATCGGGATCGGCGGTGCGGGCGACCTTTCCGGAGATCTCGATCAGGTAGGATTTCAGGGGGCCCTCATCCCACTTGGCAAAGGCGTCGCCGCACGCCTGTGCGCTCATCTTCATCCCATCGCGCATCACGCCATAGATCTCGGCGATCATCTCCATGTCGGCATATTCGATGCCGTTATGCACGGCTTTCACGAAATGACCGGAGCCGCCCTTGCCCATGAAGCCCGCGCAAGGGGTGCCGTCGAACTTGGCAGCGATCGCATTGAGGACGGGCGCCACGCGGTCCCAGTCCTGCTGTTCGCCGCCGCCCATGATCGCGGGTCCGTTGCGCGCGCCTTCCTCACCGCCCGAGACGCCAATTCCGAGAAAGCGCGGGCCGGCCTTGGCAGCCTCTGCCGCGCGGCGGTCGGTGTCGTGAAAATTCGCGTTGCCCGCATCGATGATTAGATCATCGGGATCAAGATAGTCCCGAAGCGCCGCGATCTGCTGGTCCACGGGATCGCCCGCAGGCACCATCAGGATGATCGCGCGAGGCTTGGCGATGGATTGCACCAGCGCCTCAATCGTCTCGCAGGGCGCGATTTTCGAAGCGAGCGCGCCCGCATTTTCGTGGAAGGTCTTCGTCACGCTCGTGGTGCGGTTGAATACCGCGATGTCAAAGCCTTTTTCGGCGATGTTAAGCGCAAGCATTGCACCCATGGTGCCAAGACCGATCAGACCGATTTGCGAGTGTGACACGACGTTTTTCTCCGAAATAGTTGCGCAGGCGATAGCCCGCCTTCTGGATCTTATGGGCCGGACGAAAGCCACGGACCGAAGTGAAGCTATGAACAAGTGGGCCGTTGCAATACCGTGCGGCCGTGGGTTGACAGCAGGACGTGGTGTTTTCATGCGGCTTCAGTGAAATTGTTTGGCCACAAAGTCGATCTCCTTGGCAACCCCGATCCCGCAGTTCGAGAACTGTCCTTTACAGATGATGCGCCGGGCATCGATGTCAGTGAGGGTAATTTTAGCTCCGGCCGAGGTCCGGACCCCGCGCATGGGTCGCAACCGCAGTTGTGTCGCGAAGTTGCGCGTAGCACGAGGGCGCCGATCTCTGGACATAATTATGCTGCAAGTGCCTAGTTTCGCTGAAACACGGTAAGGCTGTTGGCCCCAAACTGGCCCGGATTATGTGAGCTGTCTAAATCCAGCGTTGGTGGCGGCGGCCGAGTGGAAGGCCTTGAAGCCCCTCATTGGGCCGGTGACCCGTTTGAGGAAGCGATAGTCCTGTTCAATTATGTTGCCGATATGGAACAAAGAGACCGACAATACTTTTCGGTATTGGCAAACACGGCGACGCCGCGACGACCCGTGCGAACAACAAGTCGCCATGGGATACGATGCATCCTGGTCGCAAATGGGCCGCAGGAAATCCAGAGGCCAAATCCGCTGACGATATTCGCACGGATGTTGCTGAGCATTTTCGAACCAAACCTATGTTTAGAACAACAGAAGATGTATTTCGCGCTTTTGCGGAAGGCATACGACAAGCCGATCGTCTTGATCCTGACGACGAGACCGAAATGGATGACGAAGCCAACGAGATCAGCTGATTATTCGCGCAAAGTTTACATAAGACGGATTATGAGAAATTAAATATATAATTGGGCAGATTCTAAACTGGGTTGCGAAATTTCCCCTATCTTGCTGGAAAGCAAGGAGAATGAAAGATGGCGCATACAGAGCTAAACCTGCGTGAACGGCGCGAGATTGAAGATATGTTAAATGCAAAGATCCCCGTGCGGGAGATCGCATCAGAAATCGGCAGGCATGTTTCGACTGTGTATCGCGAGGTTAAACGCAATCAGTTTGACGACAAAGAGTTACCAGAACTGAATGGATACTACGGCTTGGTTGCGCAGCGCTCTGCGGCCCAAAGGCGCGCGCGACGGCGCAAGCTGGTGCGGCTCGTTGGCCTACGCAAGGCCGTGATCAAGCAACTCAAAGAAGGTTGGTCGCCGGAACAGATCGCAGGACGGTTGCAGTTTGAAGGCCAAGCCGTTCGAGTAAGTCACGAGACGATCTATGCTTATGTCTATGGTCCAGATGGTCAATCCAGAGAGCTGGCTCGACACCTCCCCAACCGACGCAAGAAACGGCGTCCGCATCACGCGCGCAGGCCCCGTGGCCTTGTATTTCCGCCGGATCGGTCAATCCACGAACGGCCAGACTATGTTGATGCGCGTGAGACTTTTGGTGAATGGGAAGGCGATCTGATGATTTTCGAACGCGCTCAGGGCAAGGCAAACGTGGCCTCGCTGGTCGAGCGTAAGACTCGCTTTGCCGTCCTGTTCCGCAACAACGATCGCAGCACAACGCATCTGATGAACCGGCTCATGGGCGTGATGGAGCCCCTGCCCCAACCGGCACGCAAGTCAATCACTTTTGATCGTGGCATCGAGTTCAGGAACTGGCGCAAGCTCAAGCCTGGAATTGGGACGGAAGCGTGGTTCTGCGATCCGCAGGCTCCGTGGCAAAAAGGATCGGTAGAGAACCTGAACAAACGGGCAAGACGCTATTTGCCACGGGATGCGCCTGTAGCCGCGCTCTCAAATCGAGATATGAAGTCGATTTGTGACCGCTTGAACGGCACTCCCAGAAAATGTCTGGGATGGAGGACACCCACCGAAGCCTTCAGAGAAGAACTGATCAAACTGAGATAGCGGAAACCGTCGCAACGACCCTTGAGAATCCAATTGTTATATTTCAATAGCCTACATGTCAATCAAAGGTCGATGTTCGCGCTTCGCTGGTCGTCATCCAGTTCTGTCCACGGAACGCGACCAAGGCGATAAAGAGGCAGTCGGCTTCGCGGTCAGGACGGAACACAATCGTGATGCGATATCCCTGCCCTCCGTGCCGGACGAGCCAGCCGCCCAGCGGTGCTGAAAGCCGCATGCCGGAGACTGGACTGGCGATGATGTCGGAGACAAGCGCGTCGATCTCGTCAAGGCGTCGACTTGCAGCGGCAAAATTGCCGTCCGTGGCCTCTATGATGTGATCCGTCAGAGCGGTAATGTCGCGCGCGACCAACGGATGGCGGATGACCCGCATCAGGCGGAGCCGCGATCGTCCGCTTGCGCGCGCCGAGCGAGATGTTCCCGCGCGTCAGTGGTTATGGTGTCGCCGCTTTGCACTGGCTCCCAGACATCTAGGGGCAGTGCCAAGCGACGCTGTACCTCGGCCTCGAACAGTATCTTCTCACGCGCCCGGACCGCATGCGCGCGGGCCAACTCTCCCGAGACCGCCGCGCTGACGTTCGGGTATTCTCCACTTTCGACCAATTCGCGCGCAAAGGCAAAGGCGGTATCTGTAAAGCTGACGCTCTGCTTGTGGACGCCCATCTCTTCCTCCATGGCGGTAGTCTATTGGAGCACCATATGCAGATATGGGCAAACCTTCAAGACAAA
>NZ_JBLXEM010000048.1:0-14705 GCF_048263065.1 Thioclava sp.
CAACCGCGCGCATTCGGTCTTCGTAGCTGTACATGAACTATCTCCAAGATAGTCCAACTTTTCGTCCGCACCCCCGAGTATGCATTTTTCGACCAAACAGTACGATGGAGTAGACAAAAACCAGATGTGGGCCCGGACCTTGTCCGAGACCTACTTTCCGCTTTCGACCGAGTTTCAGGATGACTCCGGGTTCGATGGCACGCTGCAATCCTGGACGCTTGGAATTATGGGGCTGTCGCAAATGGAGTGCAACGCCACCCTCTATCGTCGCAAGAAAAGCCACTTTACGAACGAAAAAGACAGCAGCCTGTTGATCACGATCCCGCAAGCCGAAGATGTTCATTTTAAGCAGTCATCGCGCGATGCAAGGTGCAGCCCCGGTGGCTTTCTGGTGGAACGCGGCGATATTCCTTACGATTTCTGGCATGGCAAACGTAACAAGCTGTGGGTGCTCAAGGTGCCGACAGCCAGCGTGCGTTCCCGGCTGGGCGCGACGGATCGCTTTGGGGCGCTGACGTTCGATGCGACGCAGGGCGTGGGCATGTTTTTCGTCGGCGCGGTGCGTAACGCGATCGAGAACATCGACACGATCAACGATGCGGCGCGCGAAATGGCGGGTCAACATCTGCTGGATCTGTTGTGCCTGTCCATGCGCACGGATGATCGCATTCTGGACAGCAATTCGTCCACGATCCGCGCCGCCCATCTGCAACGCGCCGAACAGTTCATTCGTGACAATCTGGCGAATGCCAATCTGAACTCGCAACTTGTCGCGGATTCCTGCGGGATATCGCTGCGCTATTTGCAACGGTTGTTCGCCGAAGATGACCATTCCATCGTTGGGTACATCCGGGACAAGCGTCTGACGCGATGTGACGAGGCATTGAAAATGACGAATGACACAACGACCGTGGCCAACATCGCCTATAAATGGGGTTTTTACGATCAGGCCCAATTCTGCAAACATTATCGCAACCGCTTTGGTTGCACGCCGACCGAAACCAGAAAGATGAGCCGCCTAGCGGCTGAAGCCAAGGGTGAAACACGGGGCTGACACCCGCCTGGCACATACGAAAATCTAAACCAGTGAAAGCCCCTTTTCAGGGGCGGGATGAAGTTATGCCTAAGGCATGGCGAGAAATGCAAGGAAGAAACATGACAAAATCTAGGGTAGCTGTCGATGTGGGTGGAACGTTCACCGACGTGTGCATCATGGACGAGGATACCGGCGAAATCCGTATCGAAAAGACACCGTCGACACCGGATGATCCGATGCGCGCGATCATGAACGGGGTCGCAGACTCAAAGGTGAATCTGGCGGATGTGACGATGTTTTCGCACGGCACCACCGTAGCGACAAACGCACTGATCACCCGCAAACTGCCCCGTACGGCGATGATTTGTACCGAGGGATTCCGCGATGTTGTGGAAATTCGCCGCTCGAACAAGGAGGATCTTTGGGACACCTACAAGGATGTCGCCAAGCCATACATCCCCCGGCGTGACCGGCTGACGGTCAAGGAGCGCATCGACGCGGAGGGCAAGATCCTTCAGGAACTGGACGAGAAAGAGGCCCGCAAGGTCGCCGAGATCCTCAAAAAGCGTGACGTCAAAGCCATCGCCGTCTGCTTTATCAACTCCTACGTCAACGGTCAGAACGAGCGGCGCATGAAAGAGATCCTCGCCGAGGTGATGCCGGGTGTGCATGTCTCGATCTCGTCCCAGATCATGCCCGAGATCTTCGAACACGAGCGGTTCTCGACGACGATGGTGAATGCGGCGGTGTCGCCCGTGGTGGTCGATTACGTCTCGCGGTTGAGCGATAAGTTGCAAGAGGGCGGCTATACGCGCGACCTGCTGTTGCTGCACACTGGCGGTGGTGTGATGACCCCCGCCAGCGTCAAGGATTTCGCCGCTCGTCTGGCCGGGTCGGGGATCGCGGCGGGGGCCATTGCCAGCCGCTTTATCGGCAATCTATGCGGGTTCGAGAACTCCATCGGGTTCGATATGGGCGGGACCAGCACCGACGTGTCACTTGCCCACCACGGCGAACCGATCATGACCAAGGACTGGTACATCGAGTTTGGCTATCCGATCCGGTTCCCCAGCATCGAGGTTTTGACCATCGGTGCCGGTGGTGGGTCGCTCGCCTGGAAGGACGAGGGCGGTTCGCTTCGCAACGGCCCGCAATCTGCGGGCGCGTATCCGGGGCCGGCCTGCTATGCGAACGGCAATGAGGTCGCCACCAACAGCGATGCCAACTTGGTTCTGGGGCGTCTTGGCACCAGCCTGGCAGGCGGGGAAATCACGCTTGATCCCAAATTAGCCGAAGCGGCGGTGCGTGACACCGTGGCCGAACCCTTTGGCATGGAACTGCACGAGGCGGCCGAGGCAATCATCGACGTCGCCAACGCGAACATGGCCAACGCGGTGCGTCTGCTGTCCATCACCCGCGGCCATGATCCGCGCGATTTCGCGCTGGTTGCCTTTGGCGGTGCGGGGGCGCTACACGGCGCGGAAGTGGCGAAAGAACTGTCTATCCCGGTTGTGATCGTACCGCCGAATCCCGGCGTTACTTCGGCCATGGGGTGTTTGCTGGTTGATATCCAGCATGACTTTTCCGACAGCTTTATGGCCGATGCGGCATCGACTGACCCCAAGGACCTAGAGGCGGCCTTTCAGAAGATCGAGGCCGAGGCTGTCGAGCGTCTGCGCCATGAAGGCGTCGCGCCCGAAAACACCGTCCTGCAACGGACGACCGAAATGATGTATCAGGGTCAATGGCGTTCGCTGGCGGTTTCGACCCCGTCAAAGGTCACCAGCACCGAAGATCTCATCGCAGGGTTCCACGAACAGCACGAGCGCGAATACAATTTCCGCCGTGAGGACGCGCCGGTAAGCATCTTTCGGGTTGGCGTGAAGGCAACGGGCGTGGTCCCCAAGGCCGAGCTGCCCAAGTACGAGGTCGTCGAGAACACGCCTAAACCCGCCACTCAGCGGGATGTCTGGTTCGATGGCAAGTGCTGCAAAGCCGACGTTTATGACCGGGAGGATTTCAAGGCAGGTGCGCAGTTCAGCGGCCCTGCTATCGTCGAACAGGTCGATTCAACCGTTGTCGTTCCGCCAAACACGACAGCAACGGTCGATCAATACATGAATATTCTTATTCGCTGGAGGGCCGAGGCATGAACAGCACGACACAAAACGAACTGGACCCGGTAACGTTCGAGGTTCTGAAAAACTCATTCATCACCTCGGTCGATCAGATGGCCGAACAGATGCTGCGCACCTGCTATTCCTTCGTGATCTACAACCGTGATTTTTCCAACGGTCTGCACGACGCCGAGGGCAACTGCGTGGCGCAAGGTAATGCGGATATCGCCGTTCACGTTGGCACGCTGCACTACACCTGCAAGGATGTGATCCGCGTCTTCAAGGGCGATATGTACCCCGGTGATGTCTATGCAATCAACGACCCGTATGCCGGTGGCACCCATTTCAGCGACGTGCGTCTGATCCGCCCGATTTTTGACGAAGAAACCCTTATCGGGTTTTCCCAATCGAACGGGCACTGGTCCGATCTGGGCGGGTCTGTTCCCGGCTCGTTCAACGTGACGGCCCATGAAATGTTCGGCGAGGCGGTGCGCATCACGCCGATCCGGCTGTTTCACAAAGGCAAGTTTTGTTCCGATGTGGCCAACATGATTGCGGCCAACACACGCGATCCTGCGTCCATTATCGGGGACATCCATTCTCAGGCTCAGGCCACACAGGTCGCAGAACGTGAATTGCAGCGTCTGGTTGAAAAATACGGCCGTGACACGGTCACGCAGGGCATGAACGAAGTGCAAGACTATGTCGAACGCTCGGTGCGTCAGCGGATTTCGGACCTTCCCGACGGCACGTGGGAGGCGGTGGATTACATTGACCGTGATCCCGGCGCAGGCGAGGGCATGATCCCGATCCACATCAAGATGACGATCAAGGGCGATCAGATCACCTATGATTTCGAGGGCAGCCACCCGACGATTTCGTCGATCTACAATTCCGCAGATGGTGCGACTTTCTCGGCCGTGGTCGCGGGCATGAAGATGTTTTTTCCCGATTTGCCGATGAACAGCGGCTTTTATCGTATGGTCGACATCAAGGCCCCCGAGGACAGCGTCGTCAGCGCGCAATGGCCGGTAGCCGTGACCGGCTTCCTCATGCCGTTCGAAAAAATCATGAACGCCAGCTTCGAGATGTGGTCCAAGATCATGCCCGAACGCGCCATCGCCTGTGCCTTCAATCTGGAATACCTGCTGGCGGGCGGCAACGACCTGCGCAAGCCGGAAAAGCCGATCTATATGTTCTACGAATGGCTTCCCGGCGGCTGGGGCGGACGCAACGGCAAGGACGGCTCGGACGTGACGACCGCATGTTTCGGCACCGGTTTGATGTCGCAGCCCTCAGAAGGCAACGAACGGGTTAACCCGACCCGCGCCGACGTATTCCAGATCAAACAGGACAGCGCTGGCCCCGGAAAATGGCGTGGGGGTGCGGGTGTGATCAAAGCGTCGACGTTGCTTGAGGCCGAAAATACAGTGATGTCCTATATCTGCGACCGCGAGCGCGCCGTGGTCTGGGGTGTCGAGGGCGGGTTGCCGTCCATGCCGCACGGCCTGATGGTACAGCACGCCGCTACGGGCGAAGAAACCTGGCTTGGATCGGTGTTCTCTAACTACAAGATCGAAAGCGGCGACAAGTTTACCCGCCCAACCGCAGGTGGCGGCGGATACGGCGACCCGATGGAGCGCGACCCCCAGCGTGTGCTTCAGGATGTAATTGACGAATACGTTTCGGTCGAGCGTGCCGAAAAGGACTATGGCGTCGTGATCAAGGTGAACGACGCAGACATGCTGGACTACGAAGTTGATCCCGAGGCGACCAAAAAATCGCGCGCAAACATCCGTGCGAACCGCGTTGACTGGGCGCGGATGGATCCCGAAAAGGTCTCGCAAATGTACAAGGATGGCGAGATCAACGAGATGGACGCCGTGCGCAAATACGCTGTTATCATGGATTGGGGCACGGGTGAGTTGATGCCGAAATCAACCGAACAGTTCCGTGAAAGCTTTGAAAAGCGGTCTATCGCACATTGGACCTGATGACGATTGTGAAACGAAACCTTTCCCGCCAATCTGGCGGGGAAGGGCGCGCTGTTTCTCAATCGGATTGGACGTGGGACCGTGAATACAGCAAACACCGAGGACCTGTTCGTCCGGCCCGTTAGCGTCGAGGCGGCGCTTGCCGCCTTGGGCGATCAGGCGGTCTTGGTGGCGGGGGCACTTGGGTCATGCGCGCCCCTTTGCGCGGGGAAAGCACCGATCGGGTTTCTGTCTCGCTGTCTGGCATCGCACAATTGCATGCCATTTCGCACGACACCGAATTTTTGCGCCTTGGTGCGCTTGTCACCCACGACGGCCTTGGGGCCTGCACCCAAAACCTGCCGGAAATGGGCGCGCTGATGCAGACGGCCACCATGTCCGCAAACCCGGCGATCCGCAGCACCGCGACACTGTGCGGCAACATCTGCGCGTTTGGGTTTCCTGCTGCGGATCTCGTGCCCGCCCTTATGGCGCTGGATGCGCGTCTTGAGGTTCAGACGGCTCTGTTGCACAAACCCCTTAGGGGATTCATCTCGTGCATCCAGCATGGTAGCTGGGCTGCATGAGCAGACCCACACCCCCGACCTACAAGACCAGGAACTGGCCGGCCTACAATGAAGCGCTCAAGCGCCGGGGCTCGCTGACGATCCATTGGCCGGTAGGCGATTGCTTGCAATCGCCGTAAGGCTGGTTTGATCCCGAGATGACCTGGGATGCGGCGCCGACAGGCCGGCGTGGCCGCCAGCAGACCTACAGCGACGCCGCCATCCAGACTTGCCTTTCAATGAAGGTATTGTTCGGCATGGCGCTCCGGCAAACGACTGGGTTCGTCGAGAGCCTGCTGAAGCTGGTCGGCTTGGACTGGGCGGTGCCCGACTTCAGCACGCTGTCCCGCCGCCAGAAGACCTTGGCCGTGAACATCCCGTATCGCGGCTCCAACGGGCCCTTGCATCTGCTGATCGACAGCACTGGCATCAAGGTCCCCTCTCGGCCGCATCTTTCAGATGCGCCTGTCGGGCAATGGAGGGCGAAGGCGAATGGCACGCGCGCAAGCATGGCGGCTCCAAACGGCGCATCTGGCGCAAGATCCACCTCCGCTGCCCGGCAGGCGATTGCAAGCAATCGCCGAGAGGGGGGTCGACGAGCAAACGCTGGAGATCCGAGCCGTCGAGTTCACCAGCAGTGGTCTCGGCGATGCCCCCATGCTGCCGGAATTGCTCGATCAGATCTCACCCGAACAGGAGATCGGTAGCGTCACCGCAGACGGCGCCTATGACACGCGCAAGTGCCATGATGCCATTGCGGATCGAGGTGCCGCCGCCGTCATCCCACCCCGCAAGAACGCAAAACCATGGAAGCCGAACACTGCCGGAGCGGTCGCTCGAAACGAAGCCTTGCGGGCGTCGAAATATCTCGGTCGGGCGCTCTGGCGAAACTGGAGCGGCTATCACCGCCGAAGCCGCGTCGAAACGAAGATGCACTGTATGAAACTGCTCGGGCAGCGCCTCATGGCGCGGGACTTCGACCGTCAGGTCGCTGAGCTCCAGATCCGCATAGCCGTCCTGAATGGCTACACCGCGCTCGGCATACCCGTCACAGAGGCCGTAGGATAAGTCTGTCCCGGGATAGGGGAAGCTCCGCCCTCACGCGATTTGCGCAACAGTGTCTGGCCTCAACGCGGTCAGACGTGATCGGAGTGATTTTGCCCTCGGTTTCAAACAACGTCTTTTCCGCGGTGATGGACGGGATTTACTCGGCGGCGGAAGGTACGCGCTATTCGGTGCAGCTGGGCTATTCGCGCTACGCGCCGCTCTCGGAAGAGAACTTGCTCCGACTGTTTCTGCGTCAGCGCCCGGCTGGCTTGATTGTCACTGGGATCGACCAGACCGACGCCGCACAAGCGATTTTGCAAGATGCCGATTGCCCGGTCGTTCAGATCATGGAAACCGGCCCCGCGCCGCATGACCGGATGATCGGGTTTTCGCACTATCAGGCCGCGCGGGCCGCCACCGCGCATTTGATCGCGCGGGGCTATCGTCAGCCCGGTTTCCTTGGCGCG
Source organism: Thioclava sp. (assembly GCF_048263065.1). Classification (NCBI taxonomy): domain Bacteria; kingdom Pseudomonadati; phylum Pseudomonadota; class Alphaproteobacteria; order Rhodobacterales; family Paracoccaceae; genus Thioclava; species Thioclava sp. The sequence goes on from NZ_JBLXEM010000048.1 coordinate 7,207, forward strand.
CGGATGGACCCGCGCACGCAGCGCCGCCTCCAAGGTTTTCGCGACGAATTGCGCGCGCATGGGATTGACGAGGGGCGCCGCGTTCACAGCACGACGCGTCCCTCATCGGTGACGTTGGGCGGGCTTCTGCTGGCGGAACTGATGGATGTTGCGCCGGAAACCGACGCAGTCTTTTGCATCAATGATGATCTCGCGCTGGGCGCGATGTTCGAGGCGCAGCGGCGCAATTTGCGTATTCCTCAAGAACTGGGAATTTGCGGGTTCAATGATATGGAAATGATGGGTGCCGCCGAGCCGTCACTCACCTCAGTGCGCACCTTTCGCCGCGAGATGGGCGCGGGCGCGGTGCAACTTATTCTCGACGCGTTATCGGGAGGGGCGCGGCCAGATGGTAATGTCGTCGACCTTGGATTTGAGATCATGCCGCGGCATTCAACCCGGCGTGACAGCTAGTGCGTTACCGGGCATCGTATGGCATTTCACCAATGCTATTGCGATCCACCACTATTCGTTTACTGCAGGTCAGTCGCGATCTCGATGCGCTCACCCATGCTGAATGTCGCGCAACTCCTGCTCTGGCCTTAGGACTCCAATGCGAAAGAAGAAGCCAACGCATGAAGTCTGGAGAGCCAAGCTCGTATATGGGCGCATCGCCGATCTGACCCTGCCATACAGGGCGCGATGATCTCAATTTGCGTTTGTACGCTTTGTTCGCGTGGCCGCGCTGTATGGCGCACCGTGCCACTCTCGCCCGTAAGTCGCAGCCAGAAGCCAGTCGCACCACCCGCCAGAACCGGGCAATCTGGACGGATTAGCTGCATCTAGCTCCCGAGGGTCTTGAGCAGTATCTCGACTTCGGCGAGCGTGGGGGCAGCGTCAGAGGCTCCGCGGCGTGTCGTCGCCAGGGCGCCACAGGCATTGGCAATGCGCAACGCTTCGGGCAGGCTGTCGCCGCGCGCCAGCGCAAAGGCAAGCCCCCCGTTGAAGCAGTCCCCAGCTGCGACAGTATCTATCGCGGTGACGGGTAGGGTGGGGAGATGGCCTTCGCCTTCGCGGCCTTTCCAGTAGACGCCACCAGCCCCCATCTTGATCACGGCGATGCGCAGGCCGCGTTCGATCAGGATGGACGCGGCGCGCGCGGCACTGGCCGGGTCGGTTGGGCGCAGACCTGTCAGGGCCTCGGTTTCGGTTTCGTTGGGGGTCATCGCGTCGACCGCGCGCCATACCTCCGAACCAAAGGGCGCGCGTGGCGCAGGTGCCGGGTCGAGCACAGTCATTCCTCCGGCTGCGCGCATCTTGCCAGCGGCTGCAAGTCCGGCCTCGAGCGGCGTTTCGAGCTGCAACAGCAACACCTTTGCCGAGGCAAAGGCTGAATCGAGGCGCGCCACATCCTCGGCACCGATGGCCATATTGGCGCCGCCGACGACGGTGATCGCGTTCTCGCCATCCCGGGAGACGCCGATTGATGCAATTCCAGTCGGATGGTCCGGGTCTTGCCATAGTGGACCCGTATCCACGCCCGTCCGCGCCAGCCAGTCGCGGGCCATCTGCCCGAAGGCATCGGTGCCAGTCCGGCCGGCCAGCTTGGCATCTCCCCCCAAACGTGCTGCTGCCACCGCCTGGTTGGCGCCCTTTCCCCCAAGCGCGATAGCATAGCTTTCGGCATGGACGGTTTCGCCCGGCGCGGGCAGGCGTGCGCCATAGCTGGTGATGTCGACATTGACGCTGCCGAGGACGAGTATGCTCATTCTTGAGGTCCTGATATTTGGCCGACGGAGCTGCGCTCGATCAACTTCGGCGCAAGCCTGATGCGATCGGGTAAGTCCGCGTCGGTTTCGAGATGGTCGATAATGACGCTGGCTGCACGTTGGCCCAGATCTTGCATGGGCTGGCGGATCGTCGTGAGCGGAGGTGCGGTGAATGCCGCGATCTCGATGTCGTCATATCCCATCACGGAGATCTGGCCGGGAACTTCGAGGCCGCATTGGTAGGCGGCGCTGAGCGCCCCCATCGCCATGACGTCGTTGAAACAGAACACGGCCTGCGGCCGTTGTTCCTGCGGAAGGGATAGAAGCGCGCGCATGGCGACATCGCCACCCGCGACGGTCGGCTCAGAAGCGATGGCGAGCGCGGGGTCAAAGGGAATCCCCCGGCGCGAAAGTTCCTCGGTGAACCCCTTGAAACGGATCGCCGAGCGGGGGTGGTCGAGCGGGGCTGTGACGCAAGCGATACGGCGAAATCCGCGCGCTGTCAGATAGGTGGCTGCTAGAGCGCCACCTGCCAGACTGTCATCGGCAATGGTGCTAGCAGGTGCCGCATCCTCATCGTCGAGCGCCACTGTCGGAACGCCGGAGGTCCTAGCAAGCTCGGCCGTGAGGCCCGGCTGCTGGTTCGACGACAGGATAATCAGCGCGTCGATCCGCTTGGCGCGCAACGTATCGAGATAGACCTGAACCTTCTCGCGGTCATCCTCAGAATTGCACAGGATCAGGCTGTAGCCACGTGTGAAGCAAGCGGTTTCGACGCCATGGATCAGCGCCGCAAAGAATGGGTTCGTCGAAGAGGTCACGATCATCCCGATGGTGCGGGTGCGATGCCCCTTGAGCGCTTGGGCCACCCCGTTGGGTGCAAAACCCAGTTGCGCGATCGCCGCGCGCACGCGTTTTGCCGTCTCGGGCGAGACGACGCGAGTGCTATTGACGACATGCGAGACGGTGCTGTTTGACACCCCGGCCACGCGCGCGACGTCTTTTATCGTGATGTTATTTCTCATGATCCTCTGGGAAAAAGGCGGCGCCGGGATCAATCCGGCGCCGCTGGTGTCGCGATGAGCTTACTTGGTGATCAGCTTGAGGGGAACCGAGGTCAAGGCAGGAACCTTTTCGCCCTTCATAATTTTGGCGGCGGCATCGATCCCCAGCGCGCCGATCTGGTCGGGTTGTTGTGCAACCGTCCCGGACATGGTGCCAGCCTCGACTGCTTTGATGCCGTCATCGGTGCCGTCGAAGCCGACGATGAAGATTTTCTTGCCCGAGCCCTCGGTCGCCTTGAGCGCGCCCAAAGCCATCTCGTCGTTCTGGGCGAAGACGGCTTGGATGTCTGGGTTCGCCTGAAGGATGTTCTCCATCACGTTGAGCCCCTTGGTGCGGTCGAAATCAGCGGGTTGGCTGGCGACCAGTTCGATCCCCTTGTCTGCGGCGATCGCCTCGTGGAAGCCTTTGCCACGGTCGCGTGCAGCCGAGGTGCCCGGAACGCCCTGAAGCTCGGCCACCTTGCCCTTACCGCCCAAGAGCTTGATGATCTCATCCCCGGCCATCTTACCGCCCGCCACGTTATCCGAGGCGATATGGGTCGCGACCTTGCCGCCATTGGCGCTGCGGTCGAGCGTGATCACCGGCACATCGGCGCGGTTGGCGGTGCGGACCGCAGCCTTCACCGCGTCGGAATCGGTCGGGTTGATGAGCAGAACCTTGATGCCCTTGTTGAGCACATCCTCGACATTCGACAGTTCCTTGGCTGGATCGTTCTGACTGTCCAGAACGATCAAGTCGACACCCATTTTCTTCGCTTGAGCTTCTGCGCCGTCCTTGAGGGAGACGAAGAAGGGATTGTTCAGCGTCGAGACAACGAGGGCTAGTTTGTCGGCAGCCTGAGCGGCGGTGCCAGCCCCTGCTAGAAATGCCGCAGTGGCGGCGAGGGCAAGAAACTTACGCATGATTAATCTCCTCCGATGGTTGCGTTTTCTTCAGGTTAGTTCGTTGCCTTGCCACGGCTGTCGACCAGCACGGCAAGCAGGATCACGGCACCCTTGGCGATCATCTGGTAGTAGGACGAGACATCCAGCAGATTGAGCGCGTTGTTGAGCACGCCGATGATGAGCGCGCCGATGAGTGTGCCGAAAAGGGTGCCACGCCCGCCCATCAGGCTGGTGCCGCCGACGACGACTGCGGCGATGGCGTCGAGTTCGTAGGAGGTGCCCGCGGTTGGCTGCGCGCTTTGTAGGCGTGCGGTCAGGACGATGCCAGCGAGCGCGGCCATCAGGCCAGAGATCGCGTAGACCGCTACCTTGACGCGACCCGCATTGATCCCGGCGAGACGGGCGACCTGTTCGCTGCCTCCGACTGCGTAGACATAGCGACCGAACCGCATCTGCGAGAGCACGAACCAGCAGATCAGAAAGACCACGCCAGCAAGGATCACTGGCACCGGGATGCCGAAAAGATAGCCGCCGCCGATATACCAGAAGGCATCAGCGGCTACACCTTCTCCCGCGTCGATCGGGCGGCCGCCACTGAACACCAATGTCGCACCCCGCAGGGCGGTCATGGCGACCAGCGTGGCGATAAAGGGTTGGACCCGTCCGATTGAGACGATCAGGCCGCTGACTGCGCCAAGCGCGGTGCCAAATAGGAGCGTGGCGATCAGCACGATGGGCATGCTGAAATTCGCGCCGATCAGCGTGGCGCAGACGGCTCCGGTAAGCGCCAGCACCGAACCAACTGACAGATCGATCCCGGCGGTAAGGATTACGAAGGTCATGCCGAAGGCGATAATCGCGTTGATCGATGTCTGGCGCAGGACAATCAGCAGGTTATCCGTCGTTAGGAAATGCGGGCTGAGCGTGGTGACGACCGCCATCAAGATCAGAAGGCCGATCAACGATTTTTGGGCGGCAAAAGCCCGCATCAGGGCGCCCGCTAATGCGGGTTTGGCAGTCATCGCGGCGGCGTCGCGTCCGGGGCCAGGGGGGCTCATGTCTGGGGCTTCCTTCTCGATTACGCGACGGCGCGTTCCATGATTGCGTGCTGACTGGCCTCACCGCGTGCGAAGGTGCCAGTCAGGCGGCCTTGCGACAGCACAAGGATGCGATCTGACAGGCCAAGCAGTTCAGGCATGTCCGAGGACATCAGCAGGACGCACAGTCCGCGCGACTTCATCTCATTGATAAGGGTGTAAATCTCGCGGCGTGCACCGACATCGACGCCGCGGGTAGGTTCGTCGAGGATCACAACCTTCGGATCGGCCAGCAGAGATTTTGCCAGAGACACTTTCTGCTGATTTCCGCCCGACAGGTTGCGCACCTCGGTTTCCATGTCCGGCGCCTTGACGGCGAAACGGCGCATATAGTCGTCGACCGCTGACCGCTCTTGAGCGCGGCGCACCACGCCGCCCGGCGACAGTGTCGGCAGCGCGCTTAGCGCCATGTTTGTCCGAATTGCGTGCGGCTGGATCAAGCCATCAGATTTTCGATCTTCCGTAACGTAAGCAACTCCCGCACGCACTCCATCGCTGGGACGACGCATTTGACGCGGATGTCCGTCGATCAGGATCTGGCCCGAAGCTGCACGGTTCGCGCCATAGATCGCGCGGGCCAACTCGGTTCTTCCAGCACCCATCAGGCCCGCGAAGCCCACTACCTCTCCGGCATGGGCGGCGAAGGAAATGTCGGAGATGCCGTCGGCGGTGAGATCTTTGACTTCTAACAGCACGGGACCGGGCAATTGCGCTACGTAGGGATATTGATCGGTGATGTCACGCCCGACCATGTGATGGATCAGCTGTCCCTCGGTCAGATCGGTAACTTGGCCCTCATGCACGAGGCGCCCGTCGCGCAGAACAGCGACGTCATCGCATTCGGCGAAGATTTCGCCGAGGCGGTGCGAGATGTAGATTATCGCCTTGCCCTCGGCTTTCAGGTGGCGAATTGCCTCGAAGAGGATCGCGGTCTCGACATCGGTCAGTGCGTCTGTGGGCTCGTCCATGATGATAACTTCGGCGCGCTGCGACAGCGTGCGCGCGATCTCAACCATCTGCTGGGCGCCGACCCCAAGGCGTTCAACCGGTTGGCGCGGGTCAATATGATCCTGCCGCAGCGACGCCAGCAATTCGGCGGTGGCACTGCGCATTCGGGGCCAGTCAATCGGGCCGAAAGGGCGTCGAGGTTCGCGCCCGAGAAAGATGTTCTCGGCCACTGACAGGCCCGGAAGCAGGTTCAGTTCCTGGTGGATGATCCCGATCCCGAGATCGATTGCCTGACGCGGATTGACGACGGCGACGGGGGCATCCTTGAACAAGATTTCGCCGCCCGGGTCAGGTTGGTGGATGCCGGTGACGATCTTCATAAGGGTCGATTTTCCGGCCCCGTTCTCACCGACAAGCGCCAGCACACGCCCAGCCCGCGCCCGAAGATTGACGCCGTCGAGCACCCTGACATCCCCGAAAGTCTTCGAGATGTTGCGCAGTTCGAGAAGGGTCTTGCTCATGCTTGCCTCCTGCAATGGCGCCGTCAGAACGGCACCCCGGAAAAGAGGATTACGTTCGCGAAGGGCGTGCATTCGCCGGTGCGCACGATGGCCCGGGCGTTGCGCGTTGCGCGCTTTAGGTCCTCGTGGCTAAACCGTTCAATTGCGATTGGCGCACCTTGCACTGCCGCCTGTGCTTCCAGCATCGCAACCGTTTCGTTGTGGAGCTGCGGGCTTTGTTGCGCGAACTCGCTGGCGATCTGGGCCTGTTCGATCTGCAACTCGGCTATGATCGCGGCGAGCACATCTTGGAAAGCGGGAAGGCCGGGGAGGAGTGAAAGGTCGATGCGCTCGGGTCCGTCCGGTATCGGCAGCCCTGCATCGCATACGACAATGGAGTCTGTATGCCCCATGCTCGCAAGCGCCCGACAGAGCGCGGGATTCAGGATCCCCGATCTCTTCATTTGTCCTCCTCCGGAAAGCTCTCGCGCTGCCCTCTCAGCGTGCCTTCAAGGGAAAAGATGTCCCAAGAAAAACGTTTGCGCAATCGTTTTTTTAAGGAATTTTCAAGTTGGCGCGAAAAGCCGTGTATGTCTATCCGATGGTTCGAAAATTCGGAGCTTTGGAAAAGATGGCCATTTTTACAAGCACTTGGATTACGCCCATGAAGCTGCCTGCGAGTGGGAACGATACCATAAGTGTCATGAGTAACATTCGTGTGTTCGTGTGTTCGTTGGGCGGATGAGGTGATGGGGCCAATCCTGGCTTTGGCTCACCGAAGCCAGCCGCGACGAGCAATGCCTCCGCCGCGAACACGGCATGCTGCTGGTCGCTGATGAGATAATCACCACCGCATTCGGACGCACGGGGGCGTGGTCTGGTTCGCGCCTTTGGGGCGTTCAGCCTGATCTGATGACCACGGCCAAGGCGATCACCAACGGCTATTTCCCGTTTGGCGCGGTGATGATCTCAGGGCGTGTCGCCGAGGTGTTTGAAAGCGACACTTCTGGCAAGGGCGCGATTGGCTCGGGCTACACCTATTCAGGCCATCCGGTCGGCGCGGCGGCTGCAATCGCCTGTCTGAAGGAAACGCAGCGCTTGCAGGTCAAGGACAATGCCGCCGCACGCGGTGCGCAACTGTTTGCAGGGCTTCAGGCGCTGCAAGAAAAATATGACATCGTGGGCGATGTGCGCGGCGGGCATGGGCTGATGTGTGCGCTTGAACTGGTATCGGACCGCACAAATAAAACGCCGATC
>NZ_JBLXEM010000049.1:0-14322 GCF_048263065.1 Thioclava sp.
GACAAGGGCAAGCCCGGGCATCTGCGCGACAAGGTGCTGATGCTGGACGCGCGGCAGGTCTTCCGCAAGGTGACGCGCAAGATCTGCGACTTCTCCCCTGAGCAGGAAAAGAACCTGACCTCCATCGTCTGGCTGTATCGTGGGCAAGAAGACCGCTTTGCCGGGTTGGTGCAGGACTACCTGTCCACAGCGCGGGACGAGGCCCAGCAGACTGATTTTACCGAGCTGCTGGACGTGCTGGGCAAGTCCTGCACCCATTTCGCCGCGCATACCGATACTGCTGAGTTGAAAGCCGGGGTCGAGAAGCTGACCGCTGATGCAAGGGCCTATGGGGAGGCTGCCGCCGCGCTGGCACAGCCTGATGCCTTGATCGACGCGCTGACGGCCGCGTGGACGGCGATGCAGCCGCTGGCGGATCAGGCGAAGACCTTGATCAAGGAAATTGACCACCTGTCAAAGCTGGCGCAAAAGGCTCAGGAGAAGGTGTCTGAGGCCATGAAAGCCAAGATAGAGGCGATCAGCGATGAGGGCGAGGCCAAGAAAGCCTTGGCCGCTATGCGCAAGGTCATCTCGGATGGCAAGAAGCATCTGGCAATGATTGCCGAGGCGCGGGTGGCACTGACCGGCGATCCGGAAATCCACCTGACGCCCAGCGGGGCGTTGAAACGCTTTCGCTATTTCGAGTGGCAGGCAGACTGGCTGCTGTCGCGCTTCCCCGAAGGGCGGCTGCGCGATGTCGAGGGTCTGGTAAAGCTGGTGGATCAGGTCGAGTTGGCCGAGAATGACTATAGCCTCACACCGGGCCGCTATGTGGGCGTCGCGCCGGAAGAGGATGACGAGGATTTTGACTTTGAAGAGGCGATCAAGGAGATCCACGACGAGTTGGAAACCCTGAATGCCGAGGCGGCTGAACTGGCTGAGACCATCGCGAAGAACTTCGCGGAGTTGATCATATGAGTTTGGAACTCAGAACGCTTGGTGACCACATCGAACTTGTCAGCGGCCCGGCATTCAAGAGCGCCCAGTTCACCGAAAACACGGACGACATTCCACTGATTAAGGGCGAGAACATCGCCCAAGGTTACATAGCTTGGGAAAAATCACGTTATTGGCCAAGCAGTGAACTTAAAAAATATGAACGCTTTCATCTTCACGCCGGAGATATCGTTCTTGCAATGGATCGTCCATGGATTCCCGCTGGACTGAAGTGGTCGGAAATTCAAGAGCGCGACCCGCTATGCCTGTTGGTTCAACGAGTTGCTCGCCTTCGGGCGGGCGAAACCTTGCACCAAAGGTTTCTCAAGTATCTTATCGCGTCCAAGGATTTCTCAGAATACATCAAGAACTTGATGGGCGGAACGAATGTTCCTCATATCAGTGGGAAACAAATCAAAGCTTATCGCTTCCCGCTACCAGATCTCCCCACCCAAGAGCGGATCGCGGGGGTGCTTTCGGCTTATGATGACCTGATCGAGAACAACCGGCGGCGGATTGCGTTGTTGGAGCAAGCGGCGCGCCTCTTGTATCGCGAATGGTTCGTCCATTTCCGCTTCCCCGGCTCCGAGACCACCAAGTTCGTCGATGGCCTGCCGGAGGGGTGGGAGCGACGCCCAATCTCCGAAATCTGGGATATCTCTTACGGCAAAAATCTTCCCAAAACGAAAATCACCGAAACGGGCAGATATCCTGTTCATGGCGCGGACGGAATCATCGGCTATTTCGAGAAAGAAAACGTTTCTGAGAGCATGTGTTTGGTGACTTGTCGAGGAAACGGCAGCGGAAACGTGCGGCGGACGTTTGGACCAACCTTCGTGACCAATAACTGCTTCGTTTTCCGCCCGAAACACAAGGCGGAGGGGATCAGGTTTCACTTTGCGATGAACGCTTGTGAAACCCTAAAAATGCAAGACATGAGGACGGGCGCAGCTCAACCTCAGTTAACTTTAGCTGGGATATCACATGTCAACTCCATCGTCCCGGAAGACGATGCTTTGCAATTCTATAACGAGATCGCAGACCCAATTTGGTCTGAAGCTGACAATCTGCGGCGTCAAAACAATAAGCTTGCAAAAGCCCGCGACCTTCTCCTTCCGCGATTAATGGATGGACGCCTTCCCATCCCAGAGTAGTATTTGACCATGAACGATTTTACCGAAGACCTTTTAGTCCAAAAAACCATGGCCGATTATCTGGCCGAAGAACATGGCTGGCGTTCGGTCATGGCGTGGAACAGCGAGACCTTCGGCCCCGAGGGTACGTTGGGCCGCAAGTCCGACAAGGACGTGATCCTGACCCGCTACCTTTCCGACGCACTGGTCACCCTGAACCCGGGCCTGCCGGATGACGCCTACGAACAGGCCTTGCGACAGATCACCGAGACCTTCGCCTCTCAATCCCTGCTGAAAACCAATCAGGAGAAATACGAGCTGCTTCGCGATGGGGTGCAGGTGAAGTTCCGCCAGAACAATGAGCCCCGCGTCGAACACCTGCGCGTCTTTGATTTCGATACCCCCGAGAACAATGATTTCCTCTGCGTGCGCGAGATGTGGATCCGCGGCTATGCCCACCGGCGGCGGGCCGACATCGTGGGCTTCGTCAATGGGCTGCCCCTGATGTTCTGCGAGCTCAAGCGCCCTGACAAGGACCTGCGCCGCGCCTATGCCGAGAACCTGAGCGACTACAAAGACACAGTCCCGCACCTCTTCCACTTCAACGCTTTTGTCATCTTGGGGAATGGCGAAGAGGGACGGATGGGCTCGATCAGCGCCGAGTACGCGCATTTCGCGGAATGGCTAAAGCTGGATGAGCGCGACCGGCGCGATGCGCGCCTGCCGATGGAAGCATTGCTAAAGATCGTCTGCGACAAACGTCGGTTCATGGACCTGTTCGAGAATTTCATCCTGTTTGCAGATGGTGCCAACGGGCTGGCAAAGATCATCGCGAAGAACCACCAATATCTGGGTGTGAACCGCGCCGTTGAGGCCGTAAAGACCCGCGAGGATCTGGAGCGCAAGCTGGGTGTGTTCTGGCATACCCAGGGGTCGGGCAAGTCCTTCTCGATGGCGCTGTTCACCCAGAAGGTCCACCGCAAGCTGGGCGGCGATTTTACCTTCCTGATCCTGACCGACCGCACCGATTTGGACAACCAGATCTACAAGACCTTTGCCTCGGTCGGGCTGGCCAACAACGACAAGGACGCCTGCCGCGCGTCTTCTGCCAAAAACCTGCGCGAGTTGCTGGGACAGCAGAAGAAGGTCGTCTTCACGATGATCCAGAAATTCACCGATGATGAGGCTGGGAATGGGGTCTATTCAACCAGTGACAAGCTGATCGTTGTGACCGATGAGGCGCACAGGACGCAATACGGGATGTTGGCGTTAAACATGCGCAAGGGGCTGCCGAATGCGAGCTTCATCGGCTTCACTGGCACGCCGCTGTTCGCCAATGACGAGATCACCAGGCAGGTGTTTGGTGGGTATCTGTCAACCTATGACTTCCAGGATGCCATCGAGGACGGTGCGACCCTGCCGCTGTTCTACGACGCTCGTGGCGACAAGCTAAAGATCGCGGGGGCAGACCTGAATGGCCGCTTGGCTGATGCATTGGCCGAAGCCGAGGTGGATGACCCAGATGTGGCCGCGAAACTGTCAGATGATCTGAAACGCGAGTATCACATCGTCACAGCAGAGCCGCGCCTGAAGCATGTGGCCAAGGATTTCGCCTGGCACTTCTCGACCAACTGGGAGAGCGGCAAGGCGATGTATGTCGCCATCGACAAGGTCACGGCCGTTCGGATGTACGACTACATTCAGGCCGAGTGGGAGGATCAGATCGCAGCGCTGGAGGCTGAACTCGGTTCCATCGCCGACGACCAAGAACGGCTTCAGCGCGAGGCCAAGATCGCTTGGATGCGCGAGACCGAGATGGCGGTTGTCGTCAGTGACGAACAGAATGAGATCAAGAAGTTCAAAGACTGGGGCCTCGACATCATCCCGCATCGAAAGCGAATGAAGGATGGCTTTACGGTTAAGGAAAAAGTCGGTGGACGCGAAATCGAGAAGCGGCTGGATGTTGAGACAGCATTCAAACGGGAAGACCATCCCTTCCGCATTGTGATCGTCTGCGCCATGTGGCTGACTGGTTTCGATGTGCCTTCTCTTTCGACTCTATACCTCGACAAGCCTCTGCAGGCGCACACCCTGATGCAGGCAATTGCTCGGGCAAACCGAGTGAAAGAAGGCAAGAACAACGGGTTAATCGTCGACTACTGCGGCATCCTGAAAAACCTGCGAAAGGCACTTGCGACTTTTGCTGGCCATACTGGGGGTGGAACTCTTGGTGGCCCCGATGAGCCTGGGCCCGACGTCGATCCTGTAAATCCAGAGGAAAAGCTGCGAAACGAACTCGTCGAAGCAATTGCTTTGGTCGGAGAACGCCTGAAAGATGGTGGGTTCGATTTGGACCGGCTGCGCAAGGCCGAAGGCTTTGACAAGCTCAAGGCTCTTAAAGATGCCAAAGAGACAATAAACCAGAACGATGAAACCCGGAAAGGCTTTGAAATTGTCGCGCGGGCTGTGTTCCGCAAATATAAGGCATGCCTAACCTTTGCATGGGCAGAGGGTTTCAAAGGATCGTACCAAGCGATCAACTACATTTATAGTTCCCTCCAAGATGATAAGGCGGACGCTGATACGACAGCGATCATCCAGAAACTCAACGCCATTGTTGCCGACGCAATCCAAATAACTCCCGACACAGAGGGCGATCGCATCTTTGATATTTCGAAGGTGAACTTTGATCTCCTGCGTAAGGAGTTTGCGAAAAGCGAGAGAAAAGCCAGCGATACTCAGGACCTCCGTGAGGTAGTGAGAAATCGATTGGCAAAAATGTTGGCAGCAAATCCGACCCTGACGGATTTCGAAGAGCGGTTCGACAAGATCATTAAGGAATACAACAAAGAGAAAGACAAGAACACAATCGAGGCGACATTCGAGGCTCTCATGCGTCTTGCTGCGGAGATGGAGGCAGAGGCGAAAGCCCACGTGGCTATGGGATTGTCCGCTGACCAGAAGCCGATCTTTGACGTTTTGTTTCGGGAAGACCTTTCCAAGGAGGAAATCAAGCAGATTAAGTCTGCGACGATAGCCATATTGGATTCTATCAAACGCCGAATGGAACAGGTTCACGACGCATTCCAAAAGGAGTCTACACGGGCCGGAATTCGGCAGGAAATCTACGACCTTTTGTACGACGAGCACACCGGGCTGCCCGAGTCGAAATACGATGATGTTGAGTTAGAAGTCCGAACCAATGAGCTGTTCAAGTTCTTTGAGCATAAATATCAAACACATAGTTCGCATCATTATCAGGCATGAAGCAAGCCTGCACCGCGTGGAGTACAAATTGTATTTTGAGCAAAGCCAACTATTGAGACAGTTCCGAGGATTGTAGGTCCTATGTATAGGGAGCGCTTGGGCTACTTGATGGCATCGCGCCCTGCACGCTCGACGCACCCGAAACCGACGATTATCAAATCCAAGGGCTTTCGTTTTGACTGAGGGATGAACGGGGGGCAGATCACCAGCCCCCTGGGCGCCGATGCTGCAGCCCGCATAGCCGCCATTCGCGGCGCTGGCGAAGGAACTTAGGCTGCAATGATTTTTAGGCTCATTGCACGTGGGTCTGCAAGGAAATTTAGTCTGGGGTTGGTCCCGGGACGCGTTCAACGCCCACTTCGGCCATCAGGTCATCGACATAGGAGAGGCGATTTCCGCGCCCGCGGCATGACGTGAAATAGACACGCTGCATAGCGCGCGTGAACGCGACAAAGAATGCGCGCATCTCTTCGCTGTCCTGTGGCTTAAACGACCACCAGGTTCCACTGTCGAGACCGAAGAAGATGACGGTATGGAATTCCAAGCCCTTGCTCTTATGAATGCTCATGAGCGGCACTTGACCAACGCCATCAAAGTTTCGGGTAACCGTTGCCCAATCAGTTTCGCCCTCGGCGGATTCCTTCAATAGGCATGTCAGTCCGGTCCGAGCACGAAGGTAGTCCTTATTGCGGCGGTAGGCCGGGACAGTTACCCGCAACTCAGCCTCACCAACGAACTCTAAGATCGATTGGACAAGCACCGCGCATGAATTATTTGAAGGGGCATTGGCTGCCATGAAAGCGCGCAAGTCCGTGATTTTGGAGCTAACTTGGTTTTGCAATATTTCCTGTTCAGCCTCGTTGTCAGGGGCGAAGCCCCAAATCAAGGACAACTTCTCTATGACGGCGTGCCAGTCATCGGGCGCTTTTTGAAGCGCGCCGAGACGCATCAGAGCCATGGTACATTGGGTGACATCCTCCGTGAGAACGTCTTGAATAGCGATGTTAGCCCCGTCGGGGCTACGAGCGATGTTTCGAAGACGTACACGATGTGATGCGAGTGCAGGTCCGAGTTCTCTTTCAAGGACATCTGGCTTGAAGCGGACCAGAACAGCGCAATCTTCAGGGGTCATCTCTCCGGAGTTAATTGCGGCAGAAATCCAGCTGGCAAGGCCCTCGCATTCAGATACCGGATCATCATATGCCCAGATCGCGCATACGTCCCCATCGACGTCCTTGAGGCGCTTGGCATCGGGTTTTGCTGAGGTGGCTTCGAGAGAAACCGCAATCGCATGCTGTATCTCGACCAGTTCAGGATGGGAGCGCCAGTTGGAGAGCAGCGTTTCTTGCATTGCATCAAAATCGGTTGTGAAGGTCTTGAACGCATTGGGCATAGCACCCGCCCAAACCATAATCCGCTGCTTGTTATCCCCGACTGCGGTGAGGCGCGCATCACTGTTTAGAAAGAGGCGCTTGAGCAGGTCATATTGTCCGAAAGTGGTGTCCTGAAACTCATCAAGAAAGACAAATGGGTATGTAGCTTGCAGACCTGTGACGATGCGCGGATCGCAAGACAGAACATAGTTCACGAGGCGGTTGATCATCGGAAAGGTCAACTGTGTCAGGTTCACATCCCGATAGTACTCTGCCCAAAAACGCGTGAGGACGTCCTTCCACTCTGGATTCTTGGGGTTCAGAGTTGCAATCGGAAGCCTGCAGCGTGCAACAGCTTGTTCAAGTTTTTTTCCGGAGAGGTGGGGATAGCCATGTCGCTTCAAGAAATCATCCCAATCGCGAAAACCGGGAAAGGCAATCTCATAGTCGGGAGACGGGGTGTAAGGCGCAGGGATGAGTGCGCCGAAGCGATCAACAAGGCCTTTTGAGAAGGCGTCGAACGTCATGGAATCGAACCTTCCCGAAAACTCTGGTCCACAACGCTGTCTTACGCGTTCCTTCAGGTTTTTTGCTGCGTCGCTCTTGAAGCTGATGGCCAGAATTCTGTGGGGCGCACGGCAAATGCCTGTTGAGAGAAGGTAGTCGGCCTTCTGCGCGAGAAACTCTGTTTTCCCTGCGCCTGCGCTGGCAACGACACACAGGTTGTTATCGTTTTCGCGGATCGCGTTGAGCGCTGCCGGTTCGAGAGAGGCGACGCCTTTTGGTGTCCAGTGTTTTGGCTTGATGATCGGCATGCGTTAGCTGAGGTATTGCTTGACTCGGGCAAGCAAGGCACCGAGCTCTTCTGGCGGTGACTTCAAATCCTTTTTCTTAAGTCTGTTCATTGCAGTAAGATGCGCGGCCGGTTTGCTCTTTGAAAGAAAGAGATAGGGGTACCATCTAAACAGATAGTTCCAAGAGTCGTCGTAATATTCGGGATGGCCGGTTTTTTTAAGTGTGGTTTTCTTGCGCGCCAAGGCAACTTCTTTGGATTTTCCTGGCCCGTGGCCCCCGGGGGTGGGCTTCGCGTAAGCATCATGAAATTCACAGAGCATCGAAAAATCGATGTCGATCGGTTCCGAGAAGAACACGTCGCGTTCCCTGAGCGTTTCCAGCCAGTATGTGCCGAGAGCCTTTTCAGATTCGCCATCATATTCAATGTTGATGTCGTCATCAGTTAACTCATCGATATCGTCAGGACTGATTTCGCCGCGTTTTACATGCTTGCAATCATCGAAATCGACCCCGAATTCCAACAGTTTTTTGACGATGCCGCGGATTGCGGCAGCTCCGCCATGCTGTCGGCCGTAGTCAAGATCGAGCAGAGTGACATGCGGGATCGATAGGTCTCTGAGCAAAGTCCAGAAGTGCTCTACATGGCGCCCTCCGAGTGGAACGATCGGACAGAAAGCTTTGTCCAGATGAAGGCCTTGCGCGCGAGCAATCTCCGGCAAAATGATCTGTTCGGAATCGCCTTCGCCAAGCACAACAAGCTTCGCGAAGTAGAGCTCTGGATAGGCACGCACGGCTTGTCTCACATACTTGCCTGCTTCAGCCTTCGCGGGCGGTAGAGTGAGTGCTCTGACCGCGCTGTGCCCTGTATTCGGATCCAGACGGCAGTAGCGAAGCGTTTCCGGCTCCGCTCGGGAAAGGATCGACGCACTGTGACTGGACAGCATGACTTGAGCTGTTTCCATCTCAGAAATGTCCTCGCAAAGGTCCATGATGCGCGACAAGAAAAACGGCGACAGCGAGTTTTCCGGTTCTTCGACCAGAAGCAGGGTGAGCGGAACGTGCTTAAGGAGTGATGGCTCAAACGGCGATTTCTCATCCGACAATTCGAGGGCATCTTGTTCGATCTCCAGCAAAGCGGCAGTCAAAGCGATCTGGAACAAGGATTTTTGTCCATCGCTTAAACGTTCAAGCGGACGATCCGCGCCGGACGGATCAGGCGAAAATTTCACGTCGGCATGCCGAATGATCGCCTCGAAGCGATCTTCGGTAAGCTTCAGGACTGGCTGAGAGTGGGTCCCAGCTTCATTGACTTGCTGCCATCGTTGGGACAAACGTTCGCTGATGAATGTAATTGGGCGTTCCTTTTGGAACGCATCCTGCAAGTTTTCAGCCTGTTCTTCAGAAGACTCTTGGAGTTCTCGGGACCAACGGGCGGCGCGCCAGAGTCGTCCTCGGAGCAGCGCTTTGACTTGAGAAATTGAGCCGCGGTTGGCTGGAACGTAGACCACTTGAATCGCCGACCGTTGAGCGGCGGTCAGCGGCTTGCACGCGTCCCATTCATAGTCCTCGTCTGCCCTTGTGACCCACCTAAGGCTTGATTCGATAACTCCATCGGGCGTCCCGTCGTCGTTCCAAACGCTCTTAAGGACAACACGTGCCACAAGCGGATCATCGGGATCACTGGCAGACATTTGTGTCCAGAATTCAGCGACCGCGGCTCCAGCCTCATCGTCATCCAGTTCAGGAAACGAGAAGACTGCTTCAATGTGAAGTTCACAATCGTTCGGCACATCGTCTGCATCCAATGGAAGGTGGAAGTCAGATTTCTCGACCTTTCGCGCCGCTCCTCCCAACCCGAACATGCGGTTGAGTGCTTGGAAAACCGCCGTCTTCCCGGCGCCATTTGGACCGATCAGCGTTGTCACCGGATCGGTCATGTCCAGCGTGATCCCGTCCGGCCCGAAGCACTGGAAGTTTTTAATTGTTAGAGTGTCGAGCTGCATTTTCCCGGTTTCCCTTCGGAAAGCGAAGGCCTCTTTAGATCGTTAATTTCATAGCCTCAAGCTGAGAATTTGTTCGCAGGGAGACAATAGACAAATGGCTAAATAATCCTAAAGCCCTCTTTAATGGATCAAGTGAGCCTGCCCTATAATTGAGGTTATTTCATCTGATAATCAAGCGCTTCTGTGATGCAATCGGTTGTGCGAAAACAGCAAGCAGTAGGGCTCGTTGGGCAGGGGCTCCAGTCCCATTAGAAGGTCTGTTTTGAAAGAAATGTGGCTCGCCTCTTCCCTTGCAGCGAACGACCGCATCCCATTCATTTCGTTAGAAGAAGACGTGTTGCTGGTGCAGAACATGATGGTCTGAACCGGATCCAAGACCCAATCTTGTGAGGCGTTGCGCATCTGCTGAGGTGAAAAAAGGCACGGCCAATTTGCGGAGGTTTTGACTGGTCACTGCCAATACCCAGAGAACGCCAATTCAGCTTGCAATCTTGTTGAGTGGGTGAGCTTTTGCATAAATACTTGCTTGTTCGAGATGTTCTTCGGTCAAGGTCGGAAAATTTTCCAGAATGTACGGAATTGGTTCAACCTTGTAGAGATCAGCTGCTTCATAGACGCCAATTCGCGTACCACGCATGACAGGCAGCCCTCCTCGGATCTCTGGATTGAAGATGACTGCCGCCTCGGCACCTGCCAATGCAGCCATTCTTGAAACCGTCTTCGTGACAACACCGATCAGATCAACGCGCAAAGCGCCCTCTTCGAAAACACCCTGACGTGAGGAGCCTTTCGCGACATTTCCAATCTCGCGAACCAATCGACCGTGTAGCTGGGAACCTAATTGGTGCCCGGTGGTCAATTGAAACTGCACAATCGGACATGCGATAGGCTTGAGCATTGGCTGGGAACCAATAACAGTGGTTTTGCTGCTGGAAATTACGGACTCAGGAATATTACCTTCCTTGATCATCCGGAACACAACCTTGCGATCGACGTCAACAATCGCAGCGACTTCATCCAACGTGAGTGGGCGTAAAATCGACTTTGGCAGGTCCAAAAACGTTCTTAAATCAGATGTCATTGCATCGCCTTTCGCGCTGAGGCCAAGATGAAAATACTGAGGAGATGGCCTCGCAAAGCTAAGCCATCCCGAAGAGCTCCGGCGGTACCAATACCGATAACCGGTTGCCAACGGCGGTGGAGGCACCGCGATAATCAACCCAACCGTGCCTCTTCGGTCGCCTGCCCCTCGGTTTGCAGTGTTTTACAGGAGCAGGCAGATTACCTTAGGGACCGCCGTTGCGTATTAAATAGGCTGCTGAGCATTTCCTCGGCGCGATTACCGCCGAGAAGATGCTTGATGTTTCCTGAGCGAGCATGCGTCGCGGCAGGCCGCTCCAGATTTTTACTCGTACCTTTTTTCTTCCATCCAGTTGCGCACCTCATCCGAGCGGTAACGGACATTCGCGCCTTGTTTGTAAAACGGAGGCCCATCTTTTTTCCCACGATAAGCCTCAAGGGCAGCCTTGGAATACTTGGTAATTTCCGCGACCTCCCTTGTCGTGAGGTATTCAGGCTCAGGTGCATGCTCCTCGGGCTTAACTTGGTCGATGAAAAGGCTGATGCATTCTTGGACAACTTCCCTAATTTCATGCAAATCGCGCAGGCTGAGCTTTGGCGTCATGCCAGATGTTCCACGTGCTTGATAACCCATTTTGAAACTCCTTCATTTAGTAGCAGTGCGTTGGTTGTTACGGACTCTCTTGATCCGGACGGCCGTGACGGCCTGTCAAAAACGCTGAAGAAATTTGGGCTTGGCCGATGGAGTGACCAAAGATTTAGCTCCTTCCCCCAATAAAATGCTTTTCACTATCGGTTATCCAGGGAAAGCTAATGGCAGCTCGGTTGATCGATCGTTGAGTATATCCTTCCTTTTGAAATCATGCATCGTGCACATCTTGACACCAAACATAGACAGTATGCTTTAATCTTCAACATTTATCCTATTGTTTTTTATTGCTTTATTTTCTTCGGTAAATCAGAAATTGGCCAACGCGCGCGAGTGCTGCTGTACCGTTCAGCTGCCCTGGAGGGGCAGGAAACCCGATCAAGCTACATGATCCGGTTTCCTGCAAAATCTTAACTGCTCATGATATCAAGCAAACAGCGGTGGGCAGCGACGTGGTCGAGTACACTGTCACGGCTGTTGAGAAAATCTTGAAAAAGATATTGCAGCTCGATCAGTTCATTGCCGCGATCCGAATAAACTGGAGTGTCACGAGTTTCGCCGCGGGGGCCGAAGTCATCGTAGCCGGTTTCCTCGTACCGCTCTTCACTGCCCAGGAATTCTGAAGCAATACTGCGCTCCAAAATATCCATAACGGCATCAAAGCCACCTTCGTCCCCCTCATCGAAAGGCTGGCGATCTTTCAGGCGCGCAAAGCAGCGCGACACGAAAGCAACATCCTTTGCGGTGTCGCCAAGGTGAAGCGCCTTGGCCCGCTCTGCGACCTGCCTTCCCAAGCCTACGGCTTCGGCTGCCAGATCATCCATGCCTTGCTTGTTGTAAAGTACGTGCATCGTCGTGATACCCCTATTTTTAATTGTCGTTCATTGGGACGTCCTGGATGGCCGGCCCTTCAAGGCAGCCAGCCCTGCACGGGCCGGCTCTGGGGGATCACGCGACCTTTGGCATCTTTTGGGGTGCCAGGATTAAGCCGTTCTTGTTCTCGTTCGGTTCGTTCTCGGCAATGCTCCGAAGCAAACAGCCCAGTTTCTCAGCGAGCACACAACACTCTTCGACGAAAACCGAGGCAGGGTTGATTTGTGCAAAAAGAACGCTTTCGATCCGGCCCGGATCGCTGACATGCTCCAGCATCAACAACTGGTGGAAGCCTACAAGCTGGCTGCTTTGTGCCCGTGTCAGGCGCCTCGTGTAACGTACAGCTTCACAGAGCAGGAACACGCGAGCACTGGCAGCAGGTCCTCCGAGCCTGTGAGCCGCCCGAGCTAAATCAGACCCATGTTGGCTGAGAAACTGCCGGACGTGTGCGAGTTTGAGACAAGTTTGGTTGGTTGAGAAAGTTCTATAGAAAGTCATCGGTTTCATCCCGAAAAATGCTGCTCCAAGCGGCAGCTCAAGAAGCCTGTTTTCCTCCTTTCCAAAGGCAGTCTGGCCAGACACGCTGTAGCAGCAGCATCGTCTATCGGTCTGGCTTAAGTTGGTGTTTGTTGGCTCTGCTTCACCGGAGTTTGCGGATCTGCGCGGCCTCACAAGAGGGCCCGCGCAGGATCTGGAAATCAGGTGACGCAGAGTGCTGATTGGATTTCACTTGTGAAAACTCCCTTCGGCGCACGGCTACCAGCTTTTCAAAGACACGTGTTGCCTGTGTGAGCCTTGACCATATGGTTTAAGCTATCTGTGTTATTTGATCTCCAGCCCTCCCGGATTTCGGTTCGAGGCGGTCTCGCTCAGACGATCGCATGAAACCGAAGTTCGGATGGTCCAAAGCAGCCTAACCTTCTTTCAGTTTCGATTTTTCTTCTACTGTCACATTACCTACTCGTGAAATCGTCACTTTGTGGCTGCGGCTTTCTTCCAAGTCATCCTTAATGAAGGCGACACAGGAACCGACCAAACTTCCAGAGAATTTCACCGGGCAGTTTTTCCATCGTGAATGCCCTCACATAGAGGGGCATGAGAGATGGAAAAATTCTGCTCATGCACGTTGATGCTCTTCACATCACCAACCGAAAAAAGTTCAGATGCAGATATGCATTGCCACTCTACCAGATTTTCCAGTTCACCCCACGGGTGCTGAAATCAGATAAGGTAGTTGCTCCATACAACGCTTCTCTTTGAGAGGTCATGAACAAGGGGTTTTGACATTGCGCGATGAAACGCTAATATCCCAACAAGGTTAGATTTTGGCGGCCCCGGAAGGACTTGAACCCTCAACCTCGGACTTAGAAGGTCCTTGCTCTATCCAGTTGAGCTACGGAGCCGCTGAAAGCAGTCTGTAAAACAGTCTGCAATATTCTACTACTTGCCAATCGCCTTAAATTCAAAGCAAAATTTGGACTTGACCAACCGATTAAAAGTCAGCTGCTCTATCCAGTTGAGCTAAGGGACCGCTGACCGCTTATTGCGAAAGCCTGCGCGCAAACGCAAGGGCTTTGCTTATTTATCCGCCCTAGCTAAAGATGAACGCAGTTCAAGTGAGGGGCCTATGACCGGAAAAGTTCAGAAGAAACGTGAAGATCTCCGCGCGCGACTGATTGATATCGCTGAAGAGCGGATTAAGACGGATGGCATCGCTGGCCTGCGGGCCCGAGACCTTGCGAAGGAAGCAGGATGTGCGGTTGGCGCCATATACAACGTCTTTGGCGATATGAACGACTTGATCATGGCCGTGAACGCACGGACGTTCAAACGCGTCGGCGCGCAGGTTTCAAAGGCCGTCGCGGCACAGCCCCCCGGTCATCCGGTCAATTCAATGATCGCCATGTCGCATGCCTATCTGCACTTCGCACGTGACAACACTCCCGCTTGGCGCACGCTGTTCGACTTGGAGGTTTCTACCGAAGAAAAGGTGCCAGCGTGGTATTTAGAGGAGCTGCAAAACGTCTTCTCCCTGATCGCTGATCCGTTGGTGCGAATCTTTCCGGATATGTCCGAGGAGGATGTGAATCTTATGACCCGCGGGCTGTTCTCATCCGTGCATGGAATCGTGCTTCTTGGGCTGGAGAAGAGGATATCAGGCGTTCCCATTGATA
>NZ_JBLXEM010000050.1:0-13983 GCF_048263065.1 Thioclava sp.
GCGCATGGCGTTCGATGATGCCAAATCGGTCACGGGTATGGAACACCACGCCGCAGCCGGTTGGCCGACGCAGGTGATGGCACCGGGTTTCATGCCCAAAGGTGTCAACGAAGAACCCTATGACCCCTTTGCCATTGACGGCGCCGATCACTGGTACACGGTGGGTGCGCATCAGGTGCGGGCGATCTCGAACGATTTGGCGAATGCGACCTTCCGTCCCGGCTGGCTGCGGTCTGTCGGACCGGGCTGGACCAACTTTGCCGTGGAAAGCTTCATGGATGAAGCGGCGCATAAAGTCGGTGCCGATCCGCTGCAGTTCCGTCTGGATCACCTGAAGGCCGAAGGCATCAACGCGGGCTCTGCGCCCAATGCGGTTGGTGGGGCATCGCGTCAGGCCGCTGTTTTGCAGCGCGTGGCAGAGATGTCGGGTTATGGCAGTGCAGAGCTGCCCGAGGGCACCGCAATCGGTATTGCCACCACCTATGGCCAGTCGCGCAGCATGCCGACCTGGACAGCGGCGGCGGTCAAGCTGGCGGTTGATCCTGAAACGGGCGCGGTCGATGTCCAGAAGATGTGGCTGGCGTTTGACTGTGGCACCGTGGTGGACCCCGACGGCGCGCGCGCACAATGCGAAGGTGCGGCGCTTTGGGGGCTGTCTTTGGCGCTGCATGAAGGTACCCGGATCGAGAACGGCAACGTTATCGACCTGAACCTCGGGGCCTATACGCCACTGCGTCTGGCCGATGTGCCCGAGCTTGAAATCGACTTTGTCGAAAGCACCGAAGTACCCGTTGGTCTGGGCGAGCCCGGCACCACCGTGATCGCACCCGCGATTGCCAACGCGATCTTCAACGCGACGGGCGCGCGCGTGCGTCATCTGCCGATCACCGGCGATGCTGTGCTTGCCGCGAAGAAGTCCTAAAAACAGATCGGGCGGGCGCAGTCATCGCGCCCGCCCGTTCCGACAAACCAAGTGCCCGCGGCTAATTCATATCCGTTCGGCACCGTTGCCCATATTTCCCGAAATTTGTTGGTTATCCCACCGCGCCGCGCCCCTGCACATCGCACCGTTCTGCGCAACGTGTTGCGTGGGATTGGCACCCCATCAGCTAAAACGGAAAGGATGTGCCACGCAGGCCCCCAGAACGCGAAAAGCGCCCCCGAAGGAGCGCTTTTTCGTTTACCGCCAACCACCTAAGGGGAAGTTGGCTCCGACGGTAGGGATCGAACCTACGACCAATTGATTAACAGTCAATTTCTGTCACCAAACCCTACCGCACGATGTAAAGCTTTCGCTCGGTGATAGTGTCATATTTTAGTTGATAAAATTGGGATGTTAGGCATAGTCACTAACACAGGGTAACGGGGTCTACTTCCAATTTATGTTACCCCAGTGTTACCCCAAAGGGAAATTTGACTATGGTAAAGGCATTGACAACGAAGTCGATTGAAGCTGCTCAACCGGCTGATGTACGAAGAGAAGTTCCAGACCCTGCCCTGTCTGGTCTATATCTCGTGGTGCAAACTAGTGGTGTGAAATCTTGGGCTTTACGATATCGCTATGCGGGCAAACCGAAGAAGCTGACGCTTGGCCGATGGCCCGTCATGGGCCTTGCTGATGCGCGCGCTGCAGCTTCGAACGCGATAGAGGCAATCGCGATGGGAAAAGACCCGAGCGCGGCGAAAAAAGCGACAAAGGCTGCACAACTTGAAGCCCAACTGACAGAGCGAGACAAGGTAAAGACGCTGGTGGAGGAATTCGGCAAGCGGCATCTTTCCACACTGAAATCCGGCGAGACGGTCAAACGTGAATTGTACCGGCATGTTGTCGCCGTTTGGGGGGAGCGGGATATTCGCGATATTGCCAAGCGTGACGTGATCGATCTGCTCGACGGTATCGTTGATAGCGGCCGGGTTGTCACTGCAAACCGGCTTCGGGCGTATCTCAAGAAATTTTTAAGCTGGTGCGTCGAGCGTGACATATTGAACGTTTCCCCAGCGATGGGCGTAAAACCATCTGCTAAGGAAAAGAGCCGTGACCGGGTTCTAACTGACGACGAAATCAAATTATTTTGGCAAGCCTGCACCATTGAAGGCCAGCCCTGGGGGCATCTTGGAAAAATGCTGCTTTTGACTGGTCAGCGGCTTGGTGAAGTTGTCAAAATTACCGATAGTGAAGTACGCGGTGATCTCTGGCACTTAACCAACGATCGAACAAAGAATGGTCGCGCGCATGATGTACCTTTGTCAGATGCCGCGCGGGAAGTGTTGGGGGCGGTGGAACGCATCAAGAGCGATGCGGGCTATGTGTTCACTACGACTGGAGAGAACCCCTTACAGGGCTACCATAAGGGTCGAAACCACATTGCAAGGCGTATGGCGGAAATCGCTAGCGGTGAGATTGGCACAAGGGTGGAAATCCCGCATTGGACATTTCATGACCTTCGCCGCACAGCAGCAACTGGTATGGCTCGACTAGGCATTCCAGTGCGAGTCACAGAGGCTGTTCTGAACCACGTGTCTGGTACTGGAGGTGGCATTGTGGCGGTTTACCAGCGCCACGACTATGCAGACGAGAAGCGGTCTGCGCTAAATGTGTGGGCGCAGCATGTTGAGAGACTTGCGAGCGGTAAGAAGCAGGCTGTCACTCCGTTCCAGCCTGCGGTCGTGTTGAAGTGATTATCACAATTTCGTGATGTAAATTCAGAATTAGCCCAGAATTTATCATAGTTTTGATAAATTATTTTCAGAAATATCACGACGATGATATTTTCAAGTTTTCGTATTTTAGGGTTATTTTTCATGCCTGTAAAAGGCATTGCTGCATGACGTCTTTAAGATAAATTGGCCTCACAAGATATAGCGGAGGCTAAAATGAAGTCGAACATTGACCCCAATATTCGTGTGCCTGCTTCAAGAGTGCGCGCACTCTGCGGCGGAGTTTCCGACATGAGTTTATGGCGCTGGCTTAATGAACCTTCATACGATTTTCCCAAGCCAATCTACATTGGAAGCCGTCGCTATTGGCGTGAAATTGAAGTGCTCGCGTGGCTGGATGCACGCGAGCAAGTGTACCTGAAAACATAATCATAAGTGCGCTTTATAGATATGTTTTTGCATTGGTTCCTTTCAAAGAGTGCGCAGGTGATTGCGTTTCTTATGGCCAATAGAGTTCGAAATGCAGAAAAATGTTAGGTGCTCAGGTATTGCAGGTTGCGTACCCGGTCTTACGAAAAAGGGTATTGGCACTTGGTGTTACCGCGGTTTCTTGAACGGCACCGGTTGTCAAAGCGCAACAGGGTGCTGGCTTTATGCCGGTCTAGACGCGATTGCTTTGCGCCTTACACAGCAACTACTCGCAACTGGACAAAAACTAGGTCAGGCGGTCGTGAAAGGCGGGGCATACTCGAAAATCCTTGCTGTCCATATCCGCGGTCAGGGCGCGGAATTGCTTGACCAGTTACCTGGAAAGAAAACGAAGAAACCGGATCTTGCTGACCTACAGGGGCGCGCGCGGGCATGACACTTACGGCAAAGCGCTCGAAAGATATCGACTGGTTGGCCAAGCGTTGGCTTGAAACGCTGAAACGTTGCAGGCCGTCTATGTCCAATAGCTTGCGTAAAATGTTGGTCGAGATTATCCGCGAAAGTTTGAAGTGGGGCTACCGGGGCGATAACGTAATTTATCCTGGCATGGAAAAGCTGGCAATTTGGGGTGAATGCTGTGAGAAAACAGCACGTACAAACATGCGCGCTTTGGAAAATTGGAACGTAGTCGAGCCCGTCAAATATGCTAAAGGGGGTAGAAACGCCACTCGTTACTGTGTCGACCCGACGCAAATTATTAAGGTGGCTATGACGCTTGGTGCTAACCCGGCATCGAAGCTTATGACCGCAACGCGCGATCATGTAGAGGCCATTTACAGCTCGTCTTCGTCGCCAAGATCGGTGAAAACCAACCAAGACCTAGAGATGGAACCGGTAACAAACCCGGTAATTCTGACTAGGATAAACCCGGTAACTAACCCGGTAACTCTACCGCCGGTTCTTAAAGAAGGTGGAGCAAGCCGGAGGCGAGCATCCAGCCAAATATACCAGCGCCAACTGCAAGTGGTGGGAAGCCCTTACCAAGAGATTGCGACAATCCCCTTTGCGCAATCCAAACGGATGGTTCTTTCTCTGGATAGGGGCAGGATCCCATTTGATGCTGGCCATACGTCAGATTGTGAACGTCAGACCGCGCAACAACCAGATCGATCCTCTGACGGTTCCAGCGCAGCGGCGGCATACATGCGCGGGATCCGGTTGGAAGCGCGCCGCCGCAAGCTGCAATATGCGGAACTACAGCGCATTTATTGCGGAGTTGCTGACGTGTGGTCAGATTACGCTGCGACTGACGACCTGAACGATCCTAGGGCTTGGGCCTGATTGGTTTTGATATGGTCCCAATGATACCCACTATTTCAGCGTCTAGCTGGATGATCTCTCCGTAGTCAGTGCAACAGTGCCGCCACCATCTCCATCATGCGTGGTCCCCATGCCACCCGATCATGCCAGCTTTGTGGTATCCCTTCATACCCGTAGAGCGCGCCAGCAAGCTGGCCCGTGATTGCCCCAGTCGTATCTGCATCCTCGCCAAGGTTAGCGGCCAGCAACACGGCATCCCTAAAATCGCCAGTTCGGGCAACGCTCCAAAGCGACGCTTCCAGCGAATGGGCAACGTAGCCAGAAGCGCGGATAGTCTTTCGTCGCTTGCCGCACCAGCTGCCCGCCATGATCGGGCTAATTGCGCCCGCGTAGGGCTCAAGCCGTGCGCGCAGCACCTCGCTACGCTTGGCCCCCTCAATCGCATCTGCAATGGCCTCCGCGTAGGCTACGCAGGCGTCTACGGCCTCTGGTGCCCCATGCGTTGTACGGCTTTGGCGGGCTGCTACGTCGCGCAGCAGGGCTCGGTTACCGAAATGGCGGATAGCCACCGGCGCAAGGCGCATCAGACTGCCATTCCCCGCGGTCTGCGGGTCTGTGGAACCCGCGAACGGGTCACCTGTGTTTTTCCAACGTGACAGTGCCTGTCGGGTGGTAATGCCGATGTCAAAACAGGAGCCTGTGCAAGAGTATGTGCCGGTATGGTGCCAGTCTACGAACCGACGCATCAGATCGGCTTCGTCCAGATTTGGATTGGTGGAAAGACTATCCGCAAAGGCCAGTGCCATGGCGGTATCGTCGGTCCATTCGCCGGGCTTAAGATGAAACGGCCCTCCACCGATCATGTCGGTCAGCAGCGGATAGCGATCGCGGGCTTTGAACTCGAGCGTCGTGCCCACGGCATCCCCAATGGCAAGGCCTAGCAGCGCCCCTGTGGCGCGGTCTACGATGGCATCTGCGGTCGTCGCCGGCTGGGCCTCGGCAACGGCCTTTAAGCCCATCACATAGGCCAGCTGCGCGGATGTCTCTATTGCGCCCGGTCGTGTGCTGCGCACAGCGACTACCGCGTCCTTTGGGGTAGTCCCCAGTTCAATCATAAGGCGCGCGGCAATCGTGCCTGCACGCCCAAGACCGCCCTTGCAGTGCACCAGAACATTGAAGCCCGCGCGCAGTTGGGATCGAATGCCCTCGCCAACCGCATCCCACTGCCGCTCAAACTCTGCATCGGGCGTGGAAAAATCGCGGATTGGCAGGTGGTGCCAGCGCATGTGTCGGGCCTGCACTTCTGTCCCCATCGTTGTGACCTGCAATGTTCGCAATTCGTGATCCTCGACCAAGGTAACCACGGAGGCCGCGTTCCAGTCTGCGACGGCGTCTAGATCGAGCCCGAGATCGCGGTGCCAGCTGCCTGACATCGCACTGGGCTGGACCTTGCCCGGACAAAAAGTAATTCCGATCCGTCCCGCGTCTGCGAAGGGCTGGACCTCGGCAATTAGGAGGGGATGGGAGGTGCTAGTGCGCATGCTTGTTGGATCTCCGAAAAAGATGACCTAGGGGTTAGGAAAATCACGGGTGACGGCGGGAAGGCCTATATTCCTTTTTAGAGGCGGCACTCTGTTTTAGCGACGTCACCAAAGGGCATTTAAGCTTGAGGAAAAAATATCATGAATATGATATTTTACCTATTGATATTATCACCTTGGCAATACTTTTTTGGGTTTACAGTGCCAATCTTGCATAACCACTACGAACCTTATCCATCCATAATGTAATAACATCATCAGCTTATGACTAGGAGCGCAAAGGGCCCACACGGACATTGATCGCTCGCTGATATGATGCAGCGCGGCTTCCGCAACGCTGTCATTGGCGAACGAACCACGGGCCCTTCGAAAATTCGCCCACAAGCTCCGCTCAAGCCACGCAGATCGAAAAAAAGCGGTCTTGAAATCAACCAAGCACGGCCCGATCTAGTATTGCACAGTGGCACCTTAAAAAGACTTTATGAAATTGCGTTAAGAAGGAAACTAATCTTGGAATTTGTTTCGCAAAATGCTTTTGAGATCGTATCCCTTTTGATTTCCGCGGGCGCATTGCTCTACGCGGCACTTGCGTTCAGCACTTCAAAGCAAGCGATCAAAGCTACAAGAGAGTCAGATATCACTGCTCTGCAAGTTAAGGCGCAGGACGGTATCTCAGATGCGAGGCGTAGTTTCTTACTGCTTCAAGAGGCTTGCCTTCTAACGCGACGGGAATGGGATAATCACAAGAACCAGCACTTTCCTGCATTAGGCGGTAATTTTGGGCGATCGATGTTTGCAGAACCGGATGAAACGCAACACATCAGCAATATTGAGCAAACAGGATCGAAAGCGCTTAACGAGCTACTTGAAACTATACCTAAATCCGATGCGTCAACCTCTGCAGAATTGCATCAATTCATTGCAAGAGCACAGTCCGCCTGCGCGCAGATCGAACGGCTTAAATTGGGCCTTGAAGGGCCAAAACCGCTCCGACACTGACGGCCCTCTGCAGTCATTTGGGTCTTGCCCGGCGCATGACCGGTCTCTGCCCAAAGCGGACGAGCACGATTCACACTTCGGGCGGTTATTCGCTGGATAGGTCTGCAGGACCGAGATAAGCGATGTCAATGCGCCCTTCCTCTTGAGCGACCTGAGCCCGCAACAGCCCCACTCGCCCAGGATTAAGCGCGGCCTTCACTTTACCAAGCAACTCTCCATCTGGAGCAAGTATTTGCGGTTGGCCTGCGATGTGATGGATCTGAACGGGCGAACCTGCAACGGGTTGGACACCACGCCACTCAACGTTCGCCCAGTACCTACGATCATTCCATACCAAGCTTTCTGCAGGAGCGAAGTTCTTTGTGAACGCCAGCCAGATATCCCTAGTGTCGGGCGTCGGCCAATCAGGCTGCGCGCTCCACGCGGTGACAGCTTCAGAGTTCAACCATTGGCGAAGCTCTGCGCCGGTCTGGAAGTTGGTGCCCGTGTCTTTCACGGCTTTGATCGCTGCTAACCTTGAGTTGAAGCCGGCTTGAATAAGAATGGCTACAGATCGGTTGACAGTACCGGTCTCAACCGCTGCAACTCCGTATCCGAGCTCATGATCATCCAAAGCCAGCCCAAAATCGCCGACTGTATCGCCGTTAGCAGAGGCGCGAACGCGAATGGCTTCCATCGCCCATGACAGCCGATAGACCAGTCCCCCTTCGACGAATTGCAAAGTTTCAGTTTCCTGACCAACAGCCGTCGTCGCCAGACGCTCGCCTAGTAGCCACGCACGAAGGATGTCACGCCAATTGTCAGGTATCTGTTCCGGCACAAACGGTTGGATTGCAAATACCAGCTCGGCCAGTGCTGTGATGGCTAAAATTGCCTCCTCAGATTCACCGCTCAACAAGGCCCCGTTGGCTCGGATGAGCAGGAGATTCGCGTCTGCAGAGATCGCATCCAGCGCGAGCCCTGTTGAAAGTCCGACACCGGCCAGAAAGTACCCGCGGCGTCCCTGTGCTGTTGATTGGTTCCAGATGAATTGGCTTCGCGACACCAGGCCTGCCTTCAGTACCCGTTGCACATCCTCGCTTTGGCGCAGGAGACGCCGGTGCCAGAGCGATGACTGGAGAATTGTATCAAGCGCGACTTCGATCTCGGCGTCCGCAATGTCGTCTTCCCCTATCAGGTTGAGAATCGCAGTATCGAGACTGGCGACATGTCTCTCCCAATCAGCCAGCTCGCGGTCTCGATCCTCCGGGTCTTCATTTGGCACTTCCGGAAAAGCCCAAGCCGCCGCATTGTTGGTGACGTACTCGACGAGATGGTCGATCTCGCCCCCAACACGCTGGTGCATTCGTCTCAATAATGTCCAAACCAGGAGCGCCAGCCCGCTCTCCATGTTGCGAGCGCCCAGATCGGTGATCAGCGCTTCCCAACCTCGTCGCTTCTTGGCGATTCCGTCGAACATCGGAAAGAGGACGACACCTTCCACATCGACGTAGGCCCGCCCAGCACGGCCGATAACGTTCTTGAACTCAGAAACATCGATTAGTTCGCGATTGCGGTGCAAAGAATGCATGACGACGGCCGTTGCCGAGAGGTTAAGGCCCTGAGCCAGAGTCGGGGAGGAGATTGTCACCTTGAGAACACCTTCACGCAGCAGGCGTTCAACTTCCTTTCGATAGGCGGTGGGGAGCGCGCCGTGATGGAGAGCCACGCCAAGGCGTAGGCATTTCAGGATTGCGCTATCGGGCCCCAACCACTCCTCGCCCAAGGCTATCGCGGTGTTCAAATTACCCGGATCTACCTCCAAGAGGGATCGAAGCGCACCGCGTTCATGAAGGTCGACGATAACATCGGCAAAGGGTTCGACACTGCGCCGAATGGGGCAGAAGATCAGGACCGTTTGCCCGTCATCGACCAAGCGCCAGGCCGTCGCCAAACAAAGCTCGCGTTGATTATCGGGAAACAAGCGTGTGCGCCGACGCTTGGGCGGGACCCAGTTTGGTGGGGCTTCCCCTACAATAAAGCGCTGAACCCAAGGTCGTTCTTCGCCAACGCGCAGGTTCAGGCGCGCTGTAGGTGATGACCAGACCACCTCACCGAACCTCAACCTGGTCGGGCGCCATTCGTGCTTGATCACACCGCCCGGTTGGTCACGCCGTAGCCAATCAGAAAAGTCCTCAAGTTGATCTCCGTCCGGTAGGATTGCCGAGAGGCAGACAATTCTCCGCTGATCAGCATCCGGACGCCTAAGAAGCCGTTGGATCTGGACTTCATACCGCACCTCCCGCTCGTTGATGCCAATCATGTGCCCTTCATCGAAGACCAGTAGACCGACATCATCCAGAAGGGAGGGATCGTTGCGCAAAGCGAAGTCGAGTTTTTCGGGCGTCGCAACCACAATGTCGCGTTCACGGATCGCATCTTCGTCAAATCCGCTGACCCCGACACTGCCATACAGGGCCGAGATAGTCTTGCCCAAGGGGCCGAACGTCCTTTGTAGCGTAGTCTCTGTTTGGGCTGAGAGCGCACGCAGCGGGGTAACAAAGACCACCCTTTGTCCGGAAGCGAGGCAACGCAGTATGCAAAGCTCTGCGATCCGCGTCTTTCCGGCGCTTGTCGGCAGAGACACCACAAGATCGTCGGATTGATCAACTGCTCGGGTGGCTGCCTCGATTTGCGATGGCCAGAGGTCGATCTCGGATTTTGGTCGCTGTTGAAGCGATGCTATGAACAGCTCTCGGAGATCTCGCCAATGGACCGCTTCCCCACCCATCGGTTGGATTGGCACTCTCTCGTGAAAGGTGTTCGACCAAAGGTCTGTCAGAAGATGAATGGCGATGTGGTGAGACCACCATTGGGGTAGGAGGTTCAATTCGGAGCAGATTGACAGGCCGCCCTCGAGCCGTTCAATTGCCTGATCCAAGAGCGGCTTTTCGCCTCGGTCAATGGCAAGAAGATAAGACGACATCGAGGAAAAGAAGTTATCGATCAATGCGGTGTCGAGCGCCTCGAAAAGATAATCGTCACCACCATCAACGAGAACGTCGGCTGCCTCTTTCTGATCAAATCGGGCCAGAAGCGCTGCCGAAATGCTTGCATCACTGCCCGAGCCCGAAGCGCGGTAATCGAAAACGCTGGTACGCAATGCAGTGAAATCTCGGCGCATCAGCAGGGCAAGGGCGCGTTCAAGAGGCGAGAAGTTCTCGTCGCTCTCAACGATGGTGAGAAGCGAGTACGCCCGCGCTGAAAGGTGGGCGAGATGGTAGCTCGCCGCCGCCATGACGAAATGGAAGTTGCGATTGCTTTCGTTGCGGTCGCCTTTGGCGACGACCGCCTCAAGTGCCGTTGCCGCTTGCTCAAATGCGAGACGCGCCTGTGAAGCGTCCCCTTCAAGTTCACGAAGGCGTAGACCAAGACCTAGAAGCGCATAGCCATATGAGCTCAGATCATAGCTCAAGCGGCTATCGAAGTTGGGCGAGTCTGGCGGTAGAATGCCATTGCGCCAAATAATTGCTCGCGCCTGCCCGCGCGCGATCAAACTGCCGCGAAATCCTGCAGTTGTGGCCTCTGCAATGTCAGCAATTATTGCTTCAGGGGTTGTTGGCATTGGCAATCACCTGATCATAGATAGCACCAATGAACGCCCCATGACCCTCGACATTCAGGCCAACCCCCCACTGGTTTACTCCTCCAGGATAAGCCTGCAGCGCTGCCGTCAGAAGGGCATTAGGGGCGTTCCCGGAAAACGTGAATAGCAGATGTCGGACATTTCCCACTGGGATGCCGTGCTTTAGCAGCGCATCGTCGATTGCATCGGCCATTGGCAACTCGTTCAGTTCCAGCAATCGTGCAGAAATGAATGACAATGCGTGCGGGGATGGTAGTCCGCCATCTTTGTCCAGTCCCGTACGTGCATCATTGAGGACCTGGGCAGTAAGTGCGGCCCTGCTTTTTGCTTCGGTCTTCAGAAAATGAAGGCGCTGGCTTTGGGGATCTTGTAACATCCCAATCACGTCTTCGCCCCGCATAGCCATATTTCGGTGGTCTTTCCACCGCAGGCGCTTGATGGGGGCCATATAGCCACCGCTATGGGCATCAATCCACTCCGTGGCGTATATCTCGCCAAGGTCACCTGAGCGGATCGCCTTTGTGGTCGGAAGCTTTGCCTCAATCAGCGCGCCGGCCTCCGGTTTGCCAAGCCGCCTCATGGCACGCGCGACATGTTCTTCTGAGGCATAGTGACCCGGCACAATCGTTGCGGTTGCCCGAATGCCCGCATCAACATGTGCGGCCTGACCCGTCATCACCCTCAGGAAGTGGTCTCCCACTGGAGCGTCCACATGATTGCACCACCCATCAAATAACGGCATTCGCAACTCACCCTCTACAATGCGGTATGTATAAAAAATCCTACCCGAAGCCTTAGCGCAACTTTGTAATGAACGCTATCTGCGCACAGCTGCCATTCGTCCAAGGCGCAGCGAACGCCAACTTCCCGCCCTTTGTGTATGAGGAACACCGGCCCGCAGCCGATTTACGTGGCCAAAGCAGCGAAGGTCCGGATTGAGCCCAGAGTGACTGATGCTGCGCGCTGTTAGAAAGGCCGGTCCTTCAAGCCATCAATTGAAACCGATACAACACTGAGCTTGGCAACCAAGATGGCGGAACTGCTCCGGCGTCCAGTTGGCCGTCTAAGCGTTCAGCTAAACCTCGGGATGCAGAATTGTCGCAATGCACATGCGCAATTAGGGTCGAGAGTCCAAGCTGTTGTTTTGCATAACTCTTGAAAGCAACACCAGCCTCCGTAGCAAATCCTTTGCCCTCATCCTTCTCATCCCAAATTGTCCAGGTGATTTCAGGAGGCTCCGAGACGCTGAGCTGCAAGGCACCGAAATGTCCCAGCGGTCGCTCAGTCGCACGATCTAAGAATACAAAACGACCGAAACCGCGCAGCTCCCAGTGTCCTATCATCGCAGCTAACTTTTCAAATGCCTGCACCTCACTAAACGGGCCGCCGACATACTCGGTTCGTCCGCTAAGGCAATATTTCGTGAACCAAGGCAGATCTGATCGAATAGGCCGTCTGAACAATAGCCGTTTTGTTTTTAAAGCAGAGGGCAGCATATGAAATCTCGCTCACTTTTGACGCACAATGTCAGACTGATACGACATACGAGTGACAACTACGGAAAATGCTGCGCGATCCATGGATGGCCGCTGTGGCAAGACAGCTCAAAACGTTCAACAACTACTTGTGTTTTGATCGGGGTTTTTGGCGGCCGAACATTGACTGCTTCTCATCAGTACCAATAACGAGGGTTTTTGGTACTACTCGAACGTCTATTCAGCGAACCGTGAAGACACCAACCTACAGCCGATATCCGCCAGAGACTGTTAACACTTCTCCAGTTATAAACGATGCATCATCTCCCGCGAGAAACCGCACGGCGCGAGCGATATCGTCTGGTGTTGCTATGCGCCCTAATGCCGTCTCGTCCGCGAAAAGCTTTACGAGTTCATCAGTTCGTGGTTCCTCAGGCGTATTTACAGCGCCCGGAGCAACTGCATTTACGCGGATTTTTCGAGGTCCAAGCTCCTTGGCCATTCCTCTCGTCCAAAGGTTTATGGCGGCTTTGCTAGCACCGTAGATGGCTGCGCCACGCGGTGGAAGAACCGCATTGACGGAAGATATATTCACTACAGCTGCACCGGGCTGCATATGCGGAAGCGCCGCAACAAGAAGGGCATCTGCTGCCAAAACATTGACATGAAGCATCCTTGCCAGACCTTGGGCGTTAAAATTATCTATCGGTGAGCTTTCGATCAGTCCTGCATTGTTTACAATCACATCAATACGCCCGAAGCGCTCCATAACTTCGGAAACGACTAAAGCGGGAGCAGCTTTTTCTGTCAGGTCAGCCCTGATCGTCAGAACATTTTCGGCAAATGCGGTTGGAGTAGTATTCAGCCAGGTTATGGCAACGTCGTGATCACGCGCAAAGTCTCGGGCAATTGCCTGCCCAATCCCTCGGGCGGCTCCCGTCACGAGAACAACTTTAGCCATAACGCATCTCCTATTTCTTTCGGAAACGGAACATGGCAGTCCGGTCAATGTCCAGAGACAATAGCGCATCTGAACGTCTCCAAGCTTTCTCCAAAAACGACCGTTTGTTGAATGGTTCGCTGAACCGGACATTGGCTCAGTTGTAGCGAAGGTCCGAAAGGTCCGCTGAGCAGACCCTGGCGCAAAACGCAGCGAAGGTCCGATTTCCACCCTTGCTTACAGATGTTCTAGTTTAGAAATGGCAAACAACTTTGATGTAAGTTCAAGCTTCAAAGCAATGCTCTAGCAACAGTACCATCGAACAGGCCAGCATCCCTAACATCTCGAGCCTGCATCACGTCTGATGCATGACCTGTAGGTGTGCTCACTTTATATGTGGGAGCCCCATCCTTGATTGCGCTGGCGGGAAGGCGCGCCGGAAGGCTGTAGAAGCTGGAGTTCTCAGGATCAATCTCGGTCGCATTCGGTCGATATTGAAGAGTCTTTTGAACCTGCATCGGCCCGCCGGTACGTAGTCCTGCACATTGCCGCGACCATAAATGCCGCGGAAAACCCTGCCGTTCGGCTGTGAGAGGGGTTCTAGCTCGTCCAGAGAGAGCCTCTAGTGGTGCACTTGGCTTAACCTGAAATAAGCCTATCGAGACATATTTTTGCTGGGCGGTATCAAGGTATTATCGCAAATGTTTGGCTCCCATCGATAGCATAAGAAGCCTAAGCCAAAGAACATAGAAACGCGCGTTCCTGTTACCCCATTCGTTACCCTGAAGTGATCATCGACGTGGGCTCAGAATCAAAAAAGCCACTAAGCTTTTGAGCTTAGTGGCTTTTTATGGCTCCGACGGTAGGGATCGAACCTACGACCAATTGATTAACAGTCAACTGCTCTACCGCTGAGCTACGTCGGAACGGTCTGCACCGTATAGCTATGGTAATTTCCGGCGTCCAGAGGGTTTTGCCACTTTTTGCCAGATTTTT
>NZ_JBLXEM010000051.1:0-13497 GCF_048263065.1 Thioclava sp.
ATGCACAGCGCGACGTGCTCGATATGGTCGCGTGAAATGAAGCTAAAGGTCTCCGGTGAAACCGGGACGATTCACACTGAGTGGCGCGCGCGTCTTCTCGGCTGCCTTTGCAAGAGGCGTGTGCGTGTTAGGAACGCGGCTCACCACTTCAAATTCGGTATTCACGCGCTGGAGCAACGCGTGAATACTACGGCGGTCGATCGCCTTGCCAATTTTGCTTTTCAGGACGTTGTGATCCTGAACCCGAACGAGAAGCTTCAGCGCGATCAATGCGGCAACCATCGGGCGAGATGCATTAAGGAGCGACGGCACTTGCGAGACCGGCACTGCGTGCTTTGCTGCCTCCACCAATTGCGCGATTTCAGGATAGCTTACAATCAGACTACCGTCGATCTTCCCGTCCGCAGTAGTCGGCAGCGCGCCCGCCACCTGCAGGACGTTTTTTAAAGTCTCGGGATGCATAAGCGATGATTTCGCGATCGCTGCCACGGAGCTGATTTTCGGTTGCGCCACACATTCCCCGAGAAGCTTTTGACCAATTTTCAAGGGCGTAGTTTCAATGATAAACTCACGCAGAACAGACCGGATCGGGCCGGGGTCGCTGGCCGTGCGGTTCGCGGAAAGCCAACGGTAAAGCATCCCGAATACGCCACCCCGGCTTTGCCAAGTGCGCTCCTTGCCCTTTGCTGCCTCCTGCAACTCGCTGAACGCCTGCCGCAGGCCCTCCTCCCCCGCGCAGACATAGGGCCAGCCATGTCGGGCGGCGCTGACCCAGTCCAGCAAATCCAGATCTGCCGACTTTGCCTTTGTGCCAAACGCCAAAACGGCCCCGAGCATCTCCGTTGCCCGTGTTGCCTGCTCAATTGATTGCCCGTCCAACCACGCGGGACCGCCCTGCCCTTGCAGCCGTGCCAGCACATAGAGTTGCAGTTCGGCGGGTCTCTCAGAGCGTGCTTGCTCAGCCAAACTCAGAAGCTGATCGCGCGTCTCCGGCACCAGGACCGGCAACTCATGCAAGAAATCATCCCAGCCTCCGAGACGACGTTCGATGAGCCCAAGTTCGTGATGCGGGCAGACGCGAACGGGCTGCAGCCTCCAGCTCAACCGATGCGCGCGTGCGACGGCACTGCGCGCGTGCCCGCCATCCTCCTCGGCCAAACACGCGGGGCAAAAACGTGTATTTACCCCGGTGGTGAACTCGGTGCTGAAAGTCTCGCCGCGCAATCGATATTGGCGCGGGGCGAGACGCATAATCGCATTGTGACGAACCAGCCCGAGCTCTTGACCGACTTTGCCACACAGGCGCTCAAGCGTCGCATCATCGCCCGCAGCAAGGTCTTGTGGTGAGATTTCCAGATCGTTCAGGAATGGCACCAACCGCCCTCCCGTATGGAAAGCGCCAAGGCGGGTAGCCCAGGACAGAACGGTTTCGTCGACCCGAAACGGCAGATAGGGCTGAAGCTGCATCACGATTTCCTCCGTTTCTTCCGGCGTGTTGGGGATGGGCTATCCTCGTCCTGCTTCAGGTCCGGCTTGATGTTCCACCAATCCTCGACGAAGAACACGTTGCGCTCCGGCAGCGCGCCCTCATGCATCGCGTAAGCCTGCGCAAAATGGTCGATGTCCAACCGATCGTCGCCGTTCATCAGGGCGCATTCGATTGCATTCACGACGTTCTCCACAGTCCGACCAAAGCGATAGCGGGCCGCATGGGTAAGGCGGCCGACGAGATCCCTTTCGATGGGCGGTGCAAGCCCGGAACGCTGACAGTAGGTTTCGATCAGCCCACTAATCTGGTCGCGCTCCACATCCGGATCGACAGGCGGCAAAATGAGACTGGTGAACCTGCGTTGGACTTGCGGATCAGAGCGCACGACCTCGGCCAGTGCCGCAGTCCCCGACAAGATCACGATGACGGCCGAGTCGCCTTGCATCAACGATTTCAGGGCACGCAGGATCAGGTTTCTGTCTGCACAGAACAGGTCATGTGCCTCGTCGATCCAGATCGCCACGATACCGAACATGGAGATCCGCTCACGCAGAAGCTCCATCATTGACCAGACTTCCCGACTCCTTGAGACATCAGGATAACCGCTGTCCTTGAGCAACTCGCGCGTCATGCTCTTGAGGGTCGCTGGACTGGGCACCGCAGCGTCCAGATAACGCTTCTGCCCATCCGGTCCCGCTTGAAGGGCGGCGCAGTGATCCAGGCCACGCCGGACGAGCGTGGATTTGCCACCACCCGGATCGTCGACGACCATGATGCCCCGCGTCTCGCCCGTCGAGGTGAACCGCAAAGCGGACGGCAAAGGATTGCCGTCCGCGTCATGCGCCAGAAGTCGGTGGAGTTGGGACGCGAATTCCGCGTCCCGAGGGGTGGTCACGTGCAGCCCACGCAGGTCTTCGAGGATCCGCATCACCTTGCCCATATCACTCATGGCTCAGTCCTCCACGTTCCAGTCGGTGGATTTCCCCTTGCGTTTGCGCTTGGATGTCGCGGCCGTCTCTTCCTTTTCCGGGGACAGAATGGACGTGCCGGGCTTGCCATCGGCGGCAGGCGCCACATCGTTCGGCGTGCGCGTCGACTCCTTGAAACCCACGAAGAGGCGCTTCTCGATCTGAGCGAGTTTCTCCTCGTTCCAGTCTTCCACGAGGAGGCCTGCCAACGCCACGGCCTCGGCATTGCGAGCATCAATGGCTTTGATCGCTGCGAAGATCGTATCGTGATCAAACTCCTTGCGCCGCGGATGAACGCTCTTCAGATGCCGTGCGGCAATCATCCAAGTTTGGGCCGCCACCCCGTGAAACCGCGGATCAAGCGCGGGCACTTCGATCCATCTCTTGTCGTCAATCCAAACGAGGATTGCCCCGATATCGCGCGGGTGCCATGCGACATCGAGTTCGGCTTCCCCATTGCGGTTCATCCAAACCGCCAGTTCCTCCGAATGATAGCGAAGGCCCATTACGGTGATGCCGGTCTTGTCGAGTTTGCGCGAAAGGCGCTCCCCGAAGATCAAGCGGAACTCACGATTGCAGGGTGACGGCGCAACACCATATTGCCGCGTCAGACGACGCCAGCAATCTAGCGGCGTTTCTCCGTCCAGTCCTTCATGCGGTTGATTGTGGTAGATATCCACAATCCAACGAACCATCGCGAAGGCGAAGTCGTCAAACGTAAGGGCCGCGCGGGCTTTCGGATCGGAATTGCCCTTTTCGGTGATGCTCGAAAAGGTGTGACCCGTCAGACGACGTAAAAGCGTCACGGAGATCGTGCGGAACAGGCGCTCAATCCGGGCACGCATTTCTGGGGTGCCCGGCTGAGTGAATTCATGCCCACAACCGAGATCCGCGCATGCGTGGCGGAAGGTTTCGGAAATGAAAGCGGTCCCATTGTCGGTGACGACCAGTTCCGGGCGGCCATACATACACCACGAGCCGAGCGCCCCCACTGCATCCGACCACTTCCCTTTGTCCGACACAACCATCTGCAAGACCTGTTTCGCCGCAGATCCTTTGGCGTCTCGGCTGATCGTCATACCAACGATGCAACGTGTCGTCGCACAGATGGCCACAGTGATCATCCAGCGCGCCTTTTTGCCGTCCAGCCCGAGTTCTTTTAGCTCTTCCGGAGTTAGCAGCGCGTCCAGCCCTGTCGAGGACATCAGTGTGATGGCATCGACGCGGAATTCGTCAATCTCGACACGTTCAAGTGGGCGGGTGAGGACTAGGCCGTTCCCGACTGGCGCGTATTTCTTGCGCGCGTAATCAATGCCGTGCCGTGCGACAGCGACCTGATAGGGATCCAGTGATCGGATTGCCGAACGAACTGTTGTGCGACTTGGAACGCGAAGCTCCACTTCGTTATTGGCGACGCGCCTCATGTTCTCCGCTTCAAATGCGCGAGTAACATCTTCAACGATCTTGGTTTCTGTCGGCTTACGGTCGGCACCAACGTCGCGAAAGGGCTGGCTGCCTGTGTAAACTATCATTTTTTTGAGCTGCCCCGAACCTCTCGCCAAGTTTCGCTCGAATGACCGCTTTGCGAGAGAGGAAGCTACGAGCCGATCTTCCGATCCGGACCCGACGCGCCTTCGCGCCCCGCTCGACGACTGTCTGTCGTCAAATAGTTTGAGACAGATGGCGTTATGACTTTGCGGAGTTGTCGCTCATTTGGGTTCATTTGAGCAGCGGAATTCGCGTGCTGTAAGAGCCGTAACGTCATGGTCCTCCCTTTTGTCTTCTCTCGCTCAATCCGCGGTTGTTGGATCTATCGCGGTTTGATGCCGCTCCTTTGGTCGCGCGCTGGAGGCCGTTTGCGCGCTCAAGCTGCCTTAGAAAAGCCTTCAGGACGGAAACGAACCATGGCTTCAGGGCCGCGTGGGTCCAGATCGTAAAGCGATGGTCGCGCGGCCAGATAGGCGCGCCAACTTCGCTCGGGGTATGTGCTGATCCGAATGCCATGCTGAGCATGCATTTTCGGGGAGAGTTCAGCGATGCGCATTCCGGCGCCATTCTTGCTGTGCGTCGCAATCATGGCACGGATCTGCAGATCAAGCGCCGTGGCAA
The DNA here is from genome assembly GCF_048263065.1 of Thioclava sp. Taxonomy (NCBI): domain Bacteria; kingdom Pseudomonadati; phylum Pseudomonadota; class Alphaproteobacteria; order Rhodobacterales; family Paracoccaceae; genus Thioclava; species Thioclava sp. The sequence continues at coordinate 4,567 of NZ_JBLXEM010000051.1, forward strand.
TCGCAGCAGATTTTGGCACAAGACGCACAGGTTGCGTTTTGCCGATTTCTACAAACTCACTGCAACTGGCTCGAAAGGCGCTCGGCGCTTTTGCTTCACCAATCCCGATGACCTTCGCCCCGTGTTCGCGCAATCTGGTTGCGAGGTGGGTGAAATCACCGTCGGAACTCGCGATGACGAAACAGCACGTATGCTTGGATAGGAGCAATTCCATCGCGTCCAGTGCCAGCAGAATATCTGAGGCGTTCTTACCCGTTCCCGCATGCAACATTCTGTAGCCAAGAGCGCCATGCCAGTCAGAGGGACGCTGCGCATCTGCATAGACCCGAACCACGGCAGGCTCACCATGTTTGGCAGCGACGGAAAGAATTTGTTCAGCGTGCTTGCCGCTAATGTTATCTCCATCGACAAGCACGGAAACAGACTGCGCCATCGAAATCTCCAAACGAATTGTTTATTGGGATATTGTCGAAGAAATGCGCCCAAAATTTGGCATCGTCAGAGGAGCGCGCGGCATGGCAATCACTTTTGATGCATGGCCGCCTCGCGATCGGCCCATTGCGGCCATTCACTTGACTATCGTACCGCTGCGGCCTGTCGAAAGAGACTTTCGCTGCAGTGCTGCAATCTTGGAGTCGGCGATCTTACAGCCTGCGGGACTGAGCGGACTTTCCAAACACGACAGACCAGCGGCGGGCTAGCTTAGGATGACGCCGCTCAGAGGCGGGTCAGAATTACACCTGACACGATCAGAACGGTGGCGAATATTTTGCCCCTGTCCATCCGTTCCCCGAACAGCAACCAGCCAAGAATAACCGCGAACAGAATAGAGGTTTCGCGCAGGGCCGCGACAAGTGCCAAGGGCGCAACTGTCATGGCCCAGACCACGATCGCATAGGCGGCAAAACTGGCCGCCCCCGCGACAAGCCCGAGAATCCATTCCTTGCGGCCAGCCCGGATGACCGAAACGCCCCGCAGGGCGATGGCCGCAGGCATGTAAAAGCACGCCGACAGGATCATCAACCAGCCCACGTATTGCACAGGGTCGCCCGATACGCGCGCGCCAAGACCATCCGTCAGCGTATAGCCGGCGGTGGCGAGCGCGGACCCAAACGCGAAAGGCAGCAAACGGCGCGACTCCCTGTTCGTGAAAGCCCCCCACGCCATGAACGCGATGCCGAGGCCAAGCACCAGCACGCCTATATATTCTATCGCTTCCATGGGATCGGACAGGAACAGGATGCTGACGAGCGCCACCATCATTGGCGCAGACCCCCGCGCGATCGGGTAAACCCGGCTGAGGTCCCCCCTTTCGTAGGCGTAGGCAAGGAGAAGCTGGTAGGCCATTTGGATTAAGCCCGACGCTAGGAGCCAGGGCCAGACTTGGGGCTCGGGAAACGGCTTGCCGAGGGCCACCACGATACCAATCAGGGTCTGTGCGACGGACAGAACGAACATAGTGCTCTGTTTCGACAGGCCCTTTTTGACAATAGCGTTCCAGCCCGCATGAAGCAGGGCCGCGCCGATCACAGCTAAGAACACCCCTAAAGTCATGCCAGTGCCTGAAAGAAGTTTCGATGTGTCGACCTGACACGTTTGTGATGTTCAGGAAAAGCGCCTTTTTAAGGTCGGCTCGAAAACGTCGCATTGAATGGCGAATGGCCCTAACGGCTAGATGCAGCGCGGCAGAGAAATCTCCGAATCGGACTTAGAGCCGACAATCTCCGCGCCGCAGCGCAACTGCGGATTGAGGGCTAAGCCTCCCGTCGTTCAAGGCCCAATCCCGACTTTCATCGAAGCATCGCGATGCAGCGGTGCAACTCGTCGAACCGGTCATTCGTTGCCGCACGAAACCGGGGCCGGCACATGCCCTACTCACCTGAGAGCGCGAAGACAATCAAGGCCCCGCATCATTAGAGATGGTTTTCCCAACTGCGCGATGGCGACCAACTTAGGCAAGCCGTTTTCCGAAAGCACGGAGCGAGTGTCTGGCGCTGAATTGCGGTCTTGGTGGGGTGCGGATCCTGCGCAAATAGGCTGGTCAGTGTGGTGCACTTTACGCAACGACAATCATCCGCTTGCAACAAATCATCATTCGAATTGTAACCGATCGCCGTGTGAGAAGTCTTTAAAGTAACGGGCCAAAACGGCCTGTCACGGTCAAGACACTGACCGTAGGACACTTTAGATCAAGGAGACTATCATGAAACGTATCGTTGCAACTTCCGCCGTTCTGGCACTGTTCGCAGGTGCCGCATTCGCTGCCGGTTCGCAAACGAACGAGCGCCCCGGTGCCCCGCCGACCGCCGTCGTTTCCGAGCATAAGATCCAGGTCAAAGCCGGTGATCTTTACTTTAACAAAGAGAGGGTGCGTATGGGCCTTGAGGCGGGTGATATTGTGGATGTGACCCATTTTCCTGAGACGGGCCTCGTCGACCCTCCGAGCCGCGAAGGTTGATCCGTTTTGCAATCGACAGATACCGGGCGGCTGCAACATGCGGGCGCCCGGCAACTTTTATACAGATCGAGAATCGGGCGGGGCGCATTTGTCCAGAGGCTCGATCAAGCGACTGATTTTGGGCCGGGACTGGGGCGATCAATTGACGGAACGCCTCCCGATGGATGAGCACAAATTTCCGACAGATCTAGACAAGAAGACACGCCCCGAGGTCGCTCCGTAAGGGTGTGGTATTTTCGTCAGGTAGACGGTGCGAGTTCGTCCCATTGCAGTAAATGCGGATCAAACGCCTCCACCAGATAGGGCTTAATCACCTGAAAATAGGGCGAGAGGTCAAAGTCGCGCGGCACAAACAGCGAGTGGTGGCGAATGTGCAGTAGCTCGCTCTGCTCCGTATCCACCGCGCGCCCTGTCTCTGGAATGCGCGTTTCTGGCAAGATCGGATAGCGAACCGACTGGAATGCTTGAGCGATCAGCGATGAACAGATCGCGCGCGTTGGATCGCCCGATCCAATGGCCAGCATCCGCCTGCGCCATCGGACAGGCACCGGCGGGGTTGGGAAAAAATAACGCAGGAGATCGAAAATGTCGCGCAAGTCATAGCGCAGTCCAATCCGGTCTTTCATAAAGCCGATAATCTGCTGGCATTCCTTGGCAGTCAGCCCAACGGGGCGGCAGATGCGGGTGTTGTAGCTTGCGTATTTGCCAAGCGGCGCCGAGACGCAGCCTTCGCCCAAATTCACCTCGATCAGCCGATGCGGCTCTGTGGCGTCATCGGGCGCGGGTAGCGCGTCGCCGACATACATCGCAGCATGAGACCAAGTGGATTGGGTGAGGTATTTGATCGCGTTAGAAACGCGTTCACGCCCTTCGATCAGCACCACATCGCCGGGTCGAAGCACACGGCAAAGCGTGTCAAAATCGGACGGGGTAAAGGGCATATAGCCCGAGCTTGGCCGATTGAGCTTGCCCGCCAAGCGTCGACCGATCCGGTCGAGAAACGTATCGCAGCTTCGGGTGATCCAATTGTCCATCGGCTTCTCCGTGCGAAATACGGCCCGACCAAGGCGGGGTCGGGCCCATGCGTTCGGTTACGAATGTTGCAAACGCGGTGTGGCCAGTATCTGGAATGTGGCTCCAAGGACGAGGCCAAAGATGATGTGCAGCACCAGCGTCATTACGGGCGCCATCATGCCCAACGCCAGTCCAAACAGACCCGCACCCGCCATCGGCAGGACGAACAGCATCATCGCAAGCCAAGCGGCCACGCCAAAGACGATGCCTTTGATTGGCGCGGAGCCGCCCGGAATCTGGTCGTAAAACAGCGCAAATGCACCGCCCCAAGCCAGCGTTCCGATCATGAAATGCGCGAGCCATCCAAAGGCAATCGGCGCCCCCATCATCGCGCTGAGCATGGTAACAACATCAAGCTGCGGCATCAGCCCCATCATCGCCTTGACGAGCATCATCGCCGACAAAACGACAGTCCCTATGAACCCGGCAACGAGGCCGGCTGGTAATTTTTGCATGACATCTATCCTTATCTAGAGGACGTCAGTCCTCTGGTTGCTGTGTGTCGTGCAGCCGGGAAAGGATTGTATCGATCTCTGCGTCATCGCCACCTTCGGGTGCCGCGCTGTCTGATACAGGCGTGGATTCGGTCAGATCGCGGGTCGTTCGCATCTGGCCGACAAACCGTTCACAACCGCGACACATCGCGAGATGCAGTCGCATTTGAATGGTCTGCCACGGGTTTAATTTCCCGTCGATCAAGTCGCTGGCACGCTCAGAGACGTCTTTGCAAGTAATCATCCGACGATGCCCTTTCCATTGGCTCACAGTCATTAGACAACCAAAGCCACGCAGTGTTACAGATTTCAGATTGCTTTTCTTCCAGCGACATTCAACCCCCGCTAAAGTAAACCATCAAGTGCCGCCCTTACGGCCAGCCGAGCACGATGGAGCAGCACCCGCATGTTGGCCTCGGAAATATCGAGAATTGAACAAACCTCGGCTGCGTCCAACCCCTGTTGCGCGCGCAGCTCGATCACGGCGCGTTGGCCCGACGGCAGCGCCTCAATCGCGGCACTCACATGCGCCATCACGCTGCGCCCGGCAACGATACGCTCTGGCGTTACCTCTTCCCAAAGGTCAGGTTGATCCTTCCAGCGCCCGCGCCCGTCAAATGCGGCGGCAAGGCTGTTGTCATCGCCACCGTCATCAAACGAGACCGAGCGTCCATCACGCTTCGCCCGAGTGCGCGCCTTATTCAGAACAATGGTATAGATCCAGCCAGCCAAGCTAGAGCGCCCCTGAAAACCTCCGATGTTCTTGAGAACCGCCACCCAAGCATCCTGAACCACTTCTTCCGCTGTCGCGCGGTTTTTGCAGATGCCGGCGCAGACGCGGATCAAAGAGGCATTGTGCTTGCGAAACACATGCTCAAAAGCCGCGCGATCGCCCGCCATGAGCAAGCGCACAAGAGTGTCCTCATTTGAAAAATCGGTTTGCATGCGATCCCTTTGTTCTCGCCACGGCGGTGGCTTCAATTTCCCAGCACAACCGGACTCGTTTGTCCAAGCCGTGGGCGTTGATGTGAGCGGCGCGACCCTGCGCAGCATTTGACGCCATCAGTCGCGCGCTGCCGCACTTTCGCAGGCAACGGGTTGCAGGCCGACGATCAGACCAAGGCGGATCACGCCGCTCAGCAACGCGGATACGTCCTGATCGGGCGCGGTGCGCAGCGCGGCCTCGGCGGCCCTTGACAGGCTATGTCCTGCGCCGAGACTAAGCAGAAATTGTGCGGGGCCCTCGGGCAGCAAGCGCAGATCGACCCTCGCTTCGGGGCGCGCAATCAGCACGGTCTCGCCCCCTGCGGCAAGGTTAATTGGGTCAGGCGTTCCGGCGGCGTTGTTCGTGTGCCAGATCGTGCCCACCGGATAATCCGAGGTCACGATGCGGCATGACGGATGCAGCACCATGCTCATCTCGAGCAGCGTTTCGGGGGCCGTCGCCACCATCGCCTCGACCGTGAGAGCCGTCGCCTCGGGGGCGTGATACGAGGCCAGATAAGCCCGTTCGACCCGCGCTACGTCACCGATATAGGGAAGATCCGCCAGTGGCGCAAAGCCATCAAGAAAATCAGCAAAACCTGCGCCATAGCGCAGCATGACAGGGCTGTCGGGCGAATTGTCCGTGACAAAAACTCGGGCCGTGGCGCGAAAAAAGGCCTCTCCCACCAAACGCTGCACAATCGGATAGGCCTCGGCCAGCGCGTCGATCAAGCTCGAGACCACATTGTTGCGATAGACGGCAAAGCGACGCGCACTCGGGCGACCATCGGGACCCACGAGCCCCTCGGGCACAGCGCGCTCTGGGTCCAGCAGCGCAGCACCGAAATCGGCTTGACGTTCAAAGAGCGACGGCATGCTCGACCCCCTCATTGCAAGTTGCGTCCATTACAGCGTCTGCGCGGCGCGCCTCGGCCAGAAGCGTGGGCCAAGTCGGCACATCGGCATCCCACTCGATCAGCGTCGGCAACGGGCCGGTCAGCGACAGCGTGTAGGCGTAGAGATCCCAGACATCGTGATCCACCGGGCGGTCATGGCTGTCGATCAGCAGCGGTTGCCCGGCCTCATCCATCTCGGGGGCGAACCCAGCGAGGTGAAGTTCGCGGACCTGCGATAGCGGATAACGCGCAATATAATCGCGCGGAAACCAGTTCTGATTGGCCGCAGACACATGCACGTTATTGACGTCAAGCAGCAACCCGCACCCGCTACGCCGGGCAATTTCAGCGATGAAATCGACCTCTTCCCAAGTGCTTTCGCTGAACGCCAGATAAGTCGAGGGATTTTCGAGCAACATCTGCCGCCCAAGCACCGATTGAACCTGATCGATATGGTCACAGATCCGGTTCAAGGTTTCGTTGGTGTAAGGCACCGGAAGAAGATCATTGAAAAAGCCTGCATCGTGAGACGACCATGCGAGATGTTCGGAAAACAGATCGGGCTGATACCGGGCCACTAGCGCCGCAAGCCGGTCGAGGTGATCGCGGTCCAGCGGCCGATCCGCACCAATCGACAATCCCACCCCATGTAGCGACAGGGGATACTCGGCGCGGATTGCCTCCAGATAGCGGTGCGGCGGGCCGCCTGCGCCCATGTAATTCTCGGCGTGAACCTCGAAAAAACCGACCTGGGGGCAGGTCTCGAGAATCTCTTGGTAATGCTGGGGTTTCAGACCGACGCCCGCGCGGGGCGGGATCGTGCCGGGGAGGTCGTGCGAGGCTGTGCGGGTCATTGAACATCTCCTTCAACAGTCGAATGGGCAAGTTTCAAGCGGGTTTTGAGAGTTGAACGGAACGTCTCGCCATCTCTTGCCCGGCAGTTCCAAGTCGCCCTCGCGGAGCAAATGTTACATCGCGCGTGTAATTTTTGCTTCGCTGCGTGCGCCGCGCGCTCTCGGGATCGTCGCTGTTTGGTCCAAGGTCACGAAGGCGTGATTTCTGTAACGCCTAGGCTCCTGCGCAGTCGACCATCGGAAGGCATGACGCTTTCACACCAACAGGAGGACTGAGAGAAATGACCATTCACAAACAAAGCTTGATGATCGCCGCAGCCCTGAGCACCGGGCTTGCCGCTCATTTCGCCACACCCGCCGCCGCAGCCGGACAAGAGCAATGCTTCGGCGTCGCGCTTGCAGGCCAGAACGATTGTGCCGCCGGGCCCGGCACAACTTGCGCGGGCACTTCGAAGGTCGATTATCAGGGCAACTCATTCAAGCTTGTTCCAGCAGGCACCTGCACGACGATCGAACTGCCCGGTGACCGGATGGGCTCTTTGAGCGCCCTCGGGCGCGACCTGCCGAAAAGCTGAACTGGTTGGGTGCGCCTTCCATCACCGGGCGCATCCGCTCTCTATATTCCATCGCGAAAGGATAGCCGATGTTAACCCTCGCCCTGAGCACCATTTTCAACCCAAGGGGTAGCACTCAAAGTTTTGGTGCCAGCGCCATGTCGCTGATTGCGCGGCTGTTGTTTGCCTCGATCCTGCTGCGGTTTTTTCTGAACTCTTTTCTCACGAAGATCGACGGGTTCGGCCTCTCGGCTGGGGCCTACATTCAGGTTCTGCCGCGCCAGATGGAGGCCGCAGGATATGATCCTGCAACGCTGGCTTGGCCGCTTCATCTTGTCGTCCTAGCAGGAGCGCTTGCCGAACTGATATTGCCGCTACTCGTCATTTTCGGCCTCACCACGCGCCCCGCTGCGCTCGCTATGATGGGCTTTCTCGTGGTGATGTCGCTGACTGACGTCTTTGGCCATGGCTTGGATCGCGCGACAATTGGGGGGATGTTTGATCCCGATCCTTATGGCGTGATCTTCGATCAGCGGCTGCTTTGGGGGTTCTTACTGTTGATGCCGCTCTGGTTGGGCGGCGGCACGGTGTCGCTGGATGCGCTGATTTGGCCAAGGCTGCAAAGATGGCTGGGACAGTCTGCTATCTCCTCTTAAGCGGCCGATGAAACTGCCGGCCGTCAACGGCGGCGTAAAACTCAGCCATTCGTGGAGCGCGCACCTGCGACTGGCTTAGCGAGAGAAGTTATCGATCCGCGAGATTTCGCGCCGCACTGGTTTGTCGTGCAATACCATCGCGAAGCATTTGAATTGCGAGCACGAAAGACATTCATAGGCTAGCGGAATGAGGTCCATTGGCGCTTCCGTCATGCCTTTTCAGTGTCTAATTCCTAGACGTAGCGGTCTTTCAAAAACTGCGCAGCGAATGTCTTGTGTGGATGGCTCCTGCATAGCAAGACATATTCGATCAGATTTGTGCATTTGTCAGAAGCAGTCATGTGTCCGGCCTGTTTGCGCGGTTTTGACCGCTGGCCCTGATGGGTTCCGCTAACCAAGTTCCTTACAGCAATGCGGGTTTTTACGCCCGGGACATTCGGCGGAGTGTCTTGGTTTTGGCGGCAGACTTATGCACCATCATCTCGCGGGTCTTGCTAACTCGTTGTTCTTTCTCCTTTAGGAAGTGTGCGGTGTGTAGGGTTCGTTGCGGGTTAAGACTGCCCAAACGATCCGAGCTGTCTTGTTGGCCATTGCGACAGTTGCGACACGCGCGGGCTTTCGTTCCAGCAATGACGTCAGCCATTTGCTTGCCCGTTCTGGGTGGGACTTGGTTTGTCGGACAAGCGACGTCATACCGACGACGAGCAGTGATCGTATGTATTGGTCACCCATTTTTGTAATGCGCCCGAGCTTCTCTTTGCCACCGCTGGATTTGTTCGCTGGCGTCAGACCCAGCCATGCAGCAAATTCCCGTCCATTCCTGAACTGATGACCGTCACCAATGCTGGCGATGATCGCGGACGCCGTGACAGCGCCAACGCCTGTGAATCGCCCCGAGTTTGTCGGAGACCATCAACTTAAGTAAGGATGATGGTTATGACGAAAAGCAAAATGGCAAATC
>NZ_JBLXEM010000052.1:0-13247 GCF_048263065.1 Thioclava sp.
TTGGTCCGAGCGGTGCCGCGGGGCCCGTAGCCGGGGCGACGAAAATCGTCCGGCGCCTGCGCGGCCTTGGCGGGCAGATCACGCTTGATCTGGCGCCGATGCCGAAGAAAGACCGCAAGCAGTTCGAAATATCGCTGCGCAGCGCCTTCAGGGCGGACCCGATCGAAACGTCGCTGGTGGGGTGGACGCCGCTTGGGCACTATGAATTGCAGCGCAAACGCGAACGTTTGCCAGTGCCTACGGGGCTGGCGCAATGAGCTGCCCGATTTGCGCCAAGGAGACGGTCGAAAAGTTCCGCCCGTTCTGCTCCAAGCGCTGTGCCGACGTCGATTTGGGCCGCTGGATGAGCGGATCTTACGCAATAGCCAGCGAGGACCCCGATGATGATGACGAATTGATGCAAGAGCTGGAGAAGAAGCTGGGCGAAATCGCCGCTGGCGGCCCCGCAGGGGATGGCTCGAAGCCACATTAACGTCTTCTGGGAGAGGTTTTTTATTTTTCGTGCACAAGGCTCTGGACACCACGAAAACACTGGCCTAGATAGTCCCACGTTCGCAGGCAAACACCCTATGCGAACGCCCGGTGCCCGGGTAGCTCAGGGGTAGAGCAGTGGATTGAAAATCCTCGTGTCGGTGGTTCAAATCCGCCCCTGGGCACCATTCTTTCTTTTTGGTATTTAATATCAAATAGTTAGGTTACGGTTTTGTCCCACCAGATATTACCCCCGCTGAAAGTGGGACACTTTTGTCCAGCGTTTGTTCTGGTGAAAGACGGCGAAGCGCGCTTTCTGCTCGTGTCTTCTGACTTGCCGCGCGAGTGTATCTGGTGACTTCCTTGCTGGTGCGGTGTCCAGTAATCGCCATTATCTCTTGTTCCGTGCAGCCAAGTTCGGCCAGCCGTGCAGCGGCGGCCTTGCGCAATCCGTGAACGGAACAGTTCTGAAGCCCGGCTTCATCGCACCACTTGCGGAAGCGATTGCCAAAGCCGTTGGACGTGAACGGGCGATTGAAGGCGGTCACAAGGAACGTCAGGTCCCCTGTGGGCGTGGCGTCGATAACTCGCTGCAATGCAGGAATGACCGGGATTTCCATCCGCACGGGCTTACTGTTCCGGCCCTTGTGCTGGGTGAAGATCAGCCAGCCGTCGCGAACGTGTTGCTTGCCTAGTGTCACTAAATCGGCACGACGTTGCCCTGTGTAGAGTGCCAAAGCGAGCGCAAGGCGGGCTGGTGTCCCAATCGGGTGGGCGTCTTCAAATTTCTCAATTTCGGCTAGAGACCACGAATGAAAGCCGTCGGGATTGCCCTTCAGGTATTCCACCTTGTCCGCTGGGTTGTCGTCGTGAAGGTCATAGCGAAGTGCGAAACGGTAAAGTTGGCGCAAGGCTTTCACCATGCCGTTGGCAGCCTCGGGACGGTCGGCCATTTCATCGCGACGGACGCGGATATGACGGGGCAGCAAGAGCGCAAAAGGCTTGTCGCCTTCATTCTTGTTCTGGCAAAAGCGTTCCATAATCGAGCGGCGGACCTTCTGAGTCCGTGGGTCCAGTTCGGTGAACATGGCGCTTTTGTAGTATTGGACGCAAAGCCAGCGAATACTGCGAGGCACGACACGGCCCACTTTTGCAGTTTGGGCTTTGGCCTCTTTTGGCGGGTTCGCAGCGCGGCGATAGTCGGTAAGGAACTCGGGTGATCCGGCGGGGCCACGCAAGCGGACTTTCCGACCATTGCGGCGAAAGTAGAGACGCACGTTTCCGTGCCTGTCCACATCCTCCACCACGTATTTCAAACGAAATTTCATAGAATCCTCAGTCATCTAATTATCCCAAGGATTGTGGTCCGAATCGTCGCCACCGGGCAAGGCATCAAAAAATTGGTCCAATGAACGCACATCCCAGACCCGCCGCCCGTCTATTTTCTTGGGCTTTGGCATCCTTCCATCCGTCACCATAGCGTCAAATTTCGATGCACCGACTCCGATGTATTCCGCCGCCTCCACACGCGACAGCCCCCGTCGCGGGGGCAACGGTAGCGCGGTGCGTGTATGTGCGGAGACGGCGGACATGATCTTAACCCAGCTTCACGTTGACGGTGCCGGACGGGTTGGCGGCGGCGGTGACGGCAAGGCCGATCAACTCATTCGCTCCCGTGTCATCGTCCGAAGTCGCCAGCTTGGCGGTATCGTCCCAGTAGACAAAATCACCCACGGCCAATTCGTCCGTGCTGACCTTCGCCATGTTGAAGACGCCTTCCGTCACCAGATCGAGGTCTTCGCCAATGGCGGCGGTCCCGGCAGCAATGCCGAACAAGTTGCCGATCAGAACGCCTTGCCCACTGGTGGCGGCGGCGGGGGCGGACACGGTGATATTTTCACCCTTCTGCACATAGTTTTTCATCTTAGAGTCCTTTGCTCATATTGAAGTGAATCGTATTGGCAGGCCGGGCCGACTTGGCGGAGATTTCCGCATCAAGTGCGGCCAGAGCGCGGGCCATTTCGGAGTCAGAGCGGTATTCCACTTCTTCCCCGTTCTGGTCCCGGTAGCGCCGGACGCCGCCAGCACGGGCGGCCAAAAGGTCCGCCCGCATTTTGGTAAGTTCGGCCACGGTCGCCATATTATTCGCCCGCGTTCATGTAAGCGCCGCGCCAATCGACAGCGCCGCACCCGAAGTCCAGCACCACGCGGAACTCCATACCCAGAACGTCCCAGCCTTCACGGCTTGCCATCTGCGGGCCTTGGGCTGAAGACAGGTAGGAATATTCCAGAACGGGAAGCTGGGCTGGGTCAGCAAAGACAAACCATTGATTGTCCGTGATACGCGGCTCCACCAGAAGCGACAGGCGCTTGGCGAAGGGGTTCACTTCATCCACGGTCGCGGCGGCGATTTCGGCAAGCAGTTGCTCCGCAATGGTTTCCTGCTCCGGCCCGACAAGCAGGAACTTGGGAGTCGCATTGATCGGGGTCTTCCCGTCCAGCGCCTTCATGCCGCGAAGGGCAAGACGCGCACCAGACAGCGCAGTAAGACCCGCGCCAGCATCGCCAAGGGCCAAGCCCGTGCTGGCAAGGTTGCCGTGATCCGCATGGAACAGCGCCTTGCCGTCCTCATTCATCGTCGGGTTGGAAAGCAACATCGTCAGAAGCAGGTTGGCTTCGGTTTCAGCGGCCATACGCCCGGCGGTGCTGCCCCAGTCGCGGAACGCGCCCAGATCGTCATTGATAAGGGCCTTGCGGCTGATAGCGAACTGCGTGGCGTAGGTGTCCAAAGCGTAGGACTCGGACGCTTCACCGCGCGACGTATGCGTGATTTCACCCGACTCGCTGACCTTTTCCAAGGTGCCAATGTCGGACAGCTTCAAGCGAGTGCCGGGCCGGAAATCGGCCATCGTCGAGCGGCGGGCCAGCGCGGTTTTCACCGGGCTTTGCGCAGCCTGATAGGCGGCGGTCAGCGTCCGGTTCCCGGTGCTGGTCAGCAAGTTCGGGAAGTCGCTGGTCGTGTTCATGGCAGCCCGGAACAGCGTGTCCGCCTCCATTGCGCGAGTGCTGACGCCCGAAGCCTCCACACAAGCGCGCGCCATGTCGCGAAGGCTTTCACCCATAAACGGGCGGGCTTCATCGCTGGGGGCTTCCCCAGAGACGCGAGCATAAAGCGCATCGGCGCGGCGGGTCATGGTGACGGCGGGGTCATCATTGGCCGGGGCGGCGGTGCGGATACGGGCTGGAGTCCGGCGCTGCATCGCTTCAAAGGCTTCAGCGCGGGCTTCGGTGATCGACAAATCGCGGTCAATCATATCGTCCGCCTGTTCCGCCGTCATATTGGCAGAGCGGCAAATCTGGCGAATTGCAGCGCGGGTTTCGGTTGCAGTTTCTACGGCGGGATTCTCCACCGTTTCGATTTCATCTTGGGGCATGTTTTCACCTCTGAATTGGCTGCCGGGATCGGCGGGGATCGGAACGGCGGAGACTTCGGAAATACTCCACGCCGCCGCCGTCCGAACGCGGGCGCGAGAATTGGGGTCGGTGGAGTCAGCCCAGCGGGTGACACGGTAGCCAATGCTGACTCCCTTGATCGTCCCTTCGCGGATACGCTCCACAATCGGAACCGCATCGGCAGCCCCGGAAAGCCGGATCGTTGCCACCAGCTTGCCGTCTTCCATGCGGTGTCCGGCAATAGTGCCGATCACGTCGCGGGCAGAGCCTTGGCGGTGGCCGTCCAGAACGGGCGCGCCGATCAGGCGGGACGTGTCCAGCCCAGCCGGGTCCAGCCGCTCCATGAAGCCTTTGCGCTGCACCGGAGCGAAAGTGCTGATAACAGCCTCCACCGTGCCTGCGTCGGCGTTGAACGTGTCCGGGGCAAAGACCGCCCGGCGGGTCAGCAAAGTTTGCGTTGCCATGTTCCAAATTCCTTGTCTTGGCGGGTCAGTTTGCGGCCTTCACGGGGCAAGTGGATCACGTCGGCCTTGGCCGGATTCAGGGTCAGTTTGGGGCCGCGAATTTCGTCACTGGCCCCGGCCCTTTCGGCCAGAGTGCGAAGGTATTTTTCATGCTCTTTGCGTTGCTTAGGCGTCATCGGTGGACTCCTTGGCAGCTTGGCGCGGGTCGGCAGCGATTTCGGAGTCGAGGTCTTCCAGCGCCCAGCCACGTTCGGCCACGGCCTTGCGGCGCGAGGTCAGGCCCGCGTCCAGTTCGGCCACGGTCGCTTGCGTGTCTTTGAGCGGATCAACCTGCATCGGCTTGGGTGGAAGCCATTCGGCGGCATAGGCGCGCGGTGCGGACTCGTAATCGGGCGCGGCCAGATCACCAGACAAGACGGCAAACGCCACCACCTGCCGCCAGATCGGCGCGAGAAATTGGGGCGTAAGGACGCCATATTGAATCTGCTCCACGCGCTGCCGGAACGGCAAAAGCCCGGCGCGCAAGGAACTGTAATTCGCGTTCGACAGATCGCCACTCAAAAGGTGATCGGGAAGCCCAAGGCCCGCCGCGAGTTGCTGAAGCTGAAGGCGAAGGAAGGCCCCGATTTCGGTCAACTGGCCGGGCGTGTTGAACTTCACGTCATACCCGGTCGGCAGGCGCTTCATGGTGCCGGGTTCCAGCCCGGTTTCGAGGATTCCGCCTTCGCCCGTGCCGTCATAGGGTTCGCCGCCAGTCCCGTTCAAATCAATAAGAAAGGCGGAGTGCATGGCGGCCACTTTGGCCCCCATCAAGAGCGCATCGCAAAGCTGGTCAAAGTCGGACGCGGACAGGATCACAGGCGCGAGCCACGACACGCCGCGCACCTGACCCGCTGCCAGCGGTTTCATAACGTGCAAGATTTCGTCGGCAGGGACGCGCACCGGGGGCGAATAGTTCGCAAATTGATCGTGGGGCCGATACGGCAGCACATGATAGGCCACGCGGCGGCCATCGGCATCAAACTCCACGCCCTGCACGATCACAGCGCCGTTGCCCAGTTCGCGGGTCAGTGACTCGTCCACCAGTTCGGGGGGCAGAAGGCGAAGGCGCGGCCCGTCTTCGCCGGGCAGCACATGCAGGAAGGCTTCGCCATCAATGACCAGCCCGCGCGCCACATCGGCTTGCAGGCCCCAGAAATCCGTCCGGCCATCGGCGTCCGCGTTATCGGCCCAGCCATGGAAGGCGGCGGTCAAATCGGCGCGCGTGGACTCGTCCGGGTGCTTAGGGGTCGGCACAATACCGGACCCGACAAGCGCCCCGGCCCAGTTGGCGGCGGCTTGCGAAAGCCACGGGTTGTTATTGGCGAGATACCGGGCGCGGCTGCGAAGCGTGGCCCCACTGGCAGAGACTTCAGAATTGACCCGTCCGAATGTTCCCATGCCAAATGCACGGCGGCCACCAGCCGCGCCATCGAAACGGCGCACGGCTTGCGGCTTGGTCGGGCGGTTGAACAGCTTGGGGATAAACGGGAAAGCCATATCAGTTCAGCACCTCACGGCGGGCCTTTGCCATCGGGTGAACGCGGTCCAGCACGTCAATCAGATCAACGGCCAAAACGGCGCGCACCTCATAGGGAGCATTGCGAGTCATCAGAAGGCCAGTGCCTTGGCCGCGCTGGTTTGCAGCGATACGCCCCTCAAAGGCCACGCGGCCATTCTTGGGATGCACAAAGGACCAGAGTTCAAAAGTCCAATCCCGTTCCCCGGCCTCATAGTCGCGGATCACGGACATGCCCGGCGTGAGCGCGGGTGCTTCGTCCTCAAAGTCGTCTTCGTTCCAGTGGGAAATTGCCAAACGGGCAGCGTTTGCCGCGTCTTTCGAGGCAATGCCAAATTCGCCCATGCGGAACAGGATTTCCGCCAGAAGGATTTGGTCCGGCAGGTAGAGGTAGGATTTCCGCCCCTCACTCTCACGAGCCACGGCATTCAAATAGCCTTGCGTCCGATACCAGCGCAAAAGGTCGGTGCGGTGTTTCTTGTCGACTCCGGTCGGGGTCACAATGTCGGCAATCTGGCCGATGGTAAGAAGGTCTTTCGGGGCCTTACGAACGGTCTTCGGAATGTTCGCGCCGCCGTAGGTTTCGGGCTTATCTGTCATTTTCACGGGCCTCTTGTGCAAGGAAGTTATGGGCCCGTCATATACTGAGTCGATCAACCAGTCGAGTCTTTAGTTGTTTGTTTTCAATAGTCTAATTCAATTTGACAATGGACGCCTCTAGGATTTTTGGTGGACTGGTGGGGCGACTCAGGGTATGGAGTCGGTGACGCTTTGACATAGGCGTCATATCCTCGAAGCCGTGTCGGGCGGGCCATGCTCTCTCCGCCCGACACAAATCCCCCAAAGGACAGAAGACATGGACCGCAAAACCCGCAACAAACATTCCCTTTTCGCGCCGTTCATCTGCGATGAAGTTCACCCCACGCGCAAAGAAGCCGCCCAGCGGGTTGTTCACCAGTGGGCGCGCCAGACCGGCGAGTTTGTAAGCCTTCAGTGGTCAGACAGTCAGATTTGCGAAGCAATAGAACTGGATAACTGCCGCGATACTGGCTTTACCATGATGCTGGCTCATGTGCTTCGCCTCCGCGACGGGGACCGCCACCTTCCGGTTTAGGGTGCCGCCTTGTTTAGAGATTTACTATTCTCAAGGCGAGAAACAATATTCCGCAGAAGATTAGAAACGTAGTCAACTTCCGAGGCTTCAATACTGTATGTGTCGACGCCGTGCACGATTCTATTCCGCAGCTCTAACGCTGTTAGGAGTGCACGGAAATCATCGTCGTCAATTTCTTCTTCGACTTTAAGGCTTTCAAGAAGGCGTCGCACTGAAAAATATCTTGGGTCTTTTTTTTCTACATGCGTCACAGAGCGAGCAATGCTCTCAAATTGCGCCCACTCATTAATGAGCGCCAGCTTCATTATTTCTTCAGATTGTTCAAGAGAAAGTCGATTAGTGCGGTCTTTGAGGTAAGATATACCGAACAAAGAAGCTATGGACATTACTGCGCCAGAGAACGCTAATAGCAATCCCATTTGCACTTCGCGCGATAAATTGATGCCAAGCAAAGTATACGCGACGTAAAAAATCCCGAACAGGGCGGTCAATGCCCCCGCAAAAGCGTACACCTTGAGAATAAGCTCCATTGAAGATCGCCTACGCAATTTGTGGCGGAGCATTTCTTTTTCAGAAAGCGCCATTCTAAGATCATCTGAATCGTTAAAAGGCATCTTATACATCCATGAGAACAGAAACGGTGATCACCACCGCAGTTGCAACCAAAAGCAAAGCAAAGAAAATTAGGTTATTGCCTTCAGTCAATTTATCCGAGTTGAAGAAAAATCCGACCAGCAAGGGCAAAATTGAAGCCGCAATACGCGTTGTCGCTCGCCAGAATTTCCCTTTCTTTCTAGTCGGCAGGCGCTTTTTGAAAACCACCGCATCATTGACCATGCCTTGAGTTATTTCGGCGGGACCATCGTCAGAGTTCATGCTTGCTTCGAGGCGATAACATTCTGCAATCATCTCCTCCATGTATTCAACTGTGGCTGCGCGTAATCGGTCTTTGGCTGGTTGGCTGAAGCCGGCTAGAGATTCATCATTTAATGTTACTTCATTAGACATAATTAATTCCGAGCCAACTGACTTTAAAATCACCATTGCAGAAAGCCCTCTCCAAGTGAAGCGGGAACTGGCCCTCAGCGCGCGCAAATCCAAGCGGACTTAACAACCGTCGGGGCCTTTTTCGGCCCGTCTTTCCTTGCAAGATCGCTTTCCCGGCGCTCCATGTCCAGCCCGACAAGCTGCCGCGCGGCGTAAGAATAGGCCAAAGTGTCCAGCGCCTCATTGCGGCGGCCCGAAATCACCTCCCAAACGCGCATGGGGCGTCCCCGGCTGAATTTGGTGACAAGGCGTTCGGCGCGGACTTGATCGAAGTAATCCCCGCTCAGTTGATCAGAAAACAGGATCGTTTCGCCATGCGCGAGGCGTTGGTGCAGGGCCAGCTTGACGCCATCCACGCCGATCAGGGCCAGCCGGACCTTGCGCGACGTAGAGAACGCCAGCGCCGGGCGACTGAAGCCTGACACGCCCTTGCCGGGCAGGACGCGCCGGGCGGTTCTGGGACGGCAGAAATCATAGACTTGATCGGCCCAGTTGCCGGAGTCGATCACGGCAGCGTCCACATTCAACACGCCGCCCAGCGGGTGCCGGAATTGGCGTCGCAAAGCGTCTTCCACCTCCACCCAAGTTTCGGATTCGGTCGGATCGCCCCAGATCGGGACATGCCCCAGCACCCGCATATCGCCTTCAGCCGTCCAGCCCGTGTAGGTCAGTTCCACGCGGTCTTTCTGCACGTCGCCCCCGACGGTCAGGACAAGGGCGTCTTCGGGGACAGTCTCCATGCTAAAGGGCCTTTGCAGAGCCGCGAAGTCGGTAGAGTCGAGATCGTCACCTTCGCCGCGCCACGCTTCGCCCAGCACCGTATTGAGCCACGGCTTCAGGGTTGTCGGGCTGCGCTTGGCCTGAAGGAACTCCGCCGCCAGCTTGGGCCACGTCGCGTTTGGCAGCGTCGAGGTCAGCGAGGTCAGCTTATAGCCCCTATGCCCCTCCACATGGGGCGCGAGCGCCCGCCAACGCCCCTTTGCGACGATCTGGGCCTTCACGCGGTCTTCCACACGCCCTTCGCACGTCGGACAGCGCCAATGGGCCGTCTCAGGCTTGTCCGCGTCCCATTTAATGTCCGCCCAGAGGATTTCGGAGAATTGGCCGCAATGCGGACACGGGACTTCAAAGACGCGCTGGTCGCTTTGCTCATAGGCGCGCAAAATCCGGCTGGTCTCGGCATCAACAGGAGTCGAGGCCAGCACGATCCGGCGGTTGCCGAAGGTCATTGTCCGGCGCATTGCCAATTCCACCGGGTCGCCTTCGGTCCCGGCGGATAGTTCATAGGCGTCAATTTCGTCGGCAAAGAGAATCCGGGCCGTGCGGGCGCGAAGGTTGCGCGGCGCGCGGGCGGAGACAATCGACAGGCTGCCCCCGGCAAAGCGGCGGTGGAGCATGGTGTCGCGGCTATCATCGGACAGGGCCGCGCGTAGCGACGGCGACTCTTGAAACGTCGGTTCAATCACGCTCACCATGAGGTGCCGTGCATCGGCTTCGGCTGGTACGACGCACAAGACCGGGCTGGGGTCATTCTCCACAAAATGCCCCAGCGTCCCCACCATAAGCTGCGTGGCCCCGACGCGGGCAGATTTCAGGATGGAAACGCGCTCCACGGTATCGTCGCCAATGGAGTTTGCGATTTCGATTTGGGGTTTCCAAAGGCGCATCCGGCCCGGCTGGGCGGCAATGCTGGACGGCAGGAAGACCGACGATTGAATCCAGTCTGCCAGCGCCAGCTTGGCGGGCGGACGGAAGGCTTGCAGCGCATCGCGGCGCATCTGGTCTAGGCGGGGATCAATGGTCATCGGCGATAGTCTCCATGCTGTCACGAATTTCTGAATCGAGGGCGGCGGTCGTGGCGCGGTCTAGCCCCATCCGCCCAGCCACCCGCGACGGCACGGCCAAGACGGCGGCGCGCAGATCGGTGATGATCGAGCGCCATTCGTTCGCCACCTGTTTGCCGTCCAGCAATTCCCCGCGCGCTTTGGCGTTTTGGATTTCCAGCTTTTCGGCGGTGGCCTTCGCGGCGCGTAGTTTCTCGGCGGCAAGTTCGGAGTCGACGCGGCGGCCCGTGGCCCCGGCGCGGGCGTGATCGGCATAGGACCGCACGGCGGCCTTCAGGGGGAATAGCTTGTCCGGGGTCCGTGGCAACACGCCTTCACGGGCCAAGGCGCTGACACGGTTCGGGGTCAGGCCCAGCCATTCCGACAGGTCGGCAGCGTCCACCAGATCGCCGCCTTCGGGCGTGGTTTCCGGCAGCCCAACAAGCGCGTCAATTTCCGCCAGTTCGGTTTCGGTCAAATTTTCCATGTTTGTTTTCCTGTCTCACTGTCCCGGTCAATGCACCAAGGCGGCAAACGGGTTTTCGATTTCAATTTTTCCATGTGGAGTGAAACACCGAGGCTCCGCGCCCCCCGCACCCCACGGCCCCCAGAGGGACCCGTTGCTGGGCAATGTGCCGCCCTAGTCAACCTTCCTTCACTCTCCCCTAAATCACCTAAGTCTGGGGCATGTGTGGACCGGACAGACGGACAAGCCTTAAGGGCTTTGTCCGGTCCGTCCGCTCTCCACCCACCTTTTGCCCGCCGGACAGGGACGGACTTGTCCGGGCTGGTCCGTGTCCGTCCGCTTTGTCCGGTGTCCGGGTTTGCCGTCCGCTGCCACTGGTGGGGCTGCATGGATTTCGCCTTGGCGTTTTGACCGCCTTGGGAAGCCCCGAAAGAATTGGCCGTCATGGAGAAACGCGCCGCCCTAGTCATTGCGCCACCTCCACCATATCGTCGGTGAAGTCTTCACAGTCGCCCGCCGCCAGAGTGAAATGGCCGTCAGCAAACACCACTATGCCTTTGCGGGTCAGGTCTTCCACCGACCGCTTGTAAGCCTTGCGACGGCTATCCGGGTCAGGGGACGCGGACACAGTGGGGGACTCAATGACGGCTTGCCGCCAAGCGGCATCGGAAACGGGCTGGGGCAGATCGTTGAACACGGCAAGGGCAGCCGAAACCATTGGCGTCAGCTTGGGGGCTTTCCGTTCGGGCGCGTCAGTCTCTTGGCAAATCGCCGTGGTGATCGGGTCTCCGTCTTCGTCTTCGCCCAGCGTCACGGTCTTCACGGTGAAGGCCAATGTTTGATCGGTCGCGCCGTTGCGGTTCTTCGTCAGGCGGCCAGTTACCACGCCGCTTTCCCGCTTAATGTGCAGCGACATGTCCAGCGCGCCGTTCAGGATGGAGTGGCCGCGCGGGAGTCCTTGCTGCCCGTCCTTCGTGTCATGGTGGATCAACAGCACCGCCGCGCCCCATTTGGTCAAGGATTGGGCGGCGGCCACGACTAGGCCCATGCTCTTGGAGTCGTTTTCCTCCAAGCCGGGGAAAGCCATGGCGATGGTGTCAATCACCACCAGCGCGGGCTTGCGCTCTTTCACGGCTTTCAAAAGCGCGCCAAGGTGCGGGCTGGGCTTTCCTGCTACGCGGCTATTCAACAGGTCGGAAACGCCGTCCACTATATGGAAGGCGTCCGTGTCCCCATGCGTGTCTTTCAGGGCTTTAACCCGTCCGCGCATCCCGTGGCCGTCTTCTGCCGCGACATAAAGAACACCGCCCGCGCGGGTCCGGTGTCCGAAGACCCGTTCACCTTGGGCCACGGCGTAGCCAAGGAACGGGGCCAGAAGCGACTTGCCCGCGCCCGGCGCGCCCACAATGCACCCCACGTCCCGTTCGGCCAGAAGACCCTTCACGACGTAGCGGCGCGCGGGCATGGCCTCGCAATCGGACGGGGACAGAAAGCGAAGTTTGGTTTGCGCCGTGATCGTGTCCAGATCGGCCTTGGCCCCAATCGCGGCAGGATCGCCCACCAGTTCGTCAATCGTCGCGGCGATTTCAGCTTCCACCAGTTCTTCGGCGGTCCAGCACAGGTCAAACAGCGCGTCGATTTCAGCCGCGCGCGCCGCCGCCCAGATCGGATCGTGCCAGCCATGTTTGCGGGCTTCAGCGCGGATCGTGGCAAAGGTCCGCACGGGACCTTTAGCGCGGTGGAAGGATTGCCAAACGGACTCCGTTTCACCTTCGTTATATGTCGGGTGCTGGGCGCTCCACTCTTGGGCCAGTTCCAAGCCTTCGTCGCTGCCGTCCGTTTCATAGTGAACGGCGGCCACGATCTTCAGCCAATCGTCGCGGTTGGCGAAGACGTCCCCGTCATTGGGCAGGGCCATGACCGCTTCGCGGACCAGATCAGGGGGAAGCCCTTCGCGCTCACCAGAGACGGCTTCAGGCCCGTCAGAACGGGCCGGACGCAAGCTTTCCGGCCATTGGGGCAGATCGGGCGTCAGGTCGCCAGAATAGGCCCCTACGCCGTTAACAGCGCCGGGCGCGATGGCGTAGCCACCTTCGCCCCGTACGTCCACGCCAGCGGGCAGCCCTGCGGCAGAGTTCCCTAAACCTTCCCCCCATTGGAAGTAGACGTGCTGGCCGCCGGAAGGCGTGGCGATGATGCACGGGGATAGGGAGTCCGGGTCAAAGCCCAGATCGCGCAAGGCTGCCGCCCCGTCCTTATCCGGGCGCTTGTCGAGGTCCAGCACGGCCAGCCCAGACGCGCGTCCCATCGGTAGGCCCGGCATGGCGTCGGGCCACTTTTTCCACCAGCGTTCAATCTGGGCCGGGTTCGTCGTGGCCCGGTCGCGCCACTTTACCAGCGGGCGCTTATCGGGGCCGCAAGGGAAGACGGGCCGCCCGGCTTTGGCATGGGACAAGGCCGCTTGCAGGTTATCGGTCAAAACTGTATTTTTGGAGGGCATCGTTTGTATCCTTTCGATGTGCCACTTCAATCGCCCCTCGGTCGCCGCCGGGGGGTGATTTTGTTTTACGGTTTTGAAAGGATGTGCCGGGGTCTGCTTAGTCGGAATCCCACCGAAAAAGGTGGGACAATTTTCCCGAAAAACATAATGAAACCATGGGAAGCTTGAGTGTCCCACCTTTCACTAAATTATTGATTCAGTGAACTTTCTGCATCTCGCCCCTGGGCACCATTTTTACCCCCTTTATGATAGATACCTAGCACCCAAGTCGGCTAGCTTCGCATCCGTGCGAACGTCGGATCGTAGGGGGAGGGGGCGATGACTTCGGCGGCGATCAGGTCTCCGTACATA
>NZ_JBLXEM010000053.1:0-12002 GCF_048263065.1 Thioclava sp.
CGGCATAGCCAAGGTCACGGCCTGTGCGATCCTGACGGACATGCCTGAGCTCGGGCATCTGAGCGGTAAGCAAGCCGTAAAACTGGCCATCACAGCAATCATGCGC
The DNA here is from genome assembly GCF_048263065.1 of Thioclava sp. Taxonomy (NCBI): domain Bacteria; kingdom Pseudomonadati; phylum Pseudomonadota; class Alphaproteobacteria; order Rhodobacterales; family Paracoccaceae; genus Thioclava; species Thioclava sp. The sequence goes on from NZ_JBLXEM010000053.1 coordinate 107, forward strand.
AAGCTCATCGTCATGGCAAACGCATTGCTGCGGGATAGGCAAAAATGGAACGAATATCCCACTTGATCAATACGGATACTCGGGCATTTATCAATGCCCTGTCAGGCAGTGATCGCGACACTGACCAGTCGAGAGGCCTTGCGTTCTAGCGGGCTGCGGATCCAATTCGCGGTTCGCGTTTGCTTATCAGCAATACGCCTCAGAATAGCGGTGGCCTCAACCACGAGGAGTTTACGCAAATATCCGTCTCCCATTTTGGTAATCCGCCCCAATCGCTCTTTGCCACCGGATGAATTTTGTCGGGGAACCAACCCGAGAAAGGCAGCGAATTGGCGTCCGGATCGGAAGAGCGAGGGGTCCGTAACCGATCCATGTGCGCAAGCCCGAGGATGTGCTGGCAAGCGGGTTGAAAGAGCTCACGCGCTTTGTCGGGTCACGGCGGATTTCGGTCTCGTTGCGCCATACTGAGCTGTCGTCAGGGGCTGATATGCCCGACGTGCTCGGGCATCTTGCACCGTCTTTGATGGAGCGCTTCAACAGGGTCCGCGCACGCCTTCACGCCGAAGCCGACATGGCTGCCGCGCATCGCAGAAAACAGATCTCAAAGAGGCGCGTGTCTCAGCGCCAGCGGGCTCTGGCGAAGCCGCCGGTTGTTGAACGCATGCGGCGCGCCCTGATGCTTCAAGAAAAGAAAGCCCCAAAAAGAGGTAAACGCGGGCTGCAACCATCGGTTCGATCTGCCATCTCAAGCGCCTCTACAGGCCGCATATTTTGACCATCCCGCACCAGCGGGGTCGTCTCGACAATATCAGGAAAACAAAAAAACGCTCATGTGGGCATAGGAGTCTGCCCCGTCCGGCATCAGACCCCTCTTCGTCAGCGTATGCTTGCCCGGTTGACACCACAGACACGTTGATCGCGTGTCAGAGCCTTTTCATCGTTGTTCCCAGTCGCGGCATACATATTTGACTTCGGTAAAGGCTTCGAGGCCCAAACGGGAGCCTTCACGCCCAAGACCGGATTGCTTCATTCCGCCAAAGGGGATTGGCGCCCCGGTGACCTTGGCGCGGTTCACGGCCACCATTCCGAACCGCATGGCGCGGCTGGTGCGGTAGATGCGGCGCGGGTCTTGGGTGTGCAGATAGGCTACCAGCCCGTATTCGGTGTCATTGGCGCGCCTGATCGCCTCGTCTTCGGTGTCAAACGACGCGATGGCCGCGACGGGACCAAAGGTTTCCTCGTGCATGATCTTTGCATCGGCAGGAACGTCGGCAAGCACAGTCGGGGCGAAAAACAGCGCGCCAGCCGCATGCCTTTCGCCGCCACACAGCACTCTGGCACCACGCGCCACCGCGTCATCGACATGCTCCTGTTGTTTGGCCACGGCCCTGGCGTTCATCAGCGGACCGATATCGGGATCGTCGATGCCCGCGCCAACACGCAGCGCACGCGTCCGGTCTGCAAACGCGGCGCAGAAGGCGTCATATATCGAACGCTCCACGAGAAAGCGGTTGGCGCCCAGACAATCCTGCCCCGACGTGGCGAACTTGGCCTTGATCGCCTCATCCACCGCATGCTCCAGGTCAGCATCGGCAAAGACCACGAACGGCGCGTGCCCGCCCAGTTCCAGCACCAGCCGCTTGATCGTGTCAGCCCCTTGACGATACAAAAGCCGGCCAACTTCGGTCGAGCCGGTGAAGGATACGGCGCGAATGCGCGGATCGTCCATCCAAGCCCCGACAATCTCGGGTGCCTTGCCGGTGATGACGTTGAAAACCCCCTTCGGCATGCCCGCACGATTGGCAAGTTCTGCCAGAGCCAGCGCGGAGTAAGGTGTCTCGATGGACGGATGCGTCACCACGCTGCACCCCGCCGCCAGCGCGGCTGCCGCCTTGCGTGTCAGCATCGCCGAGGGGAAGTTCCAAGGCGTGATCAGAGCCGCGACACCCACCGGTTCACGCCAGACCTCGACCTCGGCTTCCGGCAGATGCGATGTCACGCTTTCGATGTTCGGGCGCCGGGCTTCTTCTGCGTAGAACTCCAGAAAGGCGGCGGCATAGTCGATCTCGCCACGCGCTTCCGAAATCGGCTTGCCCTGCTCGGCGGTCATGATTCTGGCCAGATCCTCGCGGTGCTCGATCACCAATTCGAACCAGCGTCGCAAGATGGTGGTGCGCTCCTGCGGCAGCAATCCGGCCCAACCCGGCCACGCTTCCTGCGCGGCCCTGGCGGCTCGTTTTGCGTCGTTGGCGGTCAGGCAGACGATCCGGCCCAGTTCAGACCCGTCGGCCGGATCGGTCACGATCTGCGTCGAACCGTTCTCGGCAGACACCCAGTCACCGCCAAGAAGCGCCCTCGACCTGAGCAGACCTGTATCGGAAACACCGGCCAGAGTCGGGTGGGTTCGGTCAATTGTCTCGGACATGTCGGCCTCTATCGCGATGTGGGGGGTGCCGCAGGATTACTCTCTTGCGGGGCGACGATTTTTCATGAGATCAAGCAGGTTTGCCGAAAAATCTATCCTAGGCCTATCAGTTTGGAAGCGGAACGTCGAGGGGCGGAAGGCTGGTCCTGTACGTTTGAAAACGATAGATCTGCACGATCGCGACACGCCCGCGAACTGATCCGGCCGTGTGGATCACGGCCTGCCGGGTGTGAATGTCGCGCGCCGGAATTCCCCGAGTTTCAAACCGCCCCTGTCGAGGCGGTGCATGTTCATCGTTTCCCATGTCGACAAAAGTCGTACACTTGTCAAATGTCATGAAAATGGGGACGATACCGTCATGGACTGCTGGCTTCCGGACAAAGACGCGCTGAAGCGTCCACGCTATAGATCCCTGATGGAGGCGATCGAAGATGCGATCGAGCGGGGCGCCCTTAAACCGGGTGATCGCCTTCCCACGCATCGTGAACTGTCCTACCAGCTGGGGCTGAGCGTCCAGACCGTCAGCCGCGCCTATTCGCGCCTTGTCGAGGCCGGGCATATCGTTGGTGAAGTCGGCCGCGGAAGTTTCGTGCGCAGCGCGACGGATGATAGTGTTCTGCCGTTTCCGGCATTGCGCGCCGGGGACCAGATTCTGGATCTGTCCCTGCTGAAACCCGTTGTCGACACCATCCAGAAGGATGCGATGCGCAGGACGATGCGCGAGATTGCAGAGGAATTGCCCGACGAGATACTGTCGTCGTTCCGCGCATCCTCTGTTGCCATTCGACATGCAGACACGGTCGATGCATGGCTGATGCGATGCGGGATTGCGCGCGCGCCTTGCGACGTGATTGCGACGAACGGCAATACCTCGGCGATGACGGTTGCGCTCATGAGCGTCGCCCATAGCGGGGATCTGATTGTCACTGAATCGATGGGGCACCATACGTTGCCCGCGCTGTGCCGCAGCCTCGGTTTGCGCCTCAGAGGTTTGAGGATGGATGACGAGGGCATTCTGCCGGGCGCGTTGGACAAGATTTGTCGCGCAGAACCCGTGAAAGCCTTGTTTGTCATGCCAAGCTCCGGTCCGATGTCAAATGTCATGGGCACGGACCGACGGCGGGCAATCGCAGAATTGGCACGCCGCCACGACTTCGCAATCATCGAGAACGATGGCTGGGGGCCGCTCGGCCCGTCGGGCGCACTGGCACCGATTGCGGCGCTCGCACCGGAACGTTGCTATTATTTCACAAGCTTTACGAAGTGCCTGTTGCCCGGTCTGCGGGTCGGCTTTCTGGTGGTGCCAAAATCCGCCGCAGCCATCGCGCATGAACGTCATATGGTCACCAACTGGATGGTGGCCCCGCTGATGTATGAAATCGCCGCCCGCTGGATTGCCGACGGCACCGCAACGACGCTGCGCGATTGGCAGCGTGCGGCATTGCAAAGCCGCAGCAGCATCGTGCGGGACGTTTTTGCCAAGGTCGATGTGCGTGTCGCCCAGGCCGGTCTACAGGCTTGGTTGCCCTGTCCCGATATCGGGTCCGAAACACGCCTTGTCGGGCGCGCGCGCGAGGCCGGTATCTTTGTTGCGCCGGGATCGACGTTTTCTATCGGTCCGCTGCCCGCGACGCCGGGGGTGCGGATTTCGCTGGGCGTTCGCGATACTGGAGCGTTGCGAAACGCGCTGCGTGCCATCAGCGACATCGTCGCAGAGACCGGATTGGCCTGATACGGCCGGTACAGTATTGTAATGATTTAATGTTATCATTGACTCTGTATTGTAGTGATTTCATTTTTGCGTGAAGTCGCCCGTTCCCGGTTGGCAGCATTCGGGCGAGTAACACCAATGGAGGATTTGATGATTAATCACGTTAAAACCCTGACTCTCAGCGCCGTTGCATTGACGCTATCAAGCGCCGCCTTTGCAGACACTTGGCGGTATGCCCATGAAGAGGCCGCCGACGAGGTGCAAGGCGTATTCGCGCAGAAATTCAAGGAAGAAATCGAGGCGAACTCGGATCACAACGTGCAACTGTTTCCTTTCGGGACGCTTGGTGAAAGCGCCGACACGATGGAACAGGCGCAATCGGGTATTTTGCAATTCGTCGATCAGTCTCCGGGCTTTACCGGTGCGTTGATCCCCGAGGCGCAGGTGTTCTTTGTCCCTTATCTGCTGCCACAGAACGAAGCGACATTGCAGGAGTTTTTCCGCACCTCGAAGGCCATCAAGGAACTCTTTCCGCCTCTCTATGCCGAACAAGGGCTTGAATTGCTGACCATGTTCCCCGAGGGCGAGGTCTGCATGACCACCAAGGACGAGGTCAGATCGCCCGAGGATCTCAACGACGTCAAGTTCCGCGTGATGACCAATCCGCTGCTGGTGGAATCCTACAAGCAATTCGGTGCCACGCCGACACCGCTGCCGTGGGGCGAGGTTTATGGCGCGATGCAGACCGGCATCATTCAGGGGCAGGAAAACCCGCGTTTCTTCCTCAATTCCACCAAGATGTATGAAGTCACCAACTACATCACATGCATCGGGCACAACAACTTCACCACTGCCGTCATGGCCAACAAGAAATTCTACGACGGGTTGTCGGACGAGGACAAGAAACTGGTCCAGAACGCCACGGATGCGGCGTTCGAGTATATTCTCGGCTATCAGGCAGAACTTGACAAAAAGAGCTTTGAAAGCATCAAGGAAGCCAAGCCCGACATCACGATCAATATCCTGTCCGAGGAAGAGCGCGCGCCATTCATGGCCACGTCCGGCCCGGTTGAGGAAGCCTATATCGGGATGACCGGCGACAAGGGTAAGGAAATCCTTGACCAGATGAAGGCCGATCTGGACGCCGCCAACGCAGCAACCCAATAACATCAATGACATGCCAGGCGGTAGCCAAGGTTGCGCCCGGCATGTCACCACCTCCTTGCGCTTTGGAAAACTGAAAACGTGTCCAGTGATGAACCAACTCCGACGGGCGTCGTCCCGAAACCGCATGGCGACGCCGATGTGGATATTCTGACCGATGATACATCAGCGCTTCCGGGCCTTTTGGGGGTTCTGGATCTGGGCATTGCCAAACTCGAAGCCATCATGCTGGCGGTTGGCGTTCTGCTCATGGCCACCAATACTGTCGCGAACGTCATCGGTCGGGTGTTCTTCGAAAGTCTTTATTTTTCAGAGGAACTGAACCGCATCCTGATCATCCTGATTACATTTGCGGGGATCAGTTATGCCGCGCGCCACGGGCGTCATATCCGGATGTCAGCTCTTTACGATGCGTTGCCGCCAAAACCCCGCAAGGCTTTGACGATCCTGATTTCCTTGGTCACGGCGGTCTTCATGTTGGGGCTGGCCTGGTATTCGCTGCAATTCCTTCTGACGACGATGGGGCGTGGCCGTGTGCTGCCCGCTTTGCAGATCCCCGTCTGGATCACGCTCTGCTGGGTGCCGCTCGGGTTTCTCCTGACGGGGCTGCAATACGTTCTGACCGCGATCAAGAACATAATCGAACCGGACATCTACCTGTCGACCAGCGTGCTGGAAGGCTATGACAACGACGAGCGGGAGATCTGAGCTATGGCATGGACCGTTTTCAGCGTGATGATCGTGCTTCTGCTTCTGGGATTTCCGATGATGATTCCGTTGCTGGCGGGCACGTTGACCGGGTTTCTGCTGATCTTCGGCAACATGGACCAGCTTGAGACGGCGGTGCAGCAAATCGTGGCCGGTATCCGCCCGGCATCGCTGATCGCGGTGCCGATGTTCATCTTTGCCGCCGATATCATGACGCGCGGACAATCGGCCGGGCGGCTGATCGACATGGTGATGAGCTTTGTCGGCCATCTGAAGGGCGGGTTGGCGGTATCGACCGCAGCGGCATGCACGATGTTCGGTGCGGTTTCGGGCTCGACGCAGGCGACGGTGGTCGCGGTCGGCTCGCCGCTGCGGCCCCGCATGCTGCAAGCCGGTTACAAGGACAGTTTCGTTCTGGCCCTGATCGTCAATTCCAGCGACATAGCCTTCTTGATTCCGCCCTCTATCGGGATGATCATTTATGGCGTGGTCTCAAACACCTCCATTGCCGAATTGTTCATCGCGGGCATCGGGCCAGGTCTGTTGATCCTGCTGTGTTTTTCGATCTTCGCGGTGATCTATGCGGTGCGCCATGACGTGCCGACCGAACCCAGGGCCGCTTGGGCTGCGCGGCTCAAGGCGGTGCAGAAGGCGCTTTGGCCGATGGGCTTTCCGGCAATCATCATCGGCGGCATCTATGGCGGGATTTTCTCTCCGACCGAAGCGGCTGCGGCCTGCGTGCTATACGCGCTGATCCTGGAGGTCATCGTGTTCCGCGAGTTGGACCTGCGCGGTGTCTATGAGACCGCGAAGTCCACCGGGCTGATCACCGCGGTCGTCTTTATTCTGGTCGGTGCCGGCGCGGCATTTTCGTGGATCATTTCCTTCGCACAGATTCCGCAGACGGTGCTGGGAGCGGTTGGTATCAACGACATGGGACCGACCGGCGTGCTCTTTGTCATCTCTATCGCCTTCTTCATCGGCTGCATGTTCGTGGACCCCATCGTGGTCATTCTGGTGCTGGTGCCGATCTTCGCGCCGGTGGTCGAGGCCGTCGGGCTGGACCCGGTGCATGTCGGGATCATCATCACCTTGCAGGTTGCCATCGGATCGGCGACGCCACCCTTCGGATGCGATATTTTCACCGCCATCGCGGTCTTTAAACGCCCCTATGTCGAAGTGATCCGCGGCACACCACCATTCATCGCCATTCTGCTGTCTGTGTCGGTGGCGCTGATCTTCTTTCCTCAGATTGCGCTGTTCCTGCGTGATCTCGCATTCAACTGAGGCGCCAATGTTTAATACGATACTGGCCGCCTGTGACGGCTCCGCACAATCCGAAGGCGCGCTGAAGAAGGCCATCGAACTGGCCCGGCTCAGCGGGGCGAAGCTTCTGATCCTGACGGTCTACCGGCATCACTCGATGATCGAGGCATCCCTGTCGATGGTTCAGGGGACCAAGCACGCAACGCCCGACCAGGCGCTGCAAGAGAACGCCACGCAAATTGCGGATGCGGCCCGTGCCATCGCCGTTCAGGGCGGGTTGGCCGAAGTGCGCGCGTTCGTCCGGTCCGGGCAACCGACGCGCGCGATCGTCGAGTTTGCCAGAAAGCACGAGGCGGATCTGATCGTTCTGGGATCACGCGGTGCGGGCTCTGTGGACGGGTATTTTCTGGGCAGCGTTTCCCACAAGGTCACCGGGTTGTCCCCAATCCCGGTTCTGGTTGTCTAAGACGGGGCTGTGATCATGGGGCCCCGCATACCGATTGAAATAGTTCACCCCCGCTTGACCGCACCGGAACTGGACCTGCCACGTTTCGGGCTCATCGCATTGGGGACAGATCTGACCGTCGAGCGCGACGCGGCGCGCCTGATCCGTCCGGACGAAGGCATCGTTCATGTCTCACGCATCCGATTTGAAAACCCGACAACGCCGGAAAATCTGTGCGCCATGAGGCCCAATATCGCAGCCGCGGCGGCGTTGCTTGTGCCCGGAGTGGAGCTGGCAGCCGTGGCCTTTGCCTGTACCTCGGCATCCGTTACGATCCGCAACGATGTCGTGGCGGGTGCCATTGCGCAGGCACGACCCGGGGTGCCGGTGATTACCCCGTCCTCTGCCGGTCTCGCCGCGCTGAAAACGCTCGGCGTGCAAAGGATCGCGTTGTTGACGTCTTACCTTCCGGAAACCACGGCCCCGATGGTGACGTATTTTCAGGCGGGCGGCATGACGGTCGAACGCTGCGCCTGTTTCGGCCTTGCCGACGACCGTGACATGGCGCGGCTTGACCGAGAGGCGCTGATCCAAACGGCGGCGTCTCTGGACGGTTCGAATATCGACGCGCTGTTCTTGTCCTGCACCGCTATGCCAGCGCTTGACGTGATCGACGCAATCGAGACGCAGATCGGCAAACCGGTCGTGTCATCAAATCAGGCGACATTCTGGGCGATGCGCGGCCTTGCAAGTCTGTCTGCACCCGTGGCCGGACTAGGGCGGCTGTTGCAATATCCGGCTCCAGACCAAAGCGTCTGGGCAGCCACCGTAAAGTTAACTGATCGGGTCAGGATTGAGGCTGATCAGCTATGATCAGGCCACTTTAACCTGTTCGATTTCGCGCCATATCTGCATAGTTGCATCGCGAAGCTTTCGAAATTCTGTTGATGTCAATTCGTGGCGGGGCAATTGAAACAGGTTTTCCTGCGAGCCCCGCCGTTGCGATCTTGATGTCTGCAATTGATGCGCTGCTCCCCAACCTTGGACCGCCGGAAGCTGGATTTTTCCGGCTCTTTTACGATAACGGGCTGGTGACGCCATCGGGATAGTGCATGTCGATCGGGACGTTGTAGCCGATCGCGCTGTGTGGTCGGTCTTCGTTGTAGTATCGACCGCTGCCCGGCAGGCAAATGCACACATTCGCCGAGAGGGGCCAATCCTCCAGCTTTTGCTGGGCAGCCATCAAATAGTGCGCGCCGGGTGGCCATAACCGGGTCTCAGGTCCCTACAGTGGTTTTGCACAACCACACCGTAAAGGAGAGCGACTATGACCGAGATTATTATCGCACAAGGTGGGCCTGTTTTGGTTGCCATCGACATTGCCAAAGCGCGGCACGAAGTTTTGATTGCTGTCCCAGACAAGAAGCGCCGCCGCCGCCACGTTTGGTCGCTCGGGGCAAAAGGTGGCGCTGGATACGGTCCAGCAAATCTCGGGCGCACTGGCGCCCTATCTCGGGGTGATCGACGGCCAGCTTCTCTTTGCGCTGGGAATGTTGGGCGCGTCACTGATTGCAACGATCGTTGTGGCGCTGACGATCATCGGCCGGAACGGCGTCGCGATCTTGCTTCGCGTTGTCCCCGGGGTTTTGCGGCCGATCACCTGAGCCAACGGATACAATGCCGCCCTGCCCTGCCACGGTGTCGGCTGCGCCACTCTGGTGATACGCAAGGCCATCTTCAGGGCCGATGGCCTTGCACTTTGCAGCCGTTCACGAGACCCTCGAGTCGATCAATCCGCACGGCAAAGGCGCGCAATCCTTCAGAACACTTGCCGCAGGGATCAAGGACATGCCCAGACCTGACATAAAGAACGCAGGGCGACACTCCGCGCTGGTGCGGTTCTTCGCAGCCGAGCGTCGGGTTTGGCGGGGACAAGCACCGCTGCGCACGGTTTTCTGGGGGTACGGCGTCGTGGCCAGTTCGGTCATAGCAGCACTGTGCTTTACCGCCTTCGATCTGCACGAGATCGCCTTGCAACAGGCGCTGATCCTTGTTTCGGCCTGCTATTGCGGCTGGCTTGTCGTCGGACTCTGGCGATGCGCCCCCAACGCGGCACCGTTCTGGGAGGATCTGACGCGATTGTTAAGCGTGGCCTGGGCGCTGAACGCCGCATTGGTGCTGTCGTTCCTACAGTTGGACCTTTTGGTGTATTACCTGCGTATGTAGGCGCATCGCCAATCGGCCCGTCGCGGTGCCACCTGCCGTCAAGCCGGCGTGCCGCTGGCCACCATTTGACGGTGGTGAAACTCTGCTTCGGTTTCGCCAGATCGTGGGCCCTGCCCCAGCGCGAGCGCCAGTTCGAAAAAGCCTTGGCCGGGGCTTTGAGCAGGGCCGCGTGATACCGCGCGGGCGGCAATGAACGCGCGCCCGGCGGCGGCATCCTCGCGCATGGTGACCTCGAGTGCGGCGGTGATCTTGCGCACCGATCCCGGCGCATACAGGCCTAACGCACGCGCGAGACCGACATAGGTGATCGGCAGCTTGTCGGTAGGCAATGCGGCAAGGTGTGCCCGCACCCGGCGCGACAGGGCGTTTGCAGGGCGATCCGCCGCCGCCGTCGTCAGTCGCGGCGGTGGCACTTCTCTTGCGGTTCCATCTGCCAGCACCTCGGCCGCCCATGCGCGCAGCGACGTGCGCACGATTACAAGGGTGATGTCTGTATCTGTGCCGGACGCGGCCTCGTTTGTGATCGTGACTTCGCCGCTTTCCAGCCCGGCCAGAAATTGCGCGCGCGCCAACCCAAGGCGCGGTGCCAGATAGTCGGGGTTGATCGTCAACGCGCCTTCTTTCCATGCGATGTGCTCCGGCGGAACGATGCGCGTAAAAGTGGGCGGCTGGCCCGAACCGTCCTGATAAAACGGATTTTCACCGCTTGCATGGTCCGTCAGGTCGATGATGTCGCGGATCGCTGGCAGGGCCGCACGCAAAATACGCTCGACCCCCTCGCGCAATGTGCGCGACGACGCCGCACAGCCATGACAGCCCCCCGACATACGCAGATAGACGACCCCATCCTTGACACTTTCGGCGCTTACACGACCGCCGTGCTTGGCGATTGAGGGGTTAGCCTGCGTGTCGAGAACCTCGTTTGTCCTTGCCAGAAGCGCCGCGTCACCGATAAGCGGCGTTGCCCCAGCCCCCAGCGGTCCAAGCGGCTGATCGCTTTGCGCCAACGCAGCCCGGATTGCAGCGGCAACCGGCGCTTTGAGCGCGCCCCAGTCATGGCCGGGGGCGCAGGTCAGCACAATCGTCTCGCCGCTCACCGTCAGCTTGCGCACACCGTCGATTGCGAATAACGCCACAGCCAGCGGCACGTCCGCATCCGGGGCGTCAAACTGGCCCGCCTTGCCGGGCGGGATCGGTGCCTCAAGGATAAACCGCATCGTTTGCGCATCAAGCGTTGATGCCTGCGCGCGTATCCGGCGTGGCGTGGGAGCCTCAGACATCTTCGGCCTGCGTCGTTTCAATCGCGCGCAACGCGCCAAGCGGATAGATACCCGAGGCGTGCCCATCGCTGAACGCCACCCCGATTGCATAGTTTCCAACGCTCCAGATCCGCGTCGGCACGACATCTGCGGGCACCTGCGCGGGGTTCAGCAACCGCTTGCGGCTGATTTCGTCGCGACACGCCGCGCAATTGCACGCCAGTCGCAAATCGCGCGGGTCGATGGTTTGGGTCTGCTCTGACCAGCGGATCTTCAGACCCGTTGCATCGAAATCCAATGCCAATGGACGGTCTGTCGCAATCGCGGGTTGGGGTGTGACGGCTTCGGGCTTGCCGGCTCCGGTGTCCAGATGCCAGTCAAACGGAATCTGCACGCCCGGCGCGGGCGCGATATCGCCCGTCAGCGTATCAGCGATGACACCGTAGGCGCGCGCGGCAGGGCTGTCGGGGGCGACGACGACCAGCGGCACGCCACTGTCGCCACTATCAACGATCGCCGGATCAAGCGGCACCGCTCCAAGGAACGCCACCCCCAATGTGGTCGCAATCTTGCTTGCGCCGCCCTGATGGAAAATATGCGTGACCTCGCCGCATGACGGGCAGGTAAACCCGCTCATGTTCTCGACGATCCCGAGGATTGGAACCTTGACCTTCTCCAGCATGCGCAAACCG
>NZ_JBLXEM010000054.1:0-11714 GCF_048263065.1 Thioclava sp.
TGCCAGGGTTGTTTTTTAGGTAGTGGTGGGCCTGCCCTGCCATCGGGCCCAAGCCGCCCATTTGCCACATCAGCCACTGAAACACCTCTGCGCGGTCCTTCGGATCCTGTGGCAAAAAGCGATTATGCTGCTCCGCCAGATAGAGCAGGATCGCACCGGACTCGAACAGGTTCACGCCAGTCTTGGAGTCGGAGATCGCGGGGACCTTGTTGTTCGGGCTGACGGCAAGGAAATCCGGCGCGAACTGATCCCCGTTACCGATGTCGATGGTGTGCACATTGTAATCCAGCCCCAGCTCCTCCAGCAGGATAGACACCTTGCGGCAATTGGGGGTGGGCCAAGCGTAAAAATCAATCATGGGACTTCTTTCATGGAGAGTGGTGGCGTTTCAGGGAATTAGAAAGCACCACTCGTGGATGGCCGCAATGCGCAATCTGGTGTGGACCGCTGATCCGCCGTCTTCTGTCGATAGTACCGTGTGATTTCTGAACATCAAATGTTGGCAGCTCGTCAAATATGGAACGGTATTGCGCTGCCGTGGATGGCGGATCTACAAAACTAGGGGCTATTCATCTTCGAAAAAACACGGCTGCGCTAAGGGCAGCTGCCATTGCAAATTCGACCCAAAGTAAGGTTTTGGCAACATCGTAAATGTCGCCATTTATCCGCAGTATCCACCAGAGACAAACAATCTTGAAAAAGGCCTTGAAGATTGCTGCGCCAAAAACGGCGCGTTGGCGGCCGTGCAGTAAGAGTATCTGTGTGAGAAGTAGCGCAAGGACTAATGGACCGAGGCTCCAGGCGTGAAGGCGAAAGATTTCTGCCGTGAGCGCGGTCGCCGCACTGTCGAAGGCCCCGCGTTCAAATACCAGTCGGGTGATTGGCTCGGCCCCTAGCGCCAATACCGCGCCGATGGCGGTAGCTCCAATCGCGATGGCGGCGATCTGGACCACGTGCCCGCGCGCCAGCCCGCCAGTGTCGCGGATGGCGCGGCCCATACGGGGGGCGAGGGTGAGGTTGGTGGAGGTGGCAAGAATGGCGGCCACGGCCATGACTAGCGCATAGCTGTATTCTAGTCCTGCTAGCATGCCCTCACCCATGCCCGAAGCCACGGCGCGGTCCATTAGTCTACCGGCGGAGAGAAAGAGCTGGGAGAGCAGCACCAGCCCGATGGCACTAAGCGTTGGTGAAAGCGCATCTAGGCGCTCTGGGGCGGCAAGGCTTACAGTGACCCGCCGCCTGTCACGCGCTCCAAGTGCGAGGATGTGGACGCCAAGCACCGTGGCTCCTCCGAGCGCAGCGGCATAGGCTGGAGCCATGAGATCGCGCCAGCCGAAGACGAGCACGAAGGCTAGCAGCGCCAGTACGAAACCGCCCGAACGCATCACTTGTGAGGCAGCGCCAGGCCAAACGCGACCCCTTGTGCTCATCAGCGCGCGCATCGGCAGGGACAGAACAACGAAAAGAAAGGTGAGCCAGCAGACTTGCCCCGCGACCACCAACTGGGCGTGCTCGTCAGTGCTCATGCCCGGGGCGAGAAGCCGAGCTTGCCATGGCATCGTGAAAACGCCAAGGAGGAAAACGATGCCGGAAAAAGCCAGTGTGGCCCAGATCGCGCAACGTAACGCATGGGCTGGGTGTCCCCGCTCACCGGTTAGGAGGAGGCGAATTAGGATGGCGACGAACGAGACGGCAAGACTGTCGCTAAGAACGCTGGGCAGTCCGAAGGCTACGCGGAAGATCTCGATCTCCCGCGTGGTGCCGAAGAGATAAGCCAACACCACCTCGCGTGCGAACCCGGCGAACAACCCGATCGCGACGAGGGTGGGGATGAGAAGCCTCACGATCATTATATTCAGAAAACGTTCGCTGGAGTGAGCAGAAGTGGATGTATATTTGCTCATCTAGAACGCGGCTCGACTGCGCAAAATTGAGTTGAGCCGATCTTGTCGGTCAGGTCCGTCGCTTTTTAACTCCCAAATCTGAAACCAGAGGTAATTCTGGTAGGGCACGTACATGAAGCTTGTTGCTTTGGTGAGCGAAGCTGCAAAGAAAATAAAGCCCAAAATGATGACCGTGGTTCTGATGAAAATTGGATTTTTCGTATGAGGTGAAAACAGGAGCAATGCAGCAACTGTTATAATTTCGTACAGCATACGGTTACGCATCGTTGTGATTGCGAACCCTGCGATGGCGATGGCGATTAGAACTAATAGAAATGTCGAGAGGTCTCGGACGATCGAATTCTGGTTTTTTTGATTCACAAATAGAAAGTAACCGAGGACCAAATAAACAGAAATAGCAAACAATGTTTCCAACATGTTGAAGTCGAACTGCCTAACCTCCGTATAGTAGGTTAACTTTGTGGCGAGAAAGCCTGGAACAATGCCAGAAAGGAGTGAAGCCAGTGCTGTAAACCCGATTGCGTTAATGGCTATGGCAACGATAAGCGCGAAAGCGAGCAAGACGCGCATCAGACGGCGTGTTGAACCTACCAGCAGGAAAATGATTGCAAAAATCGCCGAAGACCCTTGGAAAAAAGGCGACAGTATGAGAAATGCAAACCCCCTAATCTTGCGACCTTCAAGGGTGAAGGATATGCCAAGATTCAGAATAGACAGTGAAACCATTTGCCTCAGGGTCGAGAACTCCAAGGTGAAAAGCAAGAAAAGATGGATGACAAAGAAAGCTGCGACAGTGTTGGTATCTATGAGCTTGCCTAGGCGCGCGGTCGAGTAAACGAACAGTAAGAAAAGAGCACAGTAAAATACTTCGTAAATGCCAAGAATGTGCGCGCCCATATAGGAAAAAAGGACGTAAAGCGGTTCATGTTGGTAAATTCCAACATAAATAAAGAAGTTTTCGAAGAACTCTCCGGGCGGAATTTCTGAAAAGTGTTGAAACTGCCTAGCATAGACGTGCCAGTCGAAACCAATTTCATATTTGAAACCCACGATTAGGAGCGTGGGAACAAAAAACAAAACCTTGCGCACTACATTGCCCGGGGAAAGGATGCTCGCCCATGCGGTTGTCGAAAGGAGAAACAAATAGGCAGTCATTGTGTCAGTGCTCCGGCCTGCTCGCTCTGTTCCTAGTCGTATCCATAGAAGTTGTAGCAGGCTCCATGGGTAATTCGCTCGAATTGTAAAGTCGATCCCGAAGTGGGTGTTAGTAATAGATGTGTCAGTAGCGCTTGATCTTGCGGGAGGGGGCCAGCTCAGCGACTATCTGGGGCCAGTTGGTTCTTTCGGGGGCGGTGCTGACGGCACTTGGCGGGGCGGCTAGCAGGGTTTCTAGTGCCGTGGCGATGGCCTCGGGGTTGGCCGCGCTCGGAACCGCGCCGAGGCCTCGCTGCTCAAGTTCGCGTGCCATCTGGCTTTCGGGTTCCACCAACGCGAGGATGCGTAGGCCAAGATCGAGATAGGTGGATACCTTGGAAGGATAGGCGACGCGGTAAATGTTGGCGCTCAGCGATACCAGCCCAATATCGGCCCCGCTTATAATGCCCCGCGCCTGCGCGAACGGCAGGAAGGGGGCGAAACGCACTTGCGGGTGGTCCTTCCAGCGAGCCTTGAGCTTTGCCAGAGCCACACCGTCACCTAAAAACATCAATTCTAGTTCGGGATGATCGTCGAAACACTGTGCTATTCCTTCGGCTAGAAGTGGCAGATTTTGAAAGCGCCCAAGGTTGCCGGCGAAGATCACTCGCGTCGTGCCTGCCGGTTTAATTAGTTCTGGCGGCGGCGCGATTGGGTCATGGTCGGAGTCAAGCGCCGGGTTGTTAATTAGGGTGATCGGCAACGGCCCAAGTCCGCGCGCGCGCAAGGTCTCCGCCATGTCCTCGGACAGGGTTACGATAACTTCCGATCGACGGAGGGTTTGGTTGTCCAGCCATCGAAGTAAGCGCATTGTTGCGCCGCGTCCCATACGTCCGCCGCTACAAACGGACAACTCTGGATGGATATCCTGTATGTGATAGATGAATTTGGCCCCGACAATTCTCGCTGCTAGGCTCGCCGACCAAGCGGCCATGACTGGAGGAAAGGTCGAGGCGGTGACAACGTTCGGACGCAGGTACAGGATTTTCACGAAAAGCGCCCAGCAATAGAGCATTGCATTCGCCAGGCGGCGGAATGGATTGCACTTTTCATCGCTGAACACCCAGATACGCCGCACATTAAGCGCGCCTAGTTTTTCCTGTTTCGGAGTCTCTGTAGCACTGGCTTCGGTCCGGTAGGATGGCATTGAGGACAAGATGTGGACTTCGTGCCCAGCTTCAGCGAGTGCATCGCCAATGGTGCGCAACATTATTGCATAGGGTGCGGTGTCCGGCCAGAAAAACCGATGTGTTAGGAGAACCTTCATATTTTTAGGCCTTGGCCAATAGGGTCTTGATGCGGTTGATTACCTCGCCCTGTTCGGCATCTAGCATGTCGCTTCCCGAGGGCAGACAGAGTCCTTTATCAAATAGGTTCTCGTCGACTCTGGATCCGACATAGCGCGTTCCAGAAAATAGCGGCTGCATGTGCATTGGTTTCCATAGAGGGCGGGATTCGATCTGGTGCTCCATCAGCATCTCGCGGATATTTTTGCTGGAGATGCCTGTTTGCTGCGGATCGACAGTGATTGTTGTTAGCCATTTTGATGAATAGTATCCTTCAGGCTCCGGCATGAAGCTGATCCCAGGTATATTCAATTCAGCCTGATAGCGTTCATTGATCGCCCGACGCGCAGCGACCCTCATCTCCAACACTTCCATTTGCCCAATGCCAATCGCGGCGCAGACGTTGGAAAGGCGGTAGTTGTAGCCGAAGGTGGAGTGCTCGTAGTGTGGCGCAGGATCGCGTGCCTGTGTCGCGAGGAATCGCGCACCGTCCGCGATGTCCTTTGATCGAGTCACAAGCATGCCGCCACCTGAAGTGGTGATGATTTTATTACCGTTGAACGACAAAATTGACGCGTCACCTCCCGTGCCGCATTTGCGCCCGTTTGTGTATGCGGCACCTAGGCTTTCAGCGCTGTCGACGATCAATTTAACACCGTATTTTGAGGAAAGCGCTTCTAGCGGATCTAGGTCGACGCTCTGGCCATAAAGGTCTGTTGGCACGATCGCTTTGGGAAGTTTTCCCGTTTTTGCCGCACTCTCCAGCGCCTCGCCGAGCAATGCCACATCGATAGTCCAGCTCTTGGGGTCAAGATCAAAAAAGACTGGTGTTGCCCCCATATAAAGTACTGGGAAAATCCCGCCGGCAAAAGTCATCGAAGATATCCATACCTCGTCGCCTGCTTCAACCCCGACCAGCCGCAGCGCTAGATGTAGTGCTGCGGAACCGGAAGATAGGCCAACACAATGTACGCCACCCCCGAGATATTCGGCGACGGAAGCTTCAAAGGCGTCGAGTTGAGGACCTAGCGGTGCGATGAAATTGCTTTCAAAGGCCTTAGCAACATAGGCCTCTTCGCGGCCGGACATGTGAGGGCGAGACAGCCAGATACGCATTGGTTTACTCCTGATCCAGATAGCCGTGAGCCCGCAAAGGGGGGACAAGCAAGGATTTGATATTGTCAGGCAGGGTTTCAGCAACGTCTTGCCCTTTACCGACAGATGATGCTCGGATTGAGGATGTGGCCTCTTCGAGTTGGGTTTCGCTAGCGGTGATGCCGAGCCAGTAGGTGATCTTGGTCAAAACGTCGAATGGATTGTGGGTGAAATCCTCGTAGCGCAGAACAAATACTCTGGACGTGTTGATCTGCTCAAAGGCCATGTCGCTGGAAGTAACACAGGCGGCCCATTGCCGAGCGACTATTTCTTCCAGCGGTGCTGATGCAAGTTTGTCTAGTTCTTCAAATCGCGGACCCCAAGAATCGAAATGCTCTTGTCGGCCAAATTTGATTGCCAATTGGTTTCTCAGCGCCGATATCGCATAGTGCGGTAGGTCAGAGAGCGGCGCGTAACGAGCTTTCGCTAGGTAGTAGGGGAGGCCTGGCACCTCTAATTCGCCACGCCAGCGTTTGCGCGCGGATGCGACAATATCGAACCCATTGCGCACGATATGGATATAGCGTGCCTCGGGAAATACAGCATCGACAAAGGGCACGCGCAGCGCGTTGGCGCAGGTTTTTTCGACGACAAAGTCGGGACGTCCCTGCTGCCGCCAGATCCTTTGGAAGGATGAACGAATTGATTTTCGCACCGCTGGGGTTGCCCGTTCAGGTGGGATTTCATCATTAGGCCAGTCGAGATTGCCATGCCGCCAGATAGGGTTGATTTCGTCGCATGGCCAAGTCGCGAAACTGGGCAGGCGGGTCAGCGCGTCGCGCAGCGCGTTGGTTCCCGACCGACCGGCACCGATGATGATGAGCGGAGTAAAGGGGAGCGAGACGCTTTGATCGTGTGTTGTCAAAAAATCGTCCTCAAGATAATTCCAATATCCATACCAAAACTCCAGTCGCGCATATAATCGCGGTTGATCTGGACTTTGTCCGGCCAGATAACGTCTGCATTGTGTTGTTCTGGATTATCAACAGCAGCGAGGATTTCTTCTTCGTCGCGGTACTTAAGACTAGCGGGGCCTGTAATGCCAGGTCGTAGCTGCAAGAGCTCGCGGTCTTCGCCCTCTAGGCGGTCTAGAAAGCCGGGGACATCTGGTCTCGGGCCAACGAATGACATGTTCCCAATTAAGACATTCCAGAGTTGTGGTAATTCATCAATTTTGTAACGTCGTAGCTTTGCGCCAAGTGGTGTAATACGGGCGTCCCCCGCCGTTGTTACCGTAGTGCCATCGATCGCTCGCATCGTTCTAATTTTGATAACTTTGAATAGCTTTCCGTGACGGCCTACGCGCTCTTGACGGAAAAAGCCGCTTGCGCCTGTATCTCGCCTTGCAAGGATCCAAGCTACAGCAATTAGCGGCCACAAGATCGCCAGACCCAAAGCTGCTGCAACGATGTCAAAAAGGCGTTTAATTGTGAAATCAAATTGGGTCATCGCGATACGCAATTCACACTCTAATCCCGTCCCATGAGTTCGATAGCCGCGCCGTACCTAGAACGAGGTTCACAACTCGCTCGGATGTATTGGTTATGCAATAGTCGGCTGGCACTGGATGGGGAAGATTTTCTTGCTCACGATCCGTAAAGCCGCGTGTAACGGCGGCGATACCGTCTAGGATCGTATCTGCATTCAGTCCGGTCATGATCAAGCAGCCGACATCCAAACCTTCGGGGCGCTCAATGGCGTCGCGCGGGGTGATCGCAGGGAAGCCAAGCATTGAGCTTTCTTCAGCGATAGTGCCACTGTCTGAAATGGCACAAAAGGCGCGCATCTGAAGCTTGTTGTAATCGTGGAAGCCAAAGGGTTTCATCCACTGGACCCTATCGTCCAAAGTAACGTCTTCGAGGGCGTCGAGCCGCTTACGGGTACGAGGATGCGTCGAAACAATGATCGGCATATCATACTGCGTTGCAATTCTGTTTAGTGCATCGACCAGCTGCGAAAGGCGGGCAGCGCTATCGACGTTTTCTTCGCGGTGTAGCGAAACAATGAAGTAACCACGGTCTTTCAGGCTAATCCGAGACAGGATGTCCGATGCTTCTATCTTGTCACGATAGTGATCCAACACCTCGCGCATAGGCGACCCGGTGAGGTAGATGCGACGATGGTGTACGCCTTCGGAGAGCAAATGCCGCCGTGCGTGCTCGGTATAGACCAGATTGAAGTCTGAGATGTGATCCACCAGTTTACGGTTGGTCTCTTCGGGCACGTTGCGGTCGAAAGATCGATTGCCAGCTTCCATATGATACACTGGAACTTTCATTCGCCGCGCCATGATCGCGGAAATCGCCGAGTTTGTATCCCCAAGAACGACGACAGCGTCAGGCTTTTCTTCAGCGAGCACCTTTTCGCTTTCGATTAGGATCTTGCCGAGTGTTTCGCCCAGAGTGCCACCTCCAGTACCCAGGAAGTGGTCGGGTTTGCGTACTCCGAGATCTTCGAAGAACACTTCGTTCAGCTCGTAGTCCCAGTTTTGGCCAGTGTGGACCACGACATGGTCGGTATAGGTGTCGAGGCGTGCCATGACGCGCGACAGACGGATGATCTCGGGTCGAGTGCCGAGAATGGTCATAACTTTGAGGCGTTTCATTTTAGAACCTTATCGGCGAAAGTATCGGGGTTGGCCGGATCAAAAAGATCGTGTGTCCAGAAAAGCGTCAGTAGCTCGGTGTCGCCAACGTTCTCAATCGAATGGGTATGCAATGTTGGCATGTCTACGGGTGATGGGTTTTCACCTGATACACGGTATTCCCAAACCTCATCAGTCAAAACCTTGCGGATGCGGATCATCGCTTCGCCCTGAACGACAAGGAAGCGCTCGACTTTGTCCAAGTGGAAATGGTCTCCACGGGTCACACCTGGCATCGTTGTTGACAAGAAAGTCTGTCCACCACCGCCGCCTTTTACGGCCTCGAATAAAGTGCCGCGCGCGTCCGTATTGAGCTTCAGTGGACGTGGGAACCCGTCTGGATATAACGCCGCACGGTAGCTGTTGAATAACGAGACGGTGAAAGGATCGCGAAGGTCGGGGTAGATATTAGCTTGGTAGTTGGCGTGGAAACCCTGCAGGATTGAGAATAGATCGACTACTGCTATATCACGAGCTTCGGGGCTTACGGTGCCGATTGTAACACTTTTCACCGCATCCAGCGCGGCCTTTGCCGCAGCGCCGGCATGCAGGAGAGATACGCGCCCGTTGGGGTTGATGTCCGCTGTTTCGCCCGCGATCACCGCCTTGATGAAGGTCGCCGTGACGTTGTTGTAATCCGGTCGGGCGCACTCGCCAAAGATATGTGGAAGCACCATGTCGGTGTACTGGCCGCCAGCTCGCGATAGCACCTCACCAGCGATGCGTTTCGATCGGCCGTATGGTGTGTCATTCGCGGCGTGCGTGGAGTTTGCGTAAACGATATGGGGGGCGGCGTTGGTGGACTTGCATGCCTCAACCAGTCGCGCGGCGATTGCAGGGTTTGCAGCTTCGACAACGTCATCGGGAGCGCGATTTACGCCCGCGAAATGCAGAACTACTTGCGCTCCGTTTACAGCCGAACTCAGGGCCGCATCATCGTCGAAAGTAGCATGGTCGAGTGCAACGACGTCGTATGGTTTTAGCTCTCCTTGGAATGCAGCAGCACAATTGGCTGCATGAAGGTGCGCATGCGCGTGCCAGCCGATCAAGCCTCCTGCTCCTGTGATGACGATCCGCATTAGCGCGCTCCGTTCCAGGTGTCCAATTCAGCCTGTACTTCGGGGAGCGTAAGAAGCAGTTCTTTCACTTCACTGACGTCGAGCTGTTGCGTGTTGTGTGAATGGTAATCCTCTAGCTGCTTGGTTTCAGCCTCACCCTCAGAGAAATACGGTTTGTAG
The DNA here is from genome assembly GCF_048263065.1 of Thioclava sp. Classification (NCBI taxonomy): domain Bacteria; kingdom Pseudomonadati; phylum Pseudomonadota; class Alphaproteobacteria; order Rhodobacterales; family Paracoccaceae; genus Thioclava; species Thioclava sp. Next base: position 9,422 of record NZ_JBLXEM010000054.1, read on the forward strand.
TTCAGGTCACGTGTATCAAGAATAATCCGATAGTAATCACCCATATCCTCTGAGCTACCTAACTCTTGCGCGCTGGCAAGAGTTTCGTAGAGCTTTTCAGCATGGCGCCAACCGATGACCTCAACTGGATGATCGGGGACGTCGAACAACTCTGTAAGAGCGGTAACGAGATCGGCGATTGTTGATGCCGGAGCTTTTTTAATGAAGAGATCGCCTTGATTAGCGTGCTGGAAGGCATGATGCACCAAAGCCACACTATAGCGTAGTGGCATTAAGAACCGTGTCATTGTTGGCTCGGTTACGGTGATAGCCTTTCCAGATTTGATTTGGCGCACAAATAGCGGAATGGCTGACCCTCGCGAGTACATAACATTCCCATATCGTACGCAGGAGATAGTAGTTTCGCCGTTGGGCCCCAATGTGCGCGCCGCTGCTTGTGCCGTTTTCTCCATTAACGCTTTCGTCATGCCCATAGCGTTCACAGGCAGCACTGCTTTGTCGGTGGAAAGGCAAACCAAGCTTTGAACTTTTGCTGAGATGGCGGAGCGGATTACGTTCTCAGATCCCATTACATTGGTCAAAACGGCTTCATGTGGGAAGAACTCACAACTCGGGACTTGTTTCAAAGCGGCAGCGTGGAATATCGCGTCTACGCCTTGCACAGCTCGGTCTACCGCGCCCCGATCTCGGATGTCGCCGATGTAATAACGCACGCGGTCGTCGCGCAGATCATTTCGAAGAGCGTCTTGCTTTTCCTCATCGCGACTTAGGATGCGGACTTCTTCAACTCCATCCGCCAAAAGATCGCGCAACATTGTTTTTCCGAAAGAACCGGTCCCCCCAGTTATCAGTACGCGATTAGGCTTTTCTTTTTTTTGGGGGCTCATAGCAGATACCTTTTGAACAATTTGAATCTTCACTCGCGGTAAAGCGCGCGTCTATATCTCTTTTTGAATTGACCGAGAAGCTTGCTGATCATGCCGCTCGTTGTCTCGTTTTATCGCCTCGATCTCTTCACGAAGAGCCTCATACTCAGCCATCTTACGCGCCAAAAAGGAGCGTGTCAGCGCTGCGCGCTTTGCGATCCCCTGCGGCGTCAAGACATAGGCGTATCGCCGCTTGTCCTTCGCTGCCGTGAAGTTACCGAGCTTCACGAGCCCTTTATCAACTAGCGCGCCGAGAACGTAGTTCATGCGGCCAACGCTCACGCCCACCGCTTTCGCTAGGTCGCGCTGTGACATTTCAGGGTTTTCCTGAAGCAGTCGGAGGATGCGAAAATGCATGTCTTCATGAATTTGGGAGCGTGTCATATGGTTGATATCTTGACAGGCTGCCGCATCAGAGCTGCCTTGGCTGCGCTCTGTGTGTGGTGGGCTGGCGGTTCGAATAGATTTTCCATCGTTCAATTTTGAGCATTAGCCAAAGAAGTGCGCTAGAGCAACCGCAAACAATGCGCCGATAGTAGGTAAGTAGGAGCTCGCCTATGTTGCACTTACTCGAAAATAAACGATATATAGCGCCATGTTTGTGCGGGGTGTGGAATGACACAGAATGTCATTGCTGAAGATATGGGCTGGTTCTTAGCGCAGTTGAAACCAAACAGTGCGAAGATTGCTAGCCGCAATCTTGAGCGACAGGGATTTGAGACGTTTCTCCCTCGCGAAGAGACCACAGTGCAGCGTTCGGGTAGGTTTGTGACTTTGCAGCGCCCCCTCTTCCCCGGCTATATCTTTGTTGCGTTCAATGCCGTTCAGGGCTGCTGGCGCTCAATCAACTCAACGCAGGGTATTAAGCAACTTGTGAGCTTTGGTCGTGCGCCTACGCCTGTCCCATGTGACCTAGTTGATGGCTTGAAGGCGCGGTGCGATCGTTTGGGCAATCTGGTTGAGGGACACGCACTCGGGGCTGGCGACGCCGTGACATTTACTAACGGCCCATTCTCCAATTTTGTAGGAGAGATTGAGAAGGTTGACTCTCAGCAACGTGTCTGGGTTTTGATGGACCTGATGGGCGGGCGAACACGGGTGGCGGCGAATGAAGCGCAGCTGCGCGCGGTTTAGCGCGCACTTTCGCCACCATATGTCACGTTCAGAACGTTCAGCGAATCGTTGGGCCACCGTGGCGGCCCAACGAGCGTTGAGTTGTTAGGATTTGTTGTCCCAGTACCACGCCTGAGGCATGAAGACGTTGGCTGGGCTCGCCCATTGGCTGGTCGAAACCATGCCGGGCAGGACATTCTCAAGGCCATTCTTCACCACGCCGTAAGTCGAAGGGTTCTTGGTGACGCCGAAGG
>NZ_JBLXEM010000055.1:0-11012 GCF_048263065.1 Thioclava sp.
TGCAAAGAACCTTAAACGGGTACGTTTCACATGACAATTTTGGAGGATTAACCTGGCCATGTAACCCATTCGCAAGAAAGGGGGAAATGGCTCCGACGGTAGGGATCGAACCTACGACCAATTGATTAACAGTCAACATATAGCTGATAACACTCGCAAGCAATATGTCCCTTTTCAAATAAATTTACCTTTATTAATAGTAACTTGAAGTGTCATTTAACAACTATCAATAACAGTGTGTACTGGCCTTGTTGTGCCCCGTGCTGTGCCCCAGTATGATGAGCTGCAGCATAAGGGGTAAGTAAATGGCAAGGCTAACGGCGGCGAAAGTTGGGGCTTGGAAAGCGTCGGAAGAACGGCAACAGATACCGGACGATTTGTGTGTGGGTCTATATTTGATGGTGCAACCTACTGGGCGCAAAAGTTGGTCGGTTAGATACAGGGTTGGGTCAGCGCACAGGCGTTACATGGTTGGAAAGTTTCCGCAAATAGGCCTTGCTGAGGCGCGCGACAGGGCACGCGAGGTTTTAAAGGCTGCGCAGGGCGGCAAAGACCCGTCAGCGGAGAAGCGCCAAGCGAAAGTAGACACAGTTCGGGCGATTGTTGACGAGTTTGATCGTTTCCACCTTTCCAAACTAAAGAGCCGTAAGAATGCTATGGGGTTCTTGCAGCGGTCAATAGTTGCCGAGTGGGGTGACAGGCCGTTACGGGACATAAGCAAGCGGGACGTTTCAAGGCTGGTCTTGGCTATCGTGGAAAGTGGGCGTGAAGTAACAGCGAACCGGACATTCGCGCATGTTCGCAAATTCTTCAACTGGTGTGCAGAAAACGGATATATCGATCATCCGCCGACTGACCGCATGAAGATGCCAGCGGTCGAGCAATCGCGTGATAGATTTTTGGCGGCTCAAGAAATCAAATGGTTTTGGCAGGCATGTAGTAATCAAGCGCAGCCGTGGGGGCATATGGGAAAGATGCTTTTATTGACGGGGTGCCGTTTGTCTGAGGTTGCAGGCATGAATGATGCAGAAATATCAGGTGATGTGTGGGAGATACCGGGTAGCCGGACAAAGAACGGTCACGCACATAAGGTGCCGCTTTCGTCTCTTGCGAGTGATGTGCTGAATGGCGTCTGCCGCATTGGGTCGAGCGGTTACATATTCACCACTAATGGCGCAACGCCAGTCAGTGGCTTCCATAAGGGCCGACAGCACATCGCCGACGAAATGCAAGACCTAGCAGGGGCTCACCAAATACCGCATTGGACGTTTCACGATCTTAGGCGAACCTTGGAGACAGAATTAGCAAGAATGGGTGTAGCGGAAACTCTAATTGACCGCATTACTAACCACCTTTCTGCTATTCCGAAGATGCGCCGTGTGTACCAGCAATACGACTACTTGCAGGAAAGGCGTGAGGCGCTCGAAAGCTGGGCGAATCATGTTAAAGGGCTAAATTCCGCCCTTTAACATAAAAAAAATTCAAAAATAGTTCAATTTTGTCGCCTGTAATATTTATAGGCGTCATTCCGCTCAATGGGTTTGATTTTTTCAATATACCAAGAGTTTAGTTGATCACGGAAATGGGGATCATAGGTCAAATTGTGCCGATATTGCACCGATTTTGACTTGGGTTCTGTGTTTTCAAAAAAGTAGTGTGATACACTGATATCAACTTGAACGGAAGGCTACAAGTCAAGTACCTAAATCTGCCCTGCAAGGCGTATTTAGGTGGGGTAAGAATCGAATTCTGCTTCTCTTGTAGCATAACATAAAGCTGGAAAGCAATACCTATGACAGAAGTAACTTTAATGACCTCGAGTGAAGTGCGAGAGATGATGGGGGGCATTTGCAACCAAACGCTATGGCGTTGGAGTAATGACCAAAGCCTAAATTTTCCGCAGCCAATCAAGATCAAGACGCGACGCTACTGGAAGCCTGACGACCTATCAAACTGGATCGAAAGTAAAGGGGAGGCTGCTTGATGCATGATGACAATAAAGCCCCCCAGCGCGAACCGGAGGGCAATAATGGTAGCTATGGACATCATGACACTACCACAAACGAACAAACCGAAGCAAATAAGGTAGACACCGAACTTGCGCTGCGTGTGGATGCAACCCGTGCCAAGGTGATAAGCTGGCTCGAACGGATTACAAAATGGCGCGAGAAAGTTGGCCCAGAAGCCGAATTGCAGCCGGAATTTTATCGCTATCACCCGGCATTTGAGGAAATTTCTGTCATTTTGTCGGATGTGTTTGTCGTCGCGGAAGATGATGAAATCGACACATGGGCTACGGAAACCCTGCACAAGATCACAAGGGGCGCTGACGGCAACTTACGGTATGCGGGGAAAGGGAAGAGCGGTCTAGATGGCATGATCGACACCATGCAGCGGGCCGCACTGGTGGCGGTTCAAGCCGGAGACTTGTCTGCGGCGGGATTGGCGTCAATGCAAATCGACATGGCCCAAAAGCTGAAATTGATCCTGTGGTCAGATGATTGGCCGCTTGAATTGCCACTTGTAGTTGGCATTCGGGAGGCTGTTTAATGGATGATGCTGTAGCGGCATTTTTCGGCGGCGATGACTCTGCTTTGGAAAGGCTTCCCAAAAGCAATCCTGTTGCGGCTGCTAATTCTGGAATGCGAGTAATTAACGGGGGGCGGGCGGCAACGCTTGCCCCTCAGCCTGCCATGCGAGAACCTACGCCATTTGTCTGGCTTGACCCAGCGACACAACCAACGCGACCATGGACATATGGCAATCACCTTCAGCGCAAGACGGCATCCGCAACAGTTGCGCCCGGTGCAGTGGGTAAATCTTCTTTGGTGGTGGTCGAGGCTTTGGCAATGGCTACCGGACGCGCTTTGCTAGACGTAACGGTGCCAGCACCACTAAAGGTCTGGTTGATTAACCTTGAAGAGCCAATGGACGAATTGAACCGTCGAATGGCAGCAGCAATGCTTCATCATGAGATCAATCCCAGTGAGATTAAGGGGCGGTTCTTTCTTGACGGTCGCGATTGTGAACTCTGCATGGCAAAACAGGTGCGTGGGGAAATTGCGATCAATACGCCAATGCGGGATGGATTGATTAAGCATATCAAGGAGCATGGGATCGACCATTTAACAATTGATCCATTTGTTAAATCTCACCGCGTAACAGAAAACGACAACAGCGCGATTGATGCTGTCGCGACTGAATGGGCGAGGATTGCTGACGAATGCAACATCTCAATAGAGCTTGTCCATCATACGCGGAAAGGTAATGGGCAAGAACTTTCATCCGAAGATGGGCGTGGCGGTAGCTCTCTGCTAAACGCTGTTAGGGATGGGCGCGTTCTGAATAAGGCTAGCAGCAAGAAAAAGAAGGAAATTGGTGTTGATGTGGTGTCTGACCGCGCAACCTACTTCACAGTGACGCAAGATAAACCGAACTACTCCACTGGTAGCGGGGCGGAATGGCACCGGACTGTTGGCATTGAACTTGGGAATGGTGATTGGGTTGCAACTGTTGAACGCTACACGCCACCTGATGCTTTTGACGGCATATCTGTTGCGGATACCTTAGCAGTTCAAAGGGCCATAGATATGCTAGAAGATCCACGGCAGAGTGCACAGGCGAACAATTGGGTAGGTAAAACCGTTGCCGATGTTCTTAATCTGGATACGGATAATGACAAACGCCGTATCCAGCAGATGCTTAGTGCTTGGCAGGCTAGCGGTGCACTTATAATCGAAAAGCGCAAAGATAGCGGTAAGGGTAGAGAATATCCGTGCCTAATTGTTGGTGAATGGGTGAATGAAACCTAGCACCCCCACCACGCCAAAACCAAGGTGGGGGAAGGTGGGTAGTGGGGAAAACCTCACTTACTCTTACCGACCCCACCACTACCCCCCCCCCTTTAGGGGGTAGATGGTGGTGGTGATGAGAGCGGCCAAAATTAGTAAACAAGCGAGGTGGGGGCGTTGTTTCCGCTAATTCGCGGTGCTTATGCATAAATGCTAGACTTACAACATGAATTATTATGACCGCATAGAAGCATCGCACCGCCGCTTGCTGGCCCAATACGGGCAGGGCAATGTGGAGATAGGACGCACCACAACAACGCCCGGTGCGACTGAATTTGATCCACCAACAACTAGCACCGTCTTTGAACCATTGCGCGCTGTGGTTCAGGGCGTTGGTCTAGAATATGCGGATGGTTCTAGCGTCCGATCAAGCGACCTGACCGTGCAATGTGGGGTGCCAAGCATCGCGCCTGATCTTGGCAACAAGTTGCGCATAGATGGTGGGCCATTCCTATCTGTTACGCAGGTTGATCCAGTGCCAGCCGCTGGTAACCCTGTAGGCTATATCCTTATCGTGAGTAGGGGCTGATGCTGGTTATTGAATGGGCGTTGGCAGCTACTACAATCTGGGTTTGGTGTGACATAGCAATTGGCCTAATGGCCTTGGTGTGATGGTTCCAATGCCATGTCTTTTTAATAGGGGGCCTTTCGGGGGTCTTACTGTTCCTTTCTCTCTCCCAAAAAAATCTGGAAAAAGTGATGGGTAGACCAAGCAAACAAGCCTCTGCGGCTATTGCCTTCATGAAAAAACTACGCATTCCAGAAGGTAAAATGGCGGGAAAACCCGTTAAACTGGCCTCTTATCAGCGGCAATTTATCTGCGGTGCGCTTGCCCCTAGCGTTATGATTGGCTGTCTTAGCATTGGTAGGGGGAACGGCAAAACAGCATTGTCGGCTGGGCTTGCTCTGGCTGACGTGATGGGGGAACTGACAGACCAGCCAAAGCGGGAAGTTATTCTTGCGGCTCGAAACCGTGACCAAGCAAAAATTGCATTCCAATTTATTGTGGGCTTTGTCGAAGGCTTGCCCGATGAAGAACAGGAACTGTTCACAATTCGTCGCGGGTCCAAGCTGGAAATTGAGTATAGCGGCAATGGTGGGGGCCTTGCGCGGTGTATTGCTGCCGATGGTAAGTCTATTCTAGGCGGTGCGCCTACATTGGCGATACTGGATGAACGGGCCGCATGGGATCGTGACAAAGGCGACAACTTGGAAAACGCCATTCTGTCGGGGCTTGGCAAACGTGATGGGCGGGCACTCATTATCTCGACCAGTGCGCCTGATGATGCAAACACCTTTTCGCGTTGGTTAGATGAACCGCCCCCCGGCTGCTATATTCAAGAGCATAGGCCCGCTTTTGGGCTGCCTGCGGATGATCTTGAAAGCTTGCTTATAGCAAACCCCGGATCAAAAGAGGGCATTGGGTCAACTGCGGAATGGCTGGTGGCGCAAGCGTCCCGTGCAATTGCCCGTGGTGGCTCTGCGCTTTCCAGTTTTAGGAACCTGAACCGCAACGAACGTGTCAGCACCGAAGACCGCTCTATGCTGGTCACGATAGATGAATACCTTGCCGCCGAAGTCGCGCCGGATGATCTGCCGCCCCGCGATGGGCCGTGCGTTCTGGGCGTCGATCTTGGCGGGTCGCGTAGCATGTCGGCAGCGGCTTTATACTGGCCCCAGACAGGGCGACTTGAAGCGATTGGCACATTCCCTTGCAAGCCAGGGCTTGCTGACCGTGGCGCGGCTGATGGTGTGTCAGGGCGTTATTCAGAAATGCAAGAACGCGGCGAACTGACCACAATGGGCGATACAACTGTTCCGGTGGGGCGTTGGTTGGCTGACGTTGTGGCAATGACTGACGGTCAAGGCATTGCCTGCATTGTTGGCGATAGGTTTCGACATGCAGAATTTACCGAAGCAATGCGGGCGGCTGGATTGGAACGGGTGCCGTTTATCTGGCGGGGCTTTGGCTGGCGTGATGGTGCCGAAGACATAGAGCGGTTCCGTAGAGCATTGTTTGAAGGCATGGTGAAAACGCAACCTAGCTTATTGCTGCGATCTGCTTTTGGCGATGCAATCACGCTGGTTGATCCTGCTGGCAATCATAAACTAGCCAAAGCCCGATCACTGGGCCGGATTGATGCGGCGGCTGCATCTGTCATTGCCGTTGCCGAAGGGGCGCGAATGGTGAACCGACCAAGCCGCAAAAGCCGTGTGGCGCAATGGGTGTGAGGCGCTATGACCGACATAGCGCAAAGGTCACAGGCTCTAAGCGTTGGCAGGTGGTGCGCAAGCAAGCAAAAGACCGTGACGGCTGGAAATGCGTGGAATGTGGAAAGCGGGGTGTGCGTCTAGAGGTGGATCACATTAAACCTGTTAGGCAAGCGCCTGATTTATCGTTTGAACTTTCAAATTTACAGACACTTTGCACCCCATGTCATAGCCGTAAAACACGCATTGAAATTGGGCTTGGGAAACCAGACCCCGAACGGGAAAGATGGAAGGCTTTGTTAAAGGTCGGTGATTTTAAGAAAACTTAGCAATTTGATAGAATTAAGCATCATAACTTAAACCTAGCTAGGTGAAAATATACATGCTTGATAGTATCAAAATTAGCCGCCGACAGTCTGAAATTCGCCAAGAGTTGGCAGCGCTTGTTGGCAAAGAAAAACCGACCGAAGATGAAACCCGAAGTCTTGGCGATCTTGATGGGGAATATCGCACGAACGAAACGCGCTATCGTGCTGCTTTAATTGCAGAAGATGAGCAACGAAACGAAGCAAAGAACGAACTCGAAACCCGCACTGATCGTGAATATGCTGAACTGGTTGGACGGTTTGAACTGCGCCAAATTGCAGGCGCTCTTGATGAAGGTCGGGCGCTGGACGGTGCGACTGCCGAAGTCGTGCAGGAAATGCGCAACGCTGGCGGCTATCAGGGTATTCCGGTTCCCTATCAGGCGCTAGAGCAACGGGCAGGCGAAACCATTTCAACTGACCTGCTGGAACCTAAAACCTATCGCCCGATCATTGACCGCATTTTCCCGAATAGCGTAGCCGCACAGCTTGGCGTTCAACGTGTCAGCATTGCGCAAGGTGAAGTTGCATACCCTGTTGCAACGGCTGGCGCTGTCTTTGGGTGGCAGACTACCGAACTTGGCAATGTGGGCGCTGCCTCTGCCTATAAAACGTCTGAGCGTAGCCTAAACCCCGATCAAACGGGCGGCGCACAAATGGTTATTTCTCGCAAGTCTTTGAAGCAATCGGGGGCGGGTTTGGAAGCTGCAATTCGCCGCGATCTAAATGCAGTCATTGCGACAGAACTTGACCGCGTTGTTATTAACGGCACAGGGGCAAGTGGTCAGCCCCTTGGTATTATTCCGGGCGCTGTCTCCTACGGGATTGCATCCGAAGACGTGAGCGCTGCGCCTACGTGGGCCGCATTCCGTGCTGAAATTGTAGCATTCATGGAAGCCAATGCGATCACCAGTGCAAGCCAAGTAAACATCGCCTTTGATCCCGCGATCTGGGCTGAACTTGATGATGCTTTAATCTCTGGCACTGCTGTCAGTGAATGGGACCGTCTGACAAAGCACGTTGGCAAGCCTGCTATCAGCAATGTCATTCCAACTGAAACCGCAATCCTGACAGCCAATGTGCAGGGCATTGCACCGGGCTATCTAGGTTTGTGGGGTGGTGTCGATCTTATCCGCGATCCCTACACGCAAGCGGGTTCCGGTTCTCTGGTGCTAACGGGTCTTGTGACCGCTGATTATACAGCACCGCGTGGGCTTCAAACTCGCATTCTGACCAACTTGGCAGAAGGTGCATAAAAATGCTGACCAGCTTTTCTGATGAAGCGGGGCTGGAACTGAGGGCGGCGGGCGATGGTTCCCGCCGCTTGTCGGGTCGGTTTCCCTATGGCAAACGCGCTGTCCTATCGGATGGCGGGCGCAATGGGGGCAGACCTCGCAAGGAAGTAATCAAGCCAAAGGCGTTTGCTTATCGCGTAGACCGCCCAGACGAAGACATTCACATTCTGCTGGGTCACTCTTATGACAAGCCGCTTGCAAGCCGCAAAGCTAAAACGTTGATCCTGACAGACAGCGAAGACGCGCTGACTTTTGAGGCAATCATAACGCAAGAGGTGCAGCAAACCACATGGGCGCAAGACTTCTTTAACGCCTATGCCGCTGGTCTTGTTCAAGGGATTAGCCCCGGCTTTCGCATTCCACCGCCCCGCGCAGTTAAAAATGCTGAAACGGTAGAGGATGAAGACCCCGCCGAAGGCACTGCAATCATTCGCAACATCTGGGCCGCGCTACTTTACGAACTCTCTTTTGTCACGCGGCCTGCCTACCATGAAACCGAAATCGAAGAACGCAATTGGAACCTGACCGACAGCGGGTTGGCAGTTCCTATGCATCCCTTGAATAAGTGGAGGCTGTAAGTGTCGCTTTTACATATTGATGAAGCTGAACCTGCTGCATATCCGGCACCGCCGGATGATCTATCAACGGCTGCTGCGGCTCTTGATCCTGCTTTGGTTTGGCAGCGTATAGAGGCATTCATTCGTTACCGCTGGGCCGAACGGCAAGTGGTTTGGTTAGTGAATGGTAGCGGCTATCGCAGCGGGGCCGGTGCCGTTTGGACGCCAACACTTTGCCCCGTATCGAGCATGGCGCGAGAGGTATGGGACTATGAAGCCGAAGGTTGGGTGGCATCGCCATACCGTAAAACGCCTACAGGAATGCTGCTTGCCCATAAATGCCAATACAGGATCACGGCAACTGTGGGTAACACTGACGCGCCACCCGCTGCGGTCCTAGAGGCTTATCGCCGCTTGGCTGAATATATGGCAGCAACATCGCCTGCGCCTGCTGGTGCGCGTTCCTACTCAATCGACGTTGGGCAAATTTCTGAAAATATCCGCCTTGATCCTAACCACATGGCAAGAGCCATTCATAATTCCGGCGCGGCTGATCTGCTGCGCCCATATCGCCGCTTGGGGGTGAACGATGAAAATTCTTGATTGGTTCAAACGTGCCGACAAACAAGAGCAACGCAGCCTAACAGGCGCGGGCTATACCGCCGATATTATGGCAGCGCGGTCTAGTTGGATCACGGGGCAAACAGGTATCGCTGAACTGACCGCCACTGTCCAAGGCGCGGTGAGCCTCTGGGAAGGCGCTATGGCGCTTGCTGACGTTGATGGTGCCGACATGCTAGACCGCCGCACAATGGCATTGCTTGGGCGTTCTCTGGCCTTACGGGGTGAGTTTGTTGCGCTGATTACCGAAGGCGGGCTGGTGCCTGCATCTGATTGGGTGATCTCGACACGCAACGGCAAACCCCGCGCTTATCAATTGACCTTGCCAGATACAGGGGGCGGGCAGGCGGTAACTGCTCTTGAAGGTGAGGTGTTGCATATCGTGACGGGTGCCGATCTGGGCCAGCCTTACTTTGGCTCTGCACCACTACACCGCGCAAGCCTAACGGGTGACATGCTGGCAACGCTGGAAACTGCATTAGGTGAAGCCTATGATGCTATGCCGCTTGGGTCGCAAATTGTACCATTTCCCGAAGCTGCCGACACTGACATGGATACGCTGGCGCGTGGGTTTCGTGGCAAACGGGGGCGAGTTCTATTGCGTGAATCTGTTCAAGTCACTGCGGCTGGTGGGCCTGCACCGTCACAGGATTGGAAAGCCTCTGACGTATCGCCTGACATGCAAAAAACCATGTCACTGCAAACGCTGGAAAGCGCTAGGGATGCTATCAATCATGCCTTTGGGGTTCTGCCCGGTCTAACCAATGCCGCAACAACTGGGCCAATGGTAAGGGAGGCGCAACGCCACCTTGCGCAATGGACCTTGCAGCCAATCTGTGCCTTGTTGGCCGAGGAAGCCGCAACCAAGCTAGGCAACCCCGTTAAGATCGACGTTATGCGGCCTCTGCAGGCGTTTGATGCTGGCGGCAGGGCTAGGGCGCTGACAGGGATCATTCAAGCGCTGGCAGTAGCTAAAGAAGCTGGCGTGGATGCTGATAAGGCCATGCAGTTTGTGGATTGGGGGGATGGTTGAGGCTTAAAGGCCGTTCGCCGTATCAGTGTGAGCGCTACTCTGTCCCGCAATAAGGATTTTTACGCTATTGGCAGGGGCATTGTTAATCTGATTGCAGGCGTCGGCTCCTGTCTCAAATAACCAGCCCTGAGTTTGACGGCTGTTCAAAACAAATACGGACTTCACCTCCGGCATTTCCATATTCAGCAAGGGACCGAGGCAGAACCCTCCCTGAACAACAGCGTAATAAACGGTATCGGTAATCCGACGTTCATTTAAAGTAATCCGCAAAACGCCGCCGTTTGTAATCTCTATGCTTTTCGGGGCCCACGGCGCGAAAATTTCGCGTGCATCTGTCTCTGTATCTGCTTCTGCCGGAAGCGAGTGACTAAATATCGTCAAGGCTACTAAAGTGATAATTCGAAAAAACGTCAATTGTGCCACCTACTATTAAACCTACTGTTTGTTGGTAGTACTCCCCCAACTGGACGTGGTTACCTGCTGGGGGAGGGAATTTTCACCAAGCTTCGCAAGCGCCAAAAAAGTCTTTCTTGAGGAACTTTCCATTAATCATGGATCCACCAAAAAATTCGTAGCCGACATACCCCCCCAAACGATTTTTTCCGTTAACTTCACCACAAACACGGCGCTCACGTTGACCATCTTGAAGAACAACGTCAACAGCCCGAACTTTGCGAAAGCGTGCAGCCTCTGGGTCAAAAAAACCTACTGTAACGGTTTCTTGAATTTGCCGAATTTGAGCGTTTGAAAGGCGTACTGGTTTAGACTCCGTGATAGGGGTCATTTGCAGGCAACCTGAAAGGGCCACTGCTAATACCAATGGTGCAAAAAATTTCATTATGTTCTCCATATAATCCGCCCCTAGATATGTCGGTTGGAATGATGGGATACAAGTGAAAGTGGTAATTCTGGTTGGGATAAGTTGCCAGCTGTCTTTGTGCCCCAACTGTGCCCCAGATAAGAATAAGGGCTCAGCGATTTAACGCTAAGCCCTTGAAACTAATGGCTCCGACGGTAGGGATCGAACCTACGACCAATTGATTAACAGTCAACTGCTCTACCGCTGAGCTACGTCGGAA
>NZ_JBLXEM010000056.1:0-10131 GCF_048263065.1 Thioclava sp.
CAAATCTCAGGATCAGTTGGCACGCCGACTGATCAGCCAGGAACTTGGACATAACCGCCTCGATGTCACCGTGGCATACCTAGGAGGTCGCAAATGATGTTCTACGCAAACGGCACCCGGATTCAGGTCGACGGCAACATGCTGGAAAACCTGTTGAAGTGCGATCCGCGAAAGCAACGGGGGGTCCGGGCTCATGGTCGCCGGATGGTGCGAATTCAGAAGTTGATTCATGAGCGTTTCGGCGTGAGGCATCCCTGGCAATGGAAAGCCAAGCACGTACGTTGGGTGATGAAAGATGGTTTGGGGGATATCTCCCCTGCGACGGCCTATGACTACTGGCGCACTTGCCGATGGACCCTGGAAGTGACAGGAGTCTACGAGGATTGGGAACCTCACTTGCGTGGGCCTTGGCTCAATCCGAAGGGGGAGCTGCGTCCCGCAGGGCGTGGAGGTCGGCCCCCCAAGCGACCATAAACACCTGACCACTGAATAACCCGGCGCGTAGCGCCTGTGTTCCCGCGTTGGGTTGGGTTGGCGACCACTGTGGCTGGATTTCTTTAGCGACCAGATGATTCGCAGGATGCCCAGGGGCGTAGCCCCTCGATGGCATCCTTTCTGCGCCTGTGGCGCAGGCAACTTCAGGCGGCCGAAGGCCGGGCGGAGCGAAGCGGAGGGTAGGCGAGCGCATCGCGCTCTTTTCTGTTCCTTTTCCCTTTTATTCCTTTTAGAGGCTGCAACTAACTGAAATTAAAGGCTTTATAGCGTTAAAAAGGGACGGATTGATGGTCAAAAGGGGACGGATTGATGGTTAAGAAGGGACGGATTGATGGTTGTATAGGGGACGGATTGATGGTATTAAAGGACTCATTATAAAAAGTCCCTTAATGGAGACGGCATGGATTCCGCACTGGTCTATAAGAGCAACGCCCTGATTGAAGCGTCCTACCGCCTCAGCATTTACGAACAGCGCATCATTCTTGGGTGTATTGCCCAGGTCCGGCGAGACGAGGCTTTGACAGATCAGCGGCTTTACACGGTCAGCGCCCAGCAGATCGCCGACATGACTGGCACTCAGCTAGGAACGGCTTACCAGAACCTTAAGACAGCGTCTGAACGGCTGTTCCGGCGGGAGGTAACACTACATGAGGCCCCCAATGGCCAAGGTGGTGCCAAGGTAAGGCTCACGCGCTGGGTTCAGGAGGTGGTCTACCAGAAAGATCGAGGTACGATAGCTCTTCGTTTTAGCCAGCCCATGGTGCCCTATCTCTCCCAGCTCACCGAACAATTCACCCGTTATGCTCTGACAGACATAGCCCGTATGGATAGCTCTCACGCTATCCGGCTCTACGAGATGCTTTGTCAGTGGCGTGGCGCCGGCCAGCGCGAAGTATCCATCGAGTGGCTGCGTGATGCCTACCAACTGGACGACAAATATCCAGCCATCAAAGACTTCAAGAAACGTGTTATTCAGCCCTCTATCGAGCAGATCAACGAACACTCACCGTTGTGGGTGAAGTGGGAGCAGCGTAAGACCGGGCGGCGGGTCAGCCACTTGATATTCACATTCGGCGAAAAAGAACCGGATGAGGCCAGCGTAAATGGCGAAAGGTCTAGCAAGCTCAAGCCTACAAGCAAGACCAGCAAGACCAGCAGAAGCACTCAGGGCGCGATATACGGCATTCCCATGAGCATAATTGAAGCCGCAGCGCAGCCAGGCGAGAGCTACGAGGATGCCGCTCTGCGGCTCCTAGAAGAAGCTTCCAGAAGGAAAACCTGAACCGGCCTCATTGACCCTCCTTCCGATAGTCATGTTTTGACAGTCCGGTATGAGGGCAAGCCTGCAGTGAAAGGTGCTTCTTGCTAGCACATTGCGAATCCTACTCTAGCACTAACCCCACCATTTCTTTTCTTACGTACGAAAGAATTGCTGTAATCCCGGGACCTGCAGCTCATTCTGTAATATACGAGTATGGCACGTAGTACCTTTAAGTAGCACGTGCCGAAAAAAATTATAACGCCCCTAGTTTTTTAGTTTTATTTTCATTTGCTATTCTATCTATATCTGCTAATAAAGCCCCAATATTTGTATAAGGATTTAACATGTGCGGTTTGCTTTCATCATGCTGAGAAGCGTCCAAAGTGGACCTATTCATCCTATCAGCTCTAGTTATAGCCAATTCTATATTGCCATTGATTTTTTCAAAAACACCTTCGAATGATTTTTCATAGTTATTAATTCCTACATCATTTAGGTGCTTTTTTAAATTACTTTTTCTAAGAAGGTCATCACAAGATGAATATTGCGCATTATTCTCTTGGAAATGAAGAAGCAGCCATAGCTCAAAACAAACATTACTTAAAGCAACACTTATGTTTTTAGCTCTAGCTTTATCAATGGCTTCTTGATGCAGCCTATCTTCGTACTTTGCCGTTGCTTCTCTATCATATACGACCCAAACAGAATCTTTGCTCGGGGTAGTAGAAGAAGCCCGTAATTTACAGGCTTCGTTGACCAGCTCTCTTGGCGTATTTTTCTTTGTATTCTTTACATCTATAACCTTAAAGCCTTTATTGTTTATTCCAGGAAAAAACTTATCTATATATCCCTTTATATAGCTTGGCTCTGTCTTTTCACCTTCACAAAATATATGTATAACGGGATTGAGCGGGATAGACGCTTTCCCTTTATTCCTTTTCTTCGGCATCCTTAACCCTCACTAAAGATTCCTTTAAAACTTCTCTTATAGCATCGTAATCAATTTGAGGTACTGCACCAAAACGTCCATCAGCGTACCACTTACCAAAGGGACTATCTATTTTTACAAATCCCTTGTCAAAATCTTCTAAAGAGGCAAGTACTGTTTCACCCTTGTTCTTTTCAGTAAGCCACAATTGATCACGCCTCAGAAGCTCCGGTGACATTAACCCAATGTTGTGCGTGGAGAAGATTAACTGGGCTCCATTCACATTTACCTTTTTATCGTTAAACAAATTAATAATTAATTCAGCAATGTGTGGATGAAAGCTACTTTCTAGCTCATCGATAACTAACACACTACCATTTTCAAAAGCTTCCATAATAACAGGGAACACTCGAAATATTCTTTGCGTTCCTGAAGACTCCATATCTTCTGAAAACTTTTTAGTGTTCCCATTTTCGTCTTCATGGAAGAAGACTGGAACTTTCTTAAAATCCTCTTTTATTTTTGTAGCTAATTCTTTCGGCATATCGTCTGAAAACTGGAAGCTTGAGATATCTCTATCTTCAAAATTAATATTCCTTATCCCAGTATCTATGCTTGATAAAACATTTGAAATCCTATTAACTGCAGTGGTGTTATCTCTCCATGTAGAAAGACTAATATTATAATTGAATCCCATGTAAATTATTCCAGACCTGAAATAATTAAACAGTTCTTTTATAACGTCAGGTGCATCAGCCGTATTTCCAGCTTTGGCTATATATGTACTATTATTGAAGAAAGCTATTTTCTTTCTTCCTCCCTTATACATCTTCCCAAACGTGATATCATCCCAATCGTCATTTTCATTACGTGAAAATAGATTCGCCTTTTGGCGCGAAGGATAAAAATCTAAAGATTCATGTGTAATTTTATTTTCTAAATACGATACTTTATATATATATCTCAAGTTATCTTTCGAGAAAAATTCAATCTCAAAAGTTATAGGGCTATGTTTATTTTCTTCACATAATTCATACGGCTCATAACATGGAATGTTATCGCCATCTTTCAAATCACCGCTATCACATATTAAATACTTAATCGCAGAGAATGCTTTTAAGATATTACTTTTTCCAGAAGCATTAGATCCATAGACAGCAGCTGTTTTAAACAGTCCTAACTTACCATTTCCCGGATAGAATATATTTCCACTCAAATGATCAGATTTACTTTCTGCAAATAAACTGAACACTTGTTCATTTTTTATAGACCTAAAGTTAGAAATAGTAAAATCAACAATCATATCAATCGTCCTTACATAGGCTTTGCGATGGATTTTTTTCGCAAATTAGCTCTAGGGTAGATACTAGCATGCTTCTATAGATAAGGTCTCTACCTATGATTGGTGCCTCTCAGTGCCATTCACTTGCTCAAAAATCGACTCATGATAAGGCGCGTAATCATGAATTTCGGCGTTTTGGAGCCGGTACGGCGGGGCTGTGTCGCGCAAATGCGATGGGGCTGATGGAGGCTTGGCACCTCGCCCTTCCTGTTTTCGCACGAATGAGGGAGCTTTCTTATCACGCATGGTAGAACCCAGCCGCATCTCAACTCCCCATCTTCCCTTACCCCCAAAGCGCTCTGCCAGGGGGAGCCAAAAGCGCCGCTCTAGGTGTGTCCACTTTCTAGGGAAAGTGGACACCTTAATCTATTTTTTCAATATCTATACCTACCTGCCCGCCACCTCAATTCCTTTCAATATTCAGCGCAGGTAGACCATCCACGATTTTCTGGGTCTCCAGGCTGACGGTTACTACACGCATGAAGAGCTCAAGCGGGTATTTGGCGTCGCCCATGGTTTCGATGGCCCAGTCGTTGGCGTCGTTGACGATTCCGCTGGCTTTGTGGGTTGTGACCGCTTGGCGTTCCATCACCCAGCTCAGCGCTGGTTTGCCGTTGACCACGTAGTCCCATGCTTCCAGCGGAATATCGCGCAGGGTGATGCGGTTGTTGTAGATCACGGTGCTGGGGTCGTTAACGTTCTTGTTGGTTTCTGGGTCTTTTTTCTTGGCGCACTTCATCTTCTGAACGCGGCAATCTTCTGCAGACAGGCAGGAAACGCTCACCTGCTTACCATTTCGCTCGACGGTCAGCGGATAGGGTTCGACTGTTTCATAGTTCAGATGCCACTCAGCCAAGGCACGACCGGCTTGGCTGAAGGCCCAGAAGTCTTCGGCTCTCTTAACTGCAGGGATGCGGGGCAGTTCTTTGCTGAGGTTATCGGCAAAGCGCTCGCGGTAGTCAGTCGAATTCAGGATGCCGTAGACGTAGTAGAACAAGTCTTCCTTGCTGATCTGCTCGCCTGGGTAAGCGCTCTGGAAGTGAGTCAGCCCTTCATCAGTGATAGCATCACGGCGGCGTAGATTGCTGCTCTCTTCCTCACCAAACAGATCAGACTCATCCATTTGTTGATCGACTTCGTCGTAGAGGTAAAGAGGGAAGCATTGCGCACCTGCTTCTAGTGAGTTGAAGTCAATTGGCTGACTATTAATTAGTGCTGTAGACCCTTTGCTTCCTCCAGAGCCATTCACACAAATAATCAAGTTTTTTGAATCAATATCAGGAAAGATGCGCGGCATCTGGTAGACCATTTCGTTAAAACGCCGATTAAAATATACCCATTGTTTGGTAAATGGTCGGTAAGTGCTTGGAACAACACAGGCTGAGTCATATTGAAAAACGTGGTCTTTGCTCAGTTCTTTCTTAAGAGCCCGCGTCCAGCTAATTCGCTCTGGGTTGGCATCAACAAAATCATTAACAGCGCTGTCACGCGCTTTTTTGTCCAACCCTGCATGCGCCTGATTGAAACGTTCTACTTCCACATTGTAGAAATCAATCATACGGCTCATATTCACTTCCAGCTTTGATCGGCTGGCGTTATATGCCCAAGAATCTCGGGCGGTCAGAATTCCTTGAGAAAAGTTATCGAAAAGCTTTGGCTGATCAGTTTTCTTGTCACCCAGCACCATAAACTCACCAAAGCTGTTATCCCGCTGGTTGAGCCAATCGCCATGGGAATCGGGAGTGATTGTCTGCCATTGCTCAATACCACCGACGCTAGCGAACGCCTCGATCTTCTCAAGCTTCTCCTCACGGCTCAGATAGTCACCGATATCATGGAAGTGGATTTGACCATGCTCGGCAGCATCCGGGTTCTTGACCAATAGAGACATGGCGATAGGAGCACGGCTGCCACTGCCAAAAATCTTGCCACCTTCTTTGCGTGAGGTTTCACCGGAAGTCCGTTGGTTACCCCGCAGATGGAACACATACAGGCTGGAGAACTCATCAGCCAAGCACTTACGTAGACCATCAGCCGTGTTAGCTTCCAAAAACCCTGCGTTGGTGACAAAACCGATGATACCTGCATCACCAATACGGTCGCTGGCCCAGCGAATAGAGCGGATATAGCTGTCGTATAGACCTTTTGCGAGAGTAGCCGTAGAGCGTGCTGCATATGTCGTGCGAATGCGCTCATCCAGCGCTGGATAGCCAACATTGACGTTATTGTCGTTTTCACTGCGTTGCCCGATGGAATACGGTGGATTACCCACGATGACCCGAATATCCAACGCCTTCTGACGCTTGCGCCGCTCGCTGTTGTCTACCAGCAGCTCATCAATCAGGTCGTCCTTCTCGTACATCTGGAAGGTGTCAGTCAAGCAGATGCCCTGGAACGGTACATAGTCGCCACCAGCCAGGCCGTGATAGACCGCCTCGATATTGATGGCAGCAATGTAGTAGGCCAGCAGCACGATTTCGTTGGCATGGATCTCGTTCTGATATTTGTGAGCCAGCTCCTCCGGTTTGATCAGGCCGGACTGCAGCATGCGGGTGATGAAGGTTCCAGTACCGGTGAACGGATCAAGGATATGCACGCCCTTACTGCCTAGGGTCTGGCCGAATTCCTGTTGCAGCAGGTGATTGACGCTGTGCAGGATGAAGTCCACCACTTCCACCGGGGTATAGACGATGCCCAGCCGGTCGGTCATGCGTGGGAAGGCATTGGCAAAGAACTTGTCGTACAGCTCAACGACGATCTTCTGTTTGCCCGCGGCGTTGTCGATACCTGAGGCACGCATCCGCACGCTCTCGTAGAACTTCTCCAGGGTATCCGCCTCTTTACCCAGGTGATGCTCCTGCAGCGCATCAAGTACCGCTTGCATGGCCTGTGACATGGGGTTTTGGCTGGCGAAGTCGTAGCCATCAAACAGCGCATCGAACACCGGCTTGGTAATCAGATGCTGAGCGAGCATTTCGACAATCTCGCCGTCGGAAATGCTGTCGTTGAGGTCGTCGCGCAACTCCTTGGCAAACGCCTCGAAAGACGCCCGTTCGCTGGTGTTATGGGGATTCTCCAGGATGCCCTGTATGCGGTCGATATGGGTGCGGGCAATCTTGGCAATGTCGTTGGCCCAATCTTCCCAGTGGTGGCGGTTGCCACACTTCTCGACAATCTTGGCGTAGATGGCGCGTTCGATATCACCGACCTCATAGGTCAAGTCACCTTGCTGAGTCATCTGGCCCTCAGCCTCGTACTTGGACTGCTGCTTGCCGATGCCGTGCTGTCCCTTACCTGGGTTCTTGTTCTCGGTGCTGCTACGCTTGGATTTTTTGTTGATCTGGTCGGTGATCGAAATGACTTCCATTTTCTGCCGATCAGGGCCATTCAGATCGAGTTTATTGATAGTGGAGTCAAAACTGTCATCGTGGGAGCGCAGTGCCTGCAACACCTGCCAGACGACACGATAGGTCTGGTTGTCGTTGAGCGCTTCATGGGCCTGCATACCGGCAGGAATAACTACCGGCAGCACCACATAGCCTCGCTTTTTACCCGGCGCGTTGCGCATCACTCGGCCCACTGACTGCACCACATCTACCTGGGAGTTACGCGGGGTGAGGAACAGCACGGAATCCAGAGCAGGCACATCCACGCCTTCGGACAGGCAACGCACGTTGCTGAGGATGCGGCAGGTGTTCGTCGGCGTTTCATCCTTGAGCCAGGTGAGTTTGGCTTCTTTCTGGCTAGCATTCATGCCGCCATCCACGTGCTCGGCTTCACAGATCAGGTGGGCGTCGTCATCCAGCTCTTCCGACGCCTGATATGCCTCCACAACGGACTGGAACATATTGGCGATGTTGACGGAGCTGACCTTGTGCTTTTTGCCTTTGTAGTCGGGTGAGATCACCTGACAGAACGCCACAGCCCGCTTCATGGGCTGACTATCACCCGTCAGGCTTTCGGCCAAGCCTTGCTTGGATAGCGCCTTCCAGCAGCCAACAATCTTGGCCGCATCATCGACCTTGAGCTGGTTGTCCTCATCTTTGAGCAGGTCCTGAAGACGACGGTTGATCACGCTCTCTTCAACAGTGAGTACCAGCACCTTGTAGTCCACCAGCAGACCACGCTGAACGGCCTCGGAGAAATTGATCACGAACAGCTCTTTGCCATAGAGCGCTTCGTCATCCATAGAGCACAGCGTCACCTCACCAGACTCAGCTTTGATCTTGGCGTCATCGCCGTAGATGCGCGGTGTGGCGGTCATGTAGAGGCGCTTGGCCGCACGGATATAGTCGCCGTCGTGAATCCGCACGAAGTTGCTTTCATCGTCATCATCAAAAGTTGCACCAGTGGTGCGGTGCGCTTCATCACAGATAACCAGATCAAAGTCAGCCATGTTGTATTCGTGCTGGGCACGGCTGATTACGTCGATAGAATGGTAGGTAGAGAACACCACGCTCATGCTGTCATCGTCGTGACGCTTCAGCGTCTCTTCAGACAGGCGATTTGCTTTGGTGGTGGCCGGATAGCGCAGTTCGTGAGTGAACACCTGCACGGCATCATCATCGGTCTTGCGCTTCTTGCCCACATCGCTATCGGAACACACCGCAAAACTATGTAGCGGTGTTTCACTCTCTTGGGTCCACTCCGTCAGGGTCTGTGACAGTAGCGACAGGCTGGGCACCAGGAACAGAACGCGCTTACCCTTGCCTGCCACATGCTCGGCGATTTTCAGGCTGGTGAAGGTCTTGCCGGTGCCACATGCCATGATCATCTTGCCGCGCTCAGCGGTTTTCAGGCCAGCCGTGACAGCATTCAGCGCCGTCTGCTGATGATCACGCAGCGTTTTCTTGGTCTTGAGTACCACCGCCTGGATGGACTGGTACTGAGCCCAGTCAACCTGACTGTCTTCCAGCGCCTGCAAATCTATCTTGCTTACCGGGGGCTGCTGCCCCTGCAAGGCATCCTCAGCGTGCTCACTCCAGTTGTTGGTCGTAGTGACGATGATCCGGTGCGAGAACGGCGCCTTGCCTGATGCAGTGAAGAAGCTGTCGATATCCTTACGCTGGACGCGGTGTGTCTCGGCGTACAGTTTGCACTGAATAGCATGGTATTCACCGGTCCCCTTGGTACGGGCTACCAGGTCAATACCGGTATCACGCCCATCCAGCCCCTGCTCATTCGCCCAGTCGGTATAGGTCCAGACCTGCTCGTACAGGTCTCGATACGTTGCCTCGTTACGTAGATAGATAAGAATCAGCTCCTCAAAGTAAGTGCCTTTCTCACGCTCAGTGACGGAGGCAGAGCGATAGCTATCAAGTAAGGCTGAGAGAGCTGACATAAACGTTAATTCCTTTTAAACCTGTGGTGCCTGGGGTTCTGGATTGGGTGCCGATAGGGTATCGCGAAAGATGCTACCTCAAACCGGATTAAACGTATGTAAGTGTCCATGCGAAATTAAACGTGCGTAGGAGCTCAGCAAGAAACCGATTCTGTAGGCCAGAGCCTGACCTCTCGACCTTCCCTACCAGGGTGTAGGCTTTTTGAGCGAGAGTAACGAACACAGACTGCTCTTCAGCTTGGCCTTTCACTTACTTACGAGCTTTCAAAGCAGCCATTTCAGCAGCAAATAGATGCGATGATCCCTTATCAGCATCTGCCTGAGAAATTTTCTCGGGAGCAGGCAATCTTCTCAGCTCTCTTAGCTCCTCGCGCATCCCTGCGAGCTCATCAGCCTGACGTTTAGTTAGCTCAACGAGCTCAGATAACAGCTGTGTCATCTCTGCTACAGATGCTTGTTGCGTGAGGCTAGGAGCATCTGTTGCGTCATGTTGCGTCTCAACAGGTGAGTTGACTGGTTCCCCCCAAACACGCAGCAATTCAGAAAACGCAATCACACGCGTACCATCGCCACGCACTGTTGATGACACGCGGCCTGCTTTCATGGCTCTGTGTACTGTAGAGCGTGCTTTTCCGTACAATTTTGCAGCTTGAGCCACCGTCAATTGTTGCTGTTGCACAGTAGAGCGTCCTGTTGCGTTGCGACTGTTGCGTCAGTGTACCTTCTGATGCCACCTGCAAGGGTGGTTACGGTCAGCCAAGACG
>NZ_JBLXEM010000057.1:0-9707 GCF_048263065.1 Thioclava sp.
GTCGGTTTGCTCATGCAACCCAGCTACCATGCTGGATTCACGAGATGAATCCCTCACAGGATTTGTGCAACAGAGCCGTCAGCGTGGACAAGTTCCGACGCATCGACGAAGGAACTTGAATCCAACGTTTATCATGCGATTCCTTTCGATGACGGACCATATGTCGATCTGGATGCGCGCAAAGCCTATGCTGATGCGTTGCTCGTCTACTGGAAAAGCTTTGATAGCCGTGTGCCTCGTTTATCGCCTGAGGAAAACGATTGGCTCAAGCAAGAGCTTGGAACGACAGGAGAACGAGAACGCCGAGCCGTAAACTCTCGTGAATATGCCCTATTTTCATTGTCCTTAGACTTAGATGTTTGCCTGTCATCCCTTCGTGATTTGAATGCCGGATATACTGATACGACGAAGGCTCAAACAGAGATGTTATCGTGGGTTGGCATGGCGAAATGCTACAGTCAAATGGGACAGATGATGCTGAACTTGCAGAGAGCGGGGCTGTCTAACGGCAAATATGACGGTGCGTTTTATGCAGTCCTCTCAGATCTGATTTTGACGACTTTGTTCGATAAAGTCATTCCATCTGCAATTGCCGACGCTATGGGCTGGAAGATTCGCAAAAATTGAAGGGTGGGCTCCTATTCGGTGGCCGCACTTGTTGGAGCCGCGACTTACTTCGAAAAACAGAACCCCGGCCCAAAAACCGTGCAACCCCTGCACGGAAACCGTGCCAAGGGCGGAAATTGGGCGCAAATTGCTTGGCTCAAAAACCGTGCCAAGGCGCGCGCATTTCCCTGCACGAAAACCGTGCCAATCTTACATCTAGCCATAGGCAAAGGGTTTTGATGCCTGCGGATATGATCGGCTTCATGTCGGGGAAACGCGGATTGTGCGGATTAGCTGGGGCCGTTCTGCAATGACGGGGCTAGATCCGGCCTAAGCGAAAAAATGGGCGGGTCCGGTGTTCGCCGGGCTTGCTCGATTGGCTTGGATGCTCTGCGCGGTAAACCCGGTGGGAGCCAAGCTGTTGCGCTCTATGTGCTGTTGTCTGATCTGCACGGACATAGCCAAGTCGCCCGGTGCCATGCGGGAAGCAGGGGGAAGGGCTAAGATTACATTAGTGGAGCAGATTTGCGTCACAAG
Source organism: Thioclava sp. (assembly GCF_048263065.1). Taxonomy (NCBI): domain Bacteria; kingdom Pseudomonadati; phylum Pseudomonadota; class Alphaproteobacteria; order Rhodobacterales; family Paracoccaceae; genus Thioclava; species Thioclava sp. Next base: position 1,144 of record NZ_JBLXEM010000057.1, read on the forward strand.
GGGGCGGCTCGACCATTAAATAACGGCGAATAACGGTTGGGCGGGCTTCCCCGTGAGAGCATGAATCTAAGCGGGGCGGCACTGGGTAAGCTCGCGTCCTGCGATGCTCTCAGTATTTCGCGGAGAGATACGCGCGCGCGCGATATGGAATGTGGTGGCGTAGAAAATGCGTATTCCATGCGACCAATACGCGCGTGCGCGAGGGCTGACAAAACCACTTCGCATTGCAGTTTTCCAAGCTGGTTGGCAAAAGATTGACTGATAGCCATCACAGCGTTTGCAATAATGTCAAATAACGTCCACCAGTTTGATCCACGCAGAAAGCGGAAACGCACGCCCCGCAGCCCAGCGCCCAGCGCAAAGCGGCGAGGAAGCTGGAAAGCACGCTTGGGATGGACCTTTGCCCTTTTAGCGGTGGTGTATCTTGCAGCAAAACCGACCGAGCATTTCCCTGAGTATTCGCGTTGGCTTGTGAAGTGGTTTGCAATGCGTGAAATCACAGGGGCGGTGACGCATGTGCGGGATGGGGACACTATCGAGGTGAGCGGTGTTCCTATCCGGTTTAGCTCGCTCAATTGCGCCGAACTAGGCACGCCCGCTGGAGAACGTGCAAAGAAGGCGATGCTTGGTTTGGTCTCAGGGCGCGAATTGAGCTGCTATCTAAATGGAAGCCGAAGCTATGACCGTTTCATAGGGAGCTGCTATTTTTCAAACGGCAAGAACGTCTCTGCGATGATGATTCACGAAGGTATCTGCACACGCTACTGGTAAAGAATTGGCAGGCCATCGAAGATAGCAAGTCTGGGCTAGCGCGCAGACCATCCGCTTTTCCTCAATCGTGGATGCACGCGCAAGCCGGGGGTGTCGGTTTCCCGCTCAATGCCGCCAAAGGCTGCAATGCCCCCCCTAGCGTGGATTTGCACAGGGACCGAACGCTCAAGCAAGCGAATCCCTAGCGTTTTTCCTTTGGTGGGTAGGTTGGTGGGTGAATCCAGAAAACTTGAAAATAAATCAATGTTTTCAAAGGTGGATGGCGGAGACGAAGGGATTCGAACCCTCGAGACCCTTCCGGGCCTACTCCCTTAGCAGGGGAGCGCCTTCGACCACTCGGCCACATCTCCGCGGACCCGTATATTGACCACGCTTGGGGGAAACAAGGGGTTTTTCGTGGTTTTTGAACGGGGCTTTGAAATCGAGTTTCGTACGGGCCTATGCGGCGCGCACAGAAAGCCCAAGTGGCGCTAAAGGCTGACGGCGGCACTTTCGACCACGGCCTCCATCGCGACGTAGCTTGAGGTCGCATGCACATGGGGCAGCGCGGAAATCTGATCGCCCATTACCCGACGATATTCAGCGATATTGCGCGTGCGCACCTTGAGCAAATAGTCAAAACCCCCTGCAATCATGTAACATTCTTCGATTTCGGGCACGGCGCGCACTGCTGTGTTGAACCGAGTCAACGCCGCCTCGCGCGTGTCAGACAGACGGACCTCGACATAGGTCACATGGCTTAGCCCCAGCTTAAGCGGCGAGAGCATCGCACGATATCCCGCGATCAAACCACCCTCTTCCAGCGCCTTGATCCGCGCCGCGACCGGGGTCTTGGAAAGCCCCACCCGTCGCGCCAGATCGGTGATCGAAATGCGGGCATTTTGTTGCAATTCATGTATGATTTTACGGTCGATTGCGTCAATTTGCGTCGGTTTGTCCATATTGCATCCCATCTATGGTCGAATTCTCTGCAATACTGACCGTTTTTGGTGCCACGCGCTAGGTCAACGGCGATATCTGGGTAAAAACATCAGGGAGACTGCGCGATGACTGACCAATTCTCTGTTTTCACCACTCAGACCAAGTATGCCGATGAGCCCGCCTTGATTGACGCCCTGCGCGCCCAGGCGGATCTGTCCGCCCCGACCCGCAGTGCGATCACGGCGCGCGCGGCCGAGTTGGTCCGGCGCATCCGCACCGAGGCTCAGCCCACTTTGATGGAGCATTTTCTCGCCGAATACGGCCTGTCCACCGGCGAAGGCGTGGCGCTGATGTGTCTGGCTGAGGCGATGCTGCGCGTGCCAGATGCCGATACCGTGGATGCGTTGATCGAGGATAAGATCGCGCCGTCTGATTGGGGTAAACATCTGGGAACGGCGTCGTCTTCGCTGGTCAATGCCTCGACCTGGGCGTTGATGCTGACGGGGCGCGTACTGGACGATGAAAAGCCGGGCGTTGCGGGTGTCTTGCGCGGCGCGATTAAGCGCTTGGGCGAGCCCGTGATCCGCGCTGCCGTGACGCGCGCTATGAAGGAGATGGGCCGCCAATTCGTGCTGGGCGAGACCATCGAGAAGGCGCTCGATCGCGCGAAAACCCGCGAATCCCAAGGCTTTACCTATAGCTATGACATGCTGGGCGAGGCGGCGATGACGGCGGGCGATGCCGCGCGCTACATGCGCGCCTATTCCAACGCGATCGCAGGGATTGCGAAAGCTTGCACCAAGAGCTCGGTTGAGGCCAATCCGGGCATCTCGATCAAGCTCTCGGCGCTGCATCCGCGCTATGAGGTCGCGCAATCAGATCGCATCATGACCGAGCTGGTGCCGATGGTGCGCGATCTGGCGCGTCAGGCGAAGGCCGCCGGCATGGGGCTCAATATCGACGCTGAAGAACAGGACCGGCTGGTGCTGTCGCTGCGCGTGATCGAGGCCGTGCTGTCAGACCCCGAACTGGCTGGCTGGGACGGGTTTGGCGTGGTCGTGCAGGCCTATGGCAAGCGCGCGGGGCTGGCGATCGACTGGCTGCATGGGTTGGCCAGCCGCTTGGATCGTCGCATCATGGTGCGGCTGGTGAAAGGCGCCTATTGGGACACCGAGATGAAGCATGCGCAGGTCGAGGGCCTGTCCGGTTTCGCGCTGTTTACCTCAAAATCAGCCACCGATGTCAGCTATATAGCCAATGCGAAAAAGCTGCTGGGCTATAGCGATCGGATCTATCCGCAATTTGCCACGCATAATGCGCATACGGTGGCTGCGATCCTTGAGATGGCCGATGGTGAGGCGTTTGAATTTCAGCGCCTGCACGGCATGGGCGAGCGGCTGCATGACATCGTGATCAAGCAAACCAAGGGGCGCTGCCGGATTTACGCCCCCGTCGGCGCGCATCGCGATTTGCTGGCCTATCTGGTGCGGCGGCTGCTGGAAAACGGCGCCAATAGCTCGTTTGTGCACCAGATCGTGGACGAAGACGTCGCCCCCGAAGAGATCGCGCGCGACCCCTTTGCCGAGGCCCATATCGCGCCTGCGGGCCTGCTTTCACCCGGTGATCTGTTCGGCGCGCGCGGCAATTCAAAAGGCTTCGATCTGAGCGATGCCGAAACGCTGGCGCGAATTGAGACCGCGCGCGATGTGGCAATTCCCGATGCGGCCCCGCTGACCGTGACGCCCGCCTCGGGTGAAACGATGCCGGTTCGCAATCCGGTAAGCGGCGAGATCGTGGGCCACGTCACGCAAGCCGATGCGGCGACTGTCAGCGCGGCAATTGAACAGGCCCGCCCTTGGGACGCAACGCCTGCGGCGCGCGCCGCCACCCTGCGCCGTGCTGCGGATCTCTATGAGAAGAACTTCGGGGTAATCTTTGCCACGCTCGCGCGCGAGGCGGGAAAATCGCTGCCAGATGCGGTGGGCGAGTTGCGCGAGGCCGTTGATTTTCTGCACTATTACGCCGCTCAAGGCGAATCCCTGACCGCCGCACCGCGTGGTATCATCACCGCGATCAGCCCGTGGAACTTCCCGCTCGCAATCTTCAGCGGGCAGATCGCCGCCGCGCTGATGGCGGGCAATGCCGTGCTGGCCAAACCGGCCGAGCAGACCCCGCTGATCGCTGCCATTGGGGTTCGCTTGCTGCATCAGGCGGGCGTGCCGCTCTCGGCGCTGCAACTTCTGCCCGGCGATGGTGGCACGGTTGGCGCGGCGCTGACCGGCGACGCGCGCATCAACGGCGTGGTGTTCACCGGCTCGACCGAAACGGCCAAGCTGATCCAGAAATCCATGGCCGATCACCTTGATCCCGGCGCGCCGCTGATTGCGGAAACCGGCGGGCTGAACGCGATGATCGTGGATTCGACCGCCCTGCCCGAGCAAGCCGTGCGCGATATTGTGGCCTCGGCGTTTCAATCGGCGGGTCAGCGCTGCTCGGCGCTGCGCTGTCTTTATGTGCAAGAAGACGTCGCCCCGCATCTGATCGAGATGATCAAAGGCGCGATGGACGAACTGCGCGTCGGTGATCCTTGGCAGCTGAGCACCGATGTCGGCCCAGTCATCGACGATGAGGCGCAAACGGGCATTGCGGAGTATCTCAAGACCAATGCGAACCGCGTGATCCATCAGATCAGCACCCCCGAAATCGGCCATTTCATCGCGCCCAGCCTGCTGCGCGTCGAGGGCATCGCCGATCTGGAGCGCGAGATTTTCGGCCCTGTTCTGCATGTCGCCACCTTCCGCGGCGGAGATCTTGATCGGGTGATCGAGGCGATCAACGCCAAGGGCTACGGGCTGACCTTTGGTTTGCACACCCGGATCGACACCCGCGTGCAAGAGGTCAGCGATGCGATCAAGGCTGGTAATGCCTATGTAAACCGCAACCAGATTGGTGCGGTCGTCGGCAGCCAGCCCTTTGGCGGCGAAGGATTGTCTGGGACCGGCCCAAAGGCGGGCGGGCCGAACTATGTGCCGCGCTTTTGTGTGGATGCGCATGTCACAATGCCCAAGCGAGAGCAAATCCTGCCCGGCCCGACCGGCGAGTTGAACCGCCTCAGCCTTGATCCGCGCGAACCGATCTTGTGCCTTGGCCCGGATGTGGAGGCGCAAGTCGCTGCCGTCGAGGCGCTTGGCGGGCGCGCGCTGCGCGATACCAAAGCGACGCCTGAGATGGTGGAAACACGCGCAGGAATTTCTGGCGTGATGTGGTGGGGCGATACCACCACCACCGGGCGCGCCCTCGCCCAGGCCCTGGCGCGCCGCCCCGGCCCGATCGTGGCGCTGATCACCGGCCAGCCCGATATCGGCCATCTCTATCACGAGCGTCACCTGTGCATCGACACGACAGCGGCGGGGGGCAATGCCGCGCTGCTGGCAGGTTAATGCGCACACATAAAAACGCCGGGCAAGTCTCCCTGCCCGGCGTTTTTCCATTATCTTTGAACCCGTTGGGGCGCGCGCCCTAGCCCAAAGCGTCGTTGCAGCGCTTGCAGGTGCCGGGGTGTTTGTGGCTGCCAACATCGGGCAGGATCTTCCAGCATCGCTGACATTTCGAGCCCATCGCACGCTCAAACACCACCGCGATACCGGGCTGCTCGGGCAAGCGGAACGCCTCGCTTGGCGCCGGGTCGGTCGTGACCGAAATCGACGACACAATGCACTGATCGGCAAAGGCCACCGAGCGCATCGCATCAGCCAGCTCGCTATCCTCGACATGCACCACCGGCGCTGCCTCCAGCGAGGAACCGATTTCCTTGGCAGACCGATGCACTTCCAAAGACGCGGTCACGACACGGCGCGCGCGCCGGATGCCGTCCCATTTCTCGGCCAGAACAGGGTTGTGCCAATCCTCTGGCACCTTGGGCATGTCTTGCAGGTGCACAGACGAATCCTCACCGGGGAAACGCGACAACCAAACGTCTTCCATCGTGAACACGAGGATCGGCGCGAACCACGTCGTGAGGTGATGGAACAGGTGGTCAAGCACCGTGCGCGCAGCACGCCGACGCGTCGAACTGGCCGGGTCGCAATAAAGCGCATCCTTGCGGATATCGAAATAAAACGCCGATAATTCCACCGTGCAGAAAGTGAACAAGGTCTGGAAAACGCCTTGGAAATCAAAGGCCTCATACCCTGCGCGCACCTCGGCATCGAGCTCAGACAGACGGTGCAGCAACCAGCGCTCCAGCTCGGGCATGTCGCGCGCGATCACCCGCTCGTCCTCGGAATAATTTGCCAGATTGCCCAGCATAAACCGCAGCGTGTTGCGCAGGCGACGATAGCTATCTGCCACCCCTTTTAGGATCTCGGGCCCGATGCGTTGATCGGCGGTGTAATCGGTCTGCGCCACCCATAGACGCAGAATATCGGCGCCATATTGCTTGATGATTTCCTCGGGAACGATCGTGTTGCCGATGGATTTGGACATTTTCATGCCCTTCTCATCAAGCGTAAACCCATGCGTCACCACGTTGCGATAGGGCGCGCGGCCCAATGTGGCACAGCCTTGCAGCAGCGAAGAATGGAACCAGCCGCGATGCTGATCGGTGCCCTCCATATAGACATCGGCGATGCCGTCCTTGGTGCCATCGGCGCGGTCGCGCAGCACAAACGCATGCGTCGAGCCGCTATCAAACCACACATCAAGCACGTCGAAGACCTGCGTGTAAGCCGCCGGATCAACGAGCCCGTCGAGCACCTTCTCCTTGAACCCGTCTTCATACCAAACGTCCGCGCCACTGGTCTCAAACGCCGCCGCGATACGGGCGTTGACCTCGGCGTTGCGCAGCAGAAAATCGGGGTCGGTCGGCTTGGCCCCGGTCTTGACGAAACAGGTTAGCGGCACGCCCCAAGCACGCTGGCGCGAGAGCACCCAATCGGGGCGCGTCTCGATCATCGAATGCAGGCGATTGCGGCCCTTTTCGGGGGTGAACTTGACCAGATCTTCGATGGATTTCAGCGCCCGCGAGCGGATCGTGTCACCATATGTGCCCATGCCATCGTCGAGTTTATGATCAATCGCAGCAAACCATTGCGGCGTGTTGCGATAGATCACCGGTGCTTTGGAGCGCCAGCTGTGAGGGTAGCTATGCTTGATCTTGCCCTTGGCCAGCAGCGCGCCCGCCCAAGCCAGTTGCTTGATATTGCTGACATTTGCCGGACCGTCTTTGCCGTCTTGCGCAATGATCGCCTCGCCGCCGAATAGCGGTAGATCGGCGCGATAGGTGCCGTCGGGTTCGACATTATAGGTCATGGGCAGGCCGAATTTCAGGCCCATCTGATAATCGTCATCGCCATGGCTGGGCGCAGTGTGCACGAACCCCGTGCCCGCCTCATCGGTGACGTGATCGCCGGGCAGCATCGGGATGTCATAATCCCATTCGCCCTGCGCGCCTTCGACGCCGGCATAGGGATGCGACAGCGTCAGCCCCTCAAGTTCTTGCGCGCTGACATCGCGAATGCGCGTATAACTTGCGACCTTGGCCTGATCCATCACCGATTGCGCCAGCGCATCGGCCAGAATCAGAAGTTCGTCCTCGGTCGCGGTGGATTTTTCCTCCAGCGCGACGACGCGATACAACCCGTAGGCAATACCCGGCCCGTAAGCCACGGCGCGGTTTTGCGGGATCGTCCACGGCGTGGTGGTCCAGATCACGACGGAGGCGCTACGAAGCATCCTGCGTTCAATTGCTGCCTGTGACGCATCCGAAGGAGTGTCGCCTACCCCAGTCAAACTTTTATTTTTAACCTTAAAGCGCACCCAGATTGTGTGGCTGGTGTGGTCATGATACTCAACCTCAGCCTCGGCCAGCGCGGTCTTTTCGACCGGCGACCACATCACGGGTTTGGACCCCTGATAGAGCGTGCCATTCATCAGAAATTTCATGAATTCCTCGGCGATCACCGCCTCAGCATGGAAATTCATCGTCAGATAAGGATCATCCCAGTTACCATAGACGCCCAGACGCTTGAATTCTTCGCGCTGGATATCGACCCAACCTTCGGCGAATTTGCGGCATTCCTGACGGAAATCAACGATATTGACCGCGTCCTTGTCCAGACCCTTGGCGCGATATTGTTCCTCGATTTTCCACTCGATCGGCAGGCCGTGGCAATCCCAGCCCGGCACATAGCGCGCGTCTTTGCCCATCATCTGATGGCTGCGCACGATGATATCCTTGATCGTCTTGTTCAGCGCGTGACCGATATGCAGATGCCCGTTGGCATAGGGAGGGCCGTCATGCAGCGTAAACGGCGCGCGCGATCCGTCTGCGTTTTTCTCGCGCAGACGGTCATAGACGTCGATCTTTGCCCAATGGGCCAGCCAGTCAGGCTCGCGGGCAGGCAGGCCTGCCCGCATCGGAAAATCGGTCTGAGGCAGGAATACGCTCGCGCGGTAATCGGGGGCGCTGGTTTCGGTCGTCTTGTCGGAACTCATGGGGTTTCGTCCTTGGGGAAGGGATCAGCGCGCATTCGCCCGCGCCGTTGGCATGGCTCATCGCACCCGGCGGCCCTGACGCATCAGAGTGCCGGGCAAATAATTCGCGTTATATGAGCCAGCCTGAACATGGCGTTCTTATAGGCGCGCCCTGCCACAGCGGCAAGCGCGGATAAGGGTTTGCGTGCAGAACGGGACGTGAGCGAGACGTTCGCTATCAGAACTCTCCCTAGCTCTAAATTTTCGCCCCTATTTCAAAGCCAAACGGCGCCCGTTATGGGCGCCGTTTGGTTGTATTTGCATTGTTTATAGAGATGATTTTTTCGCTTCTTACTAGGTTTGGCGGTGACCTACTCTCCCACGTCTTAAGACGCAGT
>NZ_JBLXEM010000058.1:0-9706 GCF_048263065.1 Thioclava sp.
GGACGTGGGGGCCGTGGGGATAGCTGAGAAAACGATCAGCACCAGCGCTTCGACCCCGCTCAGGCCGACGGCGCGCACCATGAGTGCGGCGAGCAGAGGCATAAACAGAAGGCGCAGGGCGCCGGTTGCAGCCAAGGTTAACCCGTCGCGATGCAGGGTGGCGGGTTGCAGGGCGGCCCCCACGCAAAGCAGGCCAAGCGGCAGGCTGGCTTGCGCCAGAACGTCAAGGAATCGTCCGGTGCCGAAGGGGAGGCCCCATCCGGTCAGGGCCAGCGCGATGCCCACCAGACAAGCCAGGATCAGCGGGTTGCGCGCCATGGTGGCGAACATGGAAAGGGGGGTGCGGGCCTGACCGGCCTCGGTCAGTGCCATGATTGACAGGATGTTGACCAAGGGCACCGCGATGGCAAGGTAAAGCGCCGCCCGCTCAATCCCCACGGGGCCGGCCAGAGTGGTAAGGATGGCTAGCCCTAGATAGGTGTTGAAGCGCACCGTGCCTTGCAGCAGTGGGCCAAAGCGGGCGGCGGGCATGGGGAGGAAGCGTCGCATGAGGGCCAAGGCGAGTGCGGCCAACAGAATGATTGCGACGGCCGCACCGCCGAGACGCAGCACTTGTGGGTCGCGGACGGGGGCATGGGCGAGACTGCTGACCAGAAGGGCCGGGAAGAGCAGGAAATAGTTGATCCGTTCGGCGGCCGGCCAGAATCCGAGATCAGGAAAGCCACGCCGGGCAAGGAGATAGCCAAGGCAGATCAGTGCGAAAAGGGGCCAGATGGTGAAGAAAAGCAATGTGATATCCCTTTGGCCCTGACCTGCGCAGACAGGGAGCCGCACGGGTGTCGTTGCACCATTCGTTAAAGACCGAAGCGCAGGGAGGGGCAAGCGGATTGCCGGAGGATTTCACGTTGAGATCCCGATGAATTTCCGACGTATCGTTGCGACAGAGCGTCTTTATGCATCCAATGACATTCGCATTCGCGATGTAGCATTTACTAAGCCCCCGCTGATTATGTCCATCGACGCGACCGGCCCACAGCCGCCGTTGACCGGCAATCCAAACGCTACATTGCAGCTTCCCTGAAACAGCCGTTGGACACATCGTGCAGCATTTTTGAGGAGTGAGAGGCGGCAAAGCGGACAAAGTGAGCCTTTGCTGTTCGTCGCCGATTGTCTGCTTCCCGTGCAACAAGACCTCGAGGAGGACAAATACGCCTTCCGTTGGACGCGGCTGTCGTGCAAGCGATTCCGCGACGACGAGGTGCGGCTGCAACTGCACGCGTTGGCCTACAACCTGGCCACATTCCTGCGCTGCATCGAGCTGCCCGAGGCGATGGCCGACTGGTCTTTGACCAGCCTCAAACTCAAGCTGGTAAAGATCGGGGCCCGCGTCGTGCGCCACGCCCGCGCCATCACCTTCCAACTGGCCGAGGTGGCGGTCACTGGCCCGATGGTGCGCGCTATCCTTGCCGCCATCCACCGATTACGAGCGCCGCCGTCATGCGCATCACCGCGATCCGGTTTAAAACAGAACAAAAGCGGCTCGACAGGTCCATCGGCCGCGCCGAAATAGACAGTCGTCAGGCCAGGATGAGACAGATGCGCGGCAGGGTCCGCGCCCCTACGGACGCTAGAAAAGCTTGATTCGCAGGCCTCTTCAGGCGACCTTGCAGTCAGAAGGCAAGCCACTTGGGGAATGTCGAATAAGAAGGCGACACGGGCATGATGATACGCAGTCTGTTGGTCGCGGTGGCCCTGTCGGGATTGCTGTCCGGCGTGGCTATGGCCCAAGATAGCTGTGGCTGTCTTGTGATTCCGATGCAAGGAACCTACGCGGATGGCGCCATAACGATGGACGTTCGTCATCTGGGGAGCGAAGCGGACGCATGCCCAAGCGCGCTGGCGATCAGCGGCCTGCGCAGGGGGGCGCCACCGATTGATGTGACGTTGTACTGTCAGGCAGGATCGTGGGTCGGCGCCGAATTTGCGCCAAATCTGGGTGACTTCAATTGGAAGGTAAACGGGCGACTGCCGGGGCCGGAGGCCGGGCCACCTGTGGGCGTCAGGGGCGCCGAAAGCATCATTGTAAATCTGGGCCTGCCCCAGATGCTGCACGACATGGGCAAGAAAGATCAGGAGTTCAGTCTTGATCTGGTCGGTGCAGCGCGGGCACCTGCCTGTGTGTGTGCGCGGGTTCGCGAAGAACGCCTATTCACACAAGACATGATCAACACCCTTTCGGACCCTGTCCTGCTTGCTGCGGCAAGGGATATGGCCCTACGTGGTGTCGACGTGCGCGCGAAACACTATCTTGATGCAAATTCGCGTCTGGTGGAATTCGATCAGGCCTCCACGCTTCCTTATTCATTCGACGATATTGTAAAGTTGTCGCAAGCAGGAGAATCTTCCTTCTCGAACGGGACGATCTCGGTCGTTCCGGGGGCGGAAACCACGCAAGAGATGATCGCCGCCAACGGTAGGCCCAACACAGGGGTACAGGCAGGGGCAGAAGCCTCGACCCATCCAGTAAGCTGCGTGGTCTCGATGCCACCACCCCATGAAGCAGAGATGTATTGCACGCCTGCCGTGGTGCTGGACGCCTGGCGGTTGCATGAAGACGCCCACGCGGCACGGTGCCGTGCGATCAATGCGGCGCCGGTATACCTTGCCGACGGTAAAACACAGCTGGATCTGAACGGCGCTGCGGTCATGCTTGACGGGCTGGTTGCGCCTCCATCGCCTTATAGCGCCTGGCTTCAGGTTCCAGAAAATACCGCCTTAGACGAGAAAGAAAGCTATCAGATCGAGAAGGCAGTTTATGACGCTTGGCTTGGCCGGTATTGCGGAGACTAAGATTGGCCAGCCTGCCACCACACTTTCCGGCAACAGCAGAACAAATCGACGCCCGTGTGGCCTCGTCGATTTGAAGGGATGGGCACTCGTGTGGGACGGATATGCAGCGCACTGCGTCTTGGTGTTCGATGGTGTCTCTGAAGCCCTTTGCATCGGCGCTGGCATTGGCGGTCTTGAAGGCCGCGTGACTGCCGCCTTGACGATAAGCTGCCGGTGCTTTGCCATAGGCCTCGCAAAAGACGCGGGAAAAGGCATCTTGAGAGCCATATTGTGCAAGCTGAGCGATCATCGCAATCTCCATATCTGAATTGGCAAGGCGGTCGGCAGCGCATTGTAGGCGCAAGCGGCGCAGGGTTGTTGCAACGGTCTCGCCGCTCATCGCCGTGTAGATGCGATGCCAATAATAGCTGGACAAACAGGCAACGTCTGACAGTTCATCAACACCAATATCAGTCTCCAAATTTGCGTGCAGTAAGGCAGTGACACGGTCGAGGCGTTCGTGGTAGCTTTATTCCGTCGTTTTTCATTGTTTCTCTCCAGTTTGTGGCATCTGAGAAAAAGCTGCTTCAGCTACGACCGACAAATCCTGCTGAATATCATTCTAACCGAATTGATTGGATCAGTGAGAGCTGACATTAGTTCGATGTGCAGCATCGGTCACTTTGGGCTCTCTGCGGACCTGCGGCAGTGCAGCGACCTCGGCGCCGGCCTGGCATGGATCGCTGATGCTCACGGCCCAGAGCCGACCTTGGCCACCACTTCAAAATGATGCAATGCGGTCCGCCATTGCGGCCATTCGTGCATCACGCAACATCTCTGTCCCTCGAATGACAGCAGAGCCGGACGAAGCCGATGGTCGCGTCCTTATCGTCTGGCTGTTGTCTGAGATACATCATCGGCGCGAGCTTTCAGCGGGGAAGTCCGTCGATCCTTTCGATGGAGGCCAGATCGTTGTCCCAGTTTGCGCGACTGGAACAGCAGATATGCGCGTTGGGTAGCATGTCGAACTGGCTGTCAAGCGACCCTGCCGGCACCACAATCAAACCAATCTCCGGCTGGGAAATAGGCAGTGCGGATCCGCAGTCGGAGCAAAAGCTTTTCATGTGGCGTGAACCAGGGAGATGAAACGTCTTGATGTTTGCCTCGCCTGAAACCCAGATGAGTTTGGCTGTGGACGAAAACAGGTTTGCCGAATGGGCCGAACCGCTATCCTTGCGGCAGCGGGAGCAGTGGCACAGGAAAAAGCTCTCGAACTCTCCCGATATGCGGAATTTCACTGCGCCGCAGAGGCATTGTCCCGTAGTCGGATTGTTGTCCATTCACACTCCTCGCGACCGGCACCGCCCTGCTGCCAGTCGAACGCATATCTTTGTTCCCTTGTATCCGCGTGTTGGATCCCGGTCAAAAGGGCTCAAAGAGAGACAGTCTCGGCGTCGCAGAACATCAGCGAATTGAAAACCATGCCTTCCGTCGTTCACGGCCCTGAACCGACCTTGAGCCTGGTCTTTGAATGCTGCAACTGCAGTCCACAAAGCGGACATCTGGCAGGGTTGAAAGTTCCCCCCTTATGTCTTGCGCTCTGCCAAGCGAAGAACCAGATATAGTGTGTTCAGTAAGGAATGTACTATGGGCGGATCATTGGAAGGCATTATGGCACCAATTAGCGGCTACGTCTTCGACGCGGCATCCCTGCTAATAGCTGTGGGCGCCCTCATTTACGCAGCGCGTGCGTTCCGTGTGTCTAAGCAAGCACTGAAATCCGGGGAAGACGCGCATCTCGCGGAACTAAAGATGAAAGCACTTGAAGGACGAGCCAGAGCTGAACGTAGTTTTTTATCTTTGCAGACTGACTGTCATGGAATGAGGGAACGATGGGACCTTCACCACCGCGAGCATTTTCCAAAGTTAAGTGTTCGGGACCTCCGCCCCGATGACACGCACCATATTTTTGAAATTGAAGGTGAAGGGCGCAGGCTTCTAGCGTCCCTTAAGTTGGAACAGCCGGAAATCGCCAAGTTCGAAGCTTCCGACTTGGAGAACTACATTCGGAAAGCGAATAACGTTGCAATTAGGATTGAGCAGCTTGCGCTTAGGTTGTCTGCCCCCAAATCACTTTTTGGGTAATGGCCCATACCGGACATCGGCGCACTGACCCCATGCCGCATTGCAGCCTGATCAAGCGGCTACTCGTGCATCATGCAGCATTTCCAATCGGAACCTGCCGCTATGCAGACCTTCCTCCACCTCGCTTCGCATGTTCAGGATGTGATTTGGTCGCGAAGTCCATCAGGCGTGCGGACTTGCGGCACTACCGCAAGGCATAGGGGAATGTCGCCAAGTAGCCGAGAATTCGTTTGCTGAATACCTGCAATGGGGTCAGATTGTCGGGTGTAAATTTCCGACGCAGGTGACGATAACATGAATGGCTTTCCCAAAACTGTGCGCGCAGCCGGCGTGCCTTACACGGTCATACTTCGGAGTGGAGCAGAACTATCTAACTACGAAGCGGCAGAAGTGGCTCAGCTTATTCACTCATGCGGAGCAGTCAAAGGAACTGTGGAGCAAATCGGAAATCGTGTCAGCAGAGCACACCTTTTCATCATCGCGCGATGGGCCAAAGAGATTGCAGGCGTGGCGGCGCTAAAATCTCCAGCACCGACGTACAGAAAAAGGCTCCGAGAAAATGTGGGCGTAGATGTTCCAGAAAATGAGTATCCATCGGAGCTTGGCTATGTGGCCGTATCGAAAGCTAATCGAGGACGCCGCCTCTCATCACTTCTGATGGCAGAGCTGATGTCGCTACCCATAGGCGCCGATGGTGTTTTTGCCACCACAAAACGAGAAGGGTATCGGACGGCAGCGCTGCCTGATCTCGGCTTCAGGTATCGAGGTTCCTACCTGAACGATGATGGAGAGACAGTGTATTTGCTGACCAAGGCGGGCTAACATTTAACACGGCCCTGACGTCCCCACCGCTTTTCCACGCGGCCTAGGCCCATTGCCGCCGTTCGGGCAAGACGAAGCGGACGGCCGGTCACAGCCCTTAGCAAACTCGCTTGCTACGTGGTGAACGGGGCCGAAACGAAACAGTGACAAAAACGGAGCCAGCAAGAATACAGAAGGTTCCTGTGCGCAGCATGGGTATTGGTTGTTGCCAAAATGTCAGATCTAACGCCTTGCCCATCTTAGCAAGGCCGCATCAAATACTCGATCTTGAGGAAACCTACCGAGGAAATACTGACGCTCATCGGACGGGAACTTCGAGCACGCGAAAATGAATGCTCGTTTTTGCCATGGATCCATGTGAGAAAATTCTTCCTTGTGTTCACGGAGCCAATCTGTCGCTCCCGACGCCATGGCCGATAGAATGACCTCACGCCTCACATACGGGTCGCCAGATGAGTAAAAACCAATTATCCGAGATATGTGATTCAATGTAGCATTTCTGGAAAATAGGCTCAGCACAGATAGGCGAAAATACTCGTTTTTTGCCAGAGATGTATCGGTCAGCAAACCGACCAATTCTTCGCCTAAGCCTCTCCAATCATCGTCCTCAAGATCTTGAATGCTCGAAAGATAGGCGCAAATGCCCGCGAGACATGGGCTCAGGTCATGGATACGTGAAATCACCTTCTTGACCGCGCCAGGGTGACCGACCTGCGCAAGCCTCCGGAAGAACCAACGCAAACGAATAAAATCCACTGGATCTTGGGATAGATATTCATCAATAATTTCGTCAATCTTGCTGTCGCGAATTTTCTTCCAATCAAGCGGACTGATTGAGCTAAAAGAGATCATTCTGTATGGGTTTCCCGATGAGTATCTCCTCACAACGTTTAATAGGTCATTCTCATTATTATTTATGGGTCGGTCTTCGACCATCTGCCGACATAACGAACTTGCCTCTTCCGGGGTGAGGAAACGGGTCTTGTGTCTCTGAAGGGTCAGGCGCTGTTGCTGGTCGAGAGATCGGGCAATTTGTGAAAGGGCTGCCCTCGCTTCATTCTGAGATGAACAGAATACAAGAATATCGTCAGCATACCTCAAGAAATCTATGCCTTGCGAATCCAGGCTGTTGTCAATTGGAATGAGCGTCGCCTCAGCAATAAGGTGGGCCGCGTGAGGTCCAACGGGAATTCCCCTCGAGACACCTGCTGTTGTAGACTCAAGAAGTCGGATCACCCATTTAGTTGATTGATTTGAAAATCCAGAAGCCAGGAGTTGGTTTTCAACAGTGTGGTGGTAAATCTGATTGTAGAAATCAGCGATGTCACAATAGAGAACGATCTTGGATGTGGAAGCTTTCTGTGCCACCTTAGCCCAGAAATCATTCCATCCTGACTGGCTGGCATATAGGCCATGCTCATAAGATGGGGAAAAACGATAGCTAAACACTTTATCTGCGGGTTTTCGCCTCTGCTCTACACCGGAACCAAACTGATGCATAATTGCGGATAGGATAATAGAGTCTTGAGGATCAAGTTGGGTCGCTTGGCGATAAGATATTTCATCTTTGGGAACGATGAACCGCCTCGAGGTTCCAATTGGGAATTGGTTTAGGTCTTTTCCTGAAATGTCGTTGGCGAGTCGATCTTTTTCGGCCTGCATCACGCGCATTTCGGATATTTGAGGGAAAAGGTCGCCATCCGAGTGCTCTGCAATGAAATCAATCGCCCACTCAACCGACGCTTTGTCTAACATCTTGCCTCCGAAAAAACCGCATGCACAGTTGCCGCGTAGTATCACTAATTGCTCAACCTGCACCATTTTAGAAACAGATTGCAACGGCAACGTCAGGGCTTATGGGGCCCGCAGCACAAAATGCTGGCTCAAGCGAAATGCCGGTTGGATATGCTCCCCAAACCATGCAACAGTTGTTGTTTGAGCGTAGCGGACATCCGTGAACCTTGCAGCGAAGGTCTGCTGTCCGCCCCTCGCGCATCACTCTGAGGCACAGCATCACCGTGGCGAACTGACTGGCTGGTTGCGATCTCCTTCTGCGTATAATGGCAGAAATTGGTATAGTAGCTCTAACTCGCAAGCCGCAATTCTAGTGGTTCGTTGATCTAGCATCAGTCACACGCAGATTTGCGCGGCTGTTCAAATGGGCGAACCATAGCTGCCTGTTTCGTTCAATTTCATAGGATTTCCTCGATTGCTAGCGGCTTTGCCAAGGCGAACCTTCTGAAGGTTCATTTGGTTAAGTAACCCTTGTCTTGCAAATGCGCGACGAGCAATCGCTCGACGTAAGATGCGACGGAACGCCCATCGTCTTCTGCAGCCTTTTCCACCGCTTGCTTTGTTTCGTCGGTCACACGAACTGAAAGTGCAGAAGTTCTTGCCATATTCATTTCCTCATGAGCGCAAATGAATGCAGTTGACATTCATTTATGTTGGGTGCATAGTGCATTCATTGACATACACTCAAGACGGACTGAGGGGAAGGTGGAAGCTCCCCGCCCAGTCCTGACCATCCCAATCTGTAAAGGAGATCAAGATGGCTACCCAAACTCGTATCACCCTCGCTGGCGGGATCAAGGCTACTGCGTGGCCGCGGCGGCAGCAGACGTCGACGCATGTGGGCGCGATCTCGCCCGCGCATGGTGCCTTTGTCGAGCTTGCGCGCGTCCTTCTTGATGCGACCGAGGCCGAGGAATTTCGCGCCAGCAGCATGTCTTGGGATCCGGCTTTCTGCGATCCTGACATTGCTGCAAATCTCGCCTTCGATGCTGTGCTGCACGCAGCGCGCGCGGCTGGCGATGCGCCGATCGTTATCGGTTCGGATCGCAAACTGGTCTACGCGGCGCGTTACATCGCCCGCAGCCTGACGATTGATGGGGCCGGGATGCGCGGCGAGGCGTTGCATTTCCTCGCGGAGACGCTTTCGCTCTGGGGGCGTGCCGCCGATGGTCTGACGGCCCGCCGGATTGATGCGTTGCTCGACCAAACCTGCGAGCGGCTGCTGCACCTGAACGCGCTGTTGAGCCCGGAAATGATGCCGCTCAGCACGGAGGGTTTCAGCTTTATCGGCTGAGCCACGCGCTTTCCACTTTTCACGACCCTTAGACGCCCGATTGGACGCGCCCCTTGGCGACGGCTGCGATCGCGCGCGACTTTGAAAGGCATCTCCGATGACCAATTCCTTTGATGTAACGCTGCCTTATGTCCTCCCGCCGGGTCAGGACGAGCCGATCTACCTGCCGCGCCGCTCGCGCGGCACACCGCCCGAGCTCTGGTGTGAAGCTCCAGGCGCAATCCTGCCCAATTGGCAGGCGGCGGCCCAGGCCAAAGGCTTCACCGCGCTGCGGCGCATTCGCGACAAGCAGCATGTCGTGCTGCGCTGTCACGCTTGCGGCAAGCTCACCGCGCAGCGTAGTTACACGCTTTTGACCGCAAAGCTCGCCTGCGCCGCCTGTCCCGATCAGGCCAAGCACGCGCTCGCCAAAGAAGCCGGAATGACATTCCTGTCCTATGACCCCGAGAACCGCCATGAAGGGCTGTTTCTCTTGCCCTGCGGCCATCAGGAGAAGCGCCAGTTCGGCTTTGTCGAAGAGGTTGCGGCCGGGCTGCGCCAGAACCGCTGCGACATCTGTTTTGCTGCGCGTGAAGAGGCAAACGCCAATGCCAATGGTTGGTCCGTCCTCGGCCCGGATCCGGAGGGCGAGGCAAACTATCGTCTTTATCTCCACCGCGACGGATGTGGTGCCGTTGCCCGCGTTGCACGCGGCAATTTCCAGACCCGGCGGTTCAAGTGCCCGGAATGCGGCGAAGGTTGGACGAGCGCGCCCAGCAATGTCTATGCGATGCGGTTCCGGCTTGAAGACGGGACGCCTCTGGTCAAGCTCGGCTTCTCTCG
>NZ_JBLXEM010000059.1:0-9495 GCF_048263065.1 Thioclava sp.
TGACCGCTTTGATAGTGGCTGATGTCTGGAAAAACTTCCCTCTCGTAGCGCTGATTGCGTTGGCAGCCCTTCAGGCGATCCCGAACGATATTCGCGCCGCCGCGATTTCTGATGGTGCGAACGTCTGGCGCCGTTTTCGTCATGTCACCCTACGGCCGGCGAAAAGTGCGAGCGCCTGTGCATGACTGAGCGCATGCTCATATCTTTGACAACCTACTCGCCCTGATACTGTTTGGTTCCGGAAATCTATCCCATTGGCACTGCCGTCCTACTAAGCTGGAGTCTGCAACTTCAAATTTGCAATTCGTCGGTTTCAGTTTGAGAAAGCTCCCAATTTTTTTGTCGTGAGGGAAAGCGGCTCGACGATGTCGGGCGACCTGAAAGACTTTCGGCCGTAGCGACAGAGCACCAACTGCTGCCGAAGTTCGCTGAAATGCGTCCAAAGCAAAAGGCGGCGCAAGGGCGCGCCAAATATGCGACGTAAACAAAAACGTTGAGATAAAGCCCTCCAAGCTCGCACGCTTCGCAAAATCTTTGCTCTCATTGCTGAATTTTCAGACGTTCAAAGCGCGCTTACGAGGGCGCTATCGACGCGTTATGCGTAAATGTTGACTCGCGCGCCCCCCGACTCGATCCTAAACGCCACATAAAGGGGCGCTTTGATGGATATCCGCATATACAATGCATTCGACACCACTGCTGAGCTATTGAATGTCACCCGCGCCGCCGAGCGTCTGAACATGACGCAATCCGCGCTGTCACGACAACTTAAATCTCTTGAGGATCACCTCGGCATCGCGCTTTTCGAAAAGACCGGGCGTAACATCCGACTGACGCCCGAAGGCGAGGCGCTTTATGGTCGTATCACCAATGTGCTGGCGGCTGATCGCAACCTGATGACCTATGCGCGCGATCTAGCGCGTGGCGATTCCGGGCTGATCCGCATTGGGGCTTGTTCGCAACTGATGGAGCGCTATTTCCCGCAGTTCCTGCGCCGCTGGCGGGCTCAAAACCCGGGGATCGAGATCCGGCTGGAAGATGGCGGCGGGCCGGAACTTGCGCAGAAACTGCTGGATGGAAAGATCCATCTGAGCGTCTCGGCCCTGCCCTCGACGCCCCATGACCTGCTCGAAACCGCCCTATTGGGCCAACTCGGCTTTCTGGCCGTGGGCGAGCGCGGCTTGCTACCCGAGGGAAACGCCCCGATCGAGCTGGAGGATCTGCTGGAAAAGCCGATCCTGACGCTGAACGGCAAACATGCCTCGCGCGAGTTGTTTGATGCCGCCTGCAAAATCTCGGGTCGCACTGCCGAAATCATTCTGGAAAGCAATTCGCCCCATACGCTGTTTGCGATGGCAACCTGTGGCAACGGGATCGCGGTCGTGCCCTCTTCCGCACAGCCTCCGCTGGACACGCTGACGAGCCGCCCCATCGCGCTCAATGGCGAGGTCGTGCGCTTTGCGATTTGTGCGATGTGGAATAAACGCCTTCCCCTGCCCGCCTATGGGCAGCGCTTCATTACGCAACTGGGCGCGCATATCGACACGGACCAAGCGCTGGAAGATGGCCGCCTGCCCGGAGCACGCTATGGTCGCCTTGAAGCCATCTGACCCCAATCTATTCCAAAATCGCATGAATATGGCGCGATATTATTCATTGGACGGGTCTGTCAGGCCAACGCTAGCCTTTCCTTAACCGGACCGCCCCATCAGAGGGCAGCCGCCAACAGGAAGGTGACACAGCCATGGGATTCCTCCGGACTCTCAATCAGGAACGTATCGTCTTTGCGATCACGGTGTTGATTTTCGTTATCGCCTCGCTGACCCTGCCCGGCTTTTTCAGCACCGATAATCTGGTGGCGATCATGCGCTCGGTCTCGGTGCTGGGTATTCTTGCATTGGGCATGGCGTTGATCATCATCGGGCGCGGGATCGACCTGTCGATGGTCGCGATCATGGCGATGACCGTGGCATGGTATTTACAAATGATGAACAACGGCATGAGCAGCAGTTCTGCGCTGCTACTGGCGCTGGCAGGCGTGATCGCGATCGGGCTGATCAACGGGTTTCTCGTCGCCTATGCCGAAGTGCCCGCCATTTTCGTCACGCTGGCCACCGCGTCCTTTACCTATGGGCTGGTGCGCTCGCAGATGATCGATCAGGACGCCGTGCCAATCCCGGCAGGGTCATGGCTGGAAGATCTCGGCAGGTTGCGTCTCGCCGATGTCCCGATTGAGGTCTACCTCTTTGCCGCGCTCGCGCTGCTTGGCTTTTTGTGCCTGCGCTACACGAAATGGGGTCGCTACGTCTATTACGCTGGCGACAACCCGATTGCTGCGCGCAATTCCGGCATGCCTGTGCGCCCGATGATGATGCTGCGCTACCTGATCTCGGCGCTGATCGCCTTTGCTGCGGGGCTGCTGACGGCGGGAAGCCTGCAATCCATGAACACCCGCGTCGTCAACTCGACCCAGCTTTACGACATCGTGCTGGTGACGGTGATCGGCGGGATCGGGCTGTCGGGTGGCAAGGGGGGCATGCGAAACGTGCTGATCGGGGCGGCGCTGATCGGAATCATGCTCAATGCGATGACGATTCTCGACATTCCGTTGCTGTATCAAAACCTGATCAAGTCCGCGATCTTGTTGGCCGCGATCATCTTTGACGGCGTGATCAACCCGCGTGACGAACAGACCGCCCAGCAGGGCGACATATAAGCAGACCGCGCCCCCGGTCTGCCCCGGGGGAGCCAAACATCAACAGGGACACGGTAAACATGAAAAAACTTCTGCAAAGTTTCGCCCTTATCAGCGCCACGATGGGCTTTGTCGGAGGGGCGGCCTTGCCTGCCTTTGCGCTCGATGATCCGGGACCTATCGCTTATTCCAAGGCGCTCAAAGGTAAAAAGGTGATGCTGATCCCGCTGTCGATGGGCTTTGACCTTGCGCAGGGTTGGGAGGCCTTCATGCGCCCCGAGATCGAGGGTTTTGGCGGCACGTTGGAAACCCGCGATCCGAACTGGTCGGCCGAAGCGGGCGCACAAGCGATTACCGAGGCGATCTCGTCAGCGGACAAGCCCGATGTGCTGATCGTCATGTCGCCCGATCTCAACTCATATTCCAAGCTGCTGAAAAAGGCGCAAAAGGCCGGAATCTATGTGATCCTCGTGGATAACCCCGCCAATTTCAAAGCCGATGTTTATACCGGTTCAGACTGGACGCAGCTTGGCCGCCTTGAGGCCGAGGCCGTGGTGAAAGGCTGTGGCGAAGGCAGTTCCAAAAAGATCGGGCTGGTGCAGGGCGATCAGGTCAATGCGACCTCGCTGTTTCAATATGCCGGGATCATGGAAGTGCTCGACAAGGCCGAGGGCTTTGAGGTCGTGGCCAAACCGGATTCCAATTGGGATGCGACCACGTCGCGCAACGTGACCACCACGATGCTGCAACAGCACCCCGACATCTGCGGCATCATCGACTTCTGGGATGGTGACGCGATGGGGGCCGCAGCGGCGATCCGCGATGCGGGGCTGCAAGATCAGGTCTATCTGGTCACCACTGGCGGCGGCGAGAAAACGGCGGATTGCGACCGGCTTGAAGACGGCACCTATGACGCGGTGGTGATGACTGAACTGGCCCATGAATCGGGGGACATGGTCGCGATGATCAAATACCTGCTGCAAAGCGGGCAGCCGCCGGGCACCTCTTCGGCCTATCTTTATTCGCTGCTGCGCGCACGCACCAAGGCAGATCTGACCCCCAGCACCTGCTGGGATCTGCAAGCGCTGAAGGCTGCACAGTAAGACGGATCGGGCGCGCGGTCGATCCGGGCGCCCTTCCCCTTCCACCCCCACAGCGGAATTTCCTTATGTTCTCTCGCGAACGCCTGCAGGCCTTGCGCTATAACCTCATTCCCGATCATCTGATTGGCGAGATCCTGTCCAAGCGCTGGACCGACAATGCGATCCCCTTTCTCGTGCTGGTCGCAGTGGTGGCGACATTCGGCACGGCCATTCCCGGGTTCTTCAACCCGTTCAGCCTGCAGGAAAGCACGCGCCAGCTTGGCGAGTTCACCATCGTGGTGATCGGGCTGACAGTGGTGATGCTGGGCGGTGGGATCGATCTGTCGGTGGGCTCGATATTTGCGCTTTCAACGTTTGCCTCGGTCGCCTGTTTCTTCGTCCTCAACCTGCCGGTTGGCGTCGCGCTGGGGGCGGCACTGGCGACGGGCGCGGCTTTTGGGGCGATCAACGGCTATCTGGTGGGGTATCTGCGGCTGCGCGCCTTCCTGACGACACTGGTGACGTTTATCATCGGACGCGCGGTGTTTGATATTCTCGTCACCCAGTTCGGCGCGCAGATACAAATGTCTTTCGCCTCTTCCGATGCTTGGGATTTCATCGGCGACGGCACCACACTTGGCCTGTCGATCCCGGTGATTTCGGCGCTCGTATTGGCGATTATCACCCATATCGTGCTGACTCGCGCCCGCATCGGATGGCATATTCTGGCGGTGGGAGGATCGCGCCGCTCGGCCCATAACGCGGGCATAAAGGTGCGCCGCACGGTCTTTTTTACCTATGTTTTCTCGGGGCTTTGTTCTGGTTTTGCGGGGTTCCTGATCGCGACGCGGCTGTCGGGCGCAGGTCCGGGCACCGGCGCGGGGCTTGAGATCCTCGCGCTGACGGCCGCCGTGGTTGGCGGCAATGCGCTGGGCGGCGGGCGCGGCTCTGTCGTCAAGGGCGTGATGGGCGCGGTGATCGTGCTGGTGATGACCAACGGGCTGATCCGTCTGGGCTTTGGCACCGGCACCAACCAGATGGTGCTGGGCATCATGTTGGCGGTCGCGGTCACCATCGACATCCGCTGGATGAAGAACCGCCACAAGGTGCTTAACGAGGTTTATGTCGCCCCAGTTTATCTCAAGATGGGCGTATCCCAATCGGCCGAACCGCAATCGGGCACGCCCTTTGCGCTCAACAATCGTCTGGCCGAGGCCAGCCATATTGGCTTGGGCGAATTGGAAGGCCCCGAGGATGTGATCCTTGACGAGGATGACCACCTCTATTGCGGCACCCGCCATGGCGAAATCATGCGCTATTTCGCCCCCGATTACACGCGCTCCGAGGTGTTCGCCCATGTGGGCGGCTTTCCCCTTGGCCTTGCCTTTGACCGTCATGGCAACCTGATTAGCTGCATCGGCGCCATGGGCTTGTATCAGATCGCGCCTGATCGCACGGTGACCCGGCTCTCCGCCGAGACCCGGCGCTCGCTAAGTTCGGTGCAGGATGATGCGCGGCTACGCGACCCCAATGACCTTGATATCGCCCCTGACGGCAAGATCTATTTCACCGATTCCACCAAGCGTTACGATGCCCATGAATGGACGCTGGATTCGATCGAGAACCGGGGCACGGGCCGCCTGCTGGTCTATGATCCCGCGGATGGCTCGACCAAGACGCTGCTGGATGGCTATCGCTACACCAACGGCGTCTGTATCGCGCACGACGGCAAATCGCTGTTCTTCGCCGAAAGCTGGGCCTGCCGGATCCATCGCTACTGGCTGGAAGGCCCCAAGGCGGGCACCGCTGAGTGCGTGATCAAGGACATGCCGGGCTATACTGACAACATCAACCGCGCCTCTGATGGCAGCTATTGGATGGCTTGGCTTGGCATGCGCACGCCCAGCTTTGATCTGTCCCTGCGCCATCCAGACATGCGCAAACGCATGACCCGCCGCCTGCCCCAGGATGACTGGTTGTTTCCCAATATCAACACCGGCGGCATCGTGAAATTCGACGATGATTGTCAGATCCTGCAGACCTTTGCCGACCTCTCGGGCGAGGCCCATCCGATGGTCACCTCGATGCGCGAACACAAAGGCGAGCTGTTCATCGGCGGCATTCTGAACAACCGCATCGGGCGCTACAAGATCGAAGGCGCAAACCCGGAGTGGACGGGGATGCGTTCGTATTGGGGGGCGCAGGCATGATCTTCGATCCGATCCTCGATATCTTCCGCGGCAAGGCGGTGACGATCCCGCCGATGGATGGTGCCTTTCGACCCAATACCGCGCTGGACGAGGCCCCGGTGCTTGCACAGCTTTGCGAGCCGGACAACCTTGCGATTTGGGGCAGCAGATTGATCGCATCATCTGGCAATGCGATCTGGTATCTGTCTGGCTCCGACACCCCCGAGCTGGTCGAAAGCTACACGGCCCCGATCACTGCGTTGGCAGTCGCGCCTGACGGGCGGCTGGCGGTGGCGCTGGAAACCGGGGATCTGTTGCTGGATGGGGTCGAGCAACACCTCTTGCCCGAGATCCGCGCGATTACCGCCCTGTCCTTTGCCCATGACGGCACGCTCTGGCTTGCCAATGGTTCGTCCAAGCATGCGACTTCGGACTGGCAAAGCGATCTGATGCGCAAATGCGCCACTGGCTCGCTTTGGCAGCGTAAGGCCGAGGGCGAACCCTTTCACAAAGTCCTTGGCGATTTGGCCTGGCCCTATGGTTTATGCCCGCGCTCGGGCGGGCGGATGGCATTTTCGGAAAGCTGGCGCCACCGCGTAATGGAGCTGGATTGCGAAGGCGCGCTTACGCCGTTGATCGAGATGATCCCCGGCTACCCTGCCCGGCTGACCCCGACGGCGGATGGCGGCGCGATCCTGTCAGTCTTTGCCCCGCGCAACCGGCTGATCGAATTTGTCCTGCAAGAGAAATACTACCGCGAAGAGATGATCGCGCAGGTGCCACGCGACTACTGGATTGCCCCCGCGCTGGCGTCGGGGAAAAGCTTTCTTGAACCATTGCAATGCGGCGCGATCCGCACAATGGGCGTGCATAAACCTTGGTCGCCAACGCGCAGCTACGGAATGGTCGTGCGCCTTGATCGACAGATGCAACCGGTAAGCAGCTGGCACAGCCGCGCCAATGGCAAACGCCACGGCGTCTGCACAGCGTTGGAATGGCAAGGCGAAGTGATCGCAGCCTCGAAGGGCGGCGATCAGGTGCTGTCGCTGGGACGGGAGGGTCTGGCATGAAGCCGATCATCCAGATGGAAAAAATCACCAAAGCCTATCGCGGCGTGCCCGCGATCAAAGAGGTCGATATCAACCTGCACAAGGGCGAGATCCACGCCCTTCTGGGCGAGAACGGTGCTGGCAAATCGACCCTAACCAAGATGATGGCGGGCGCCGTGTTGCCAACCGGCGGCAAGATGTTCGTGCGTGGGAAAGAAACCGTCTTTGCCTCACCCCATGAGGCGCTGGAAGCCGGGATCGCGATGGTGTTTCAGGAAACCAGCCTCGTGCCGTCGATGACCGTGGCGCAAAACCTGTATCTGGGAACGGAGAAGCCGCTCAACCGGCTGCGCGGAACCTACATCTCGGCCCAGCAATTCTTGCAATCGCTGAATTTTTCTGTTGATCCGGGCGCATTGGTCGAGACGCTGGGCGCTGCGAAAAAGCAGATGGTCGAGATCGCCCGCGCCGTTCATCATCAGGCCGAGGTGATCATCTTTGACGAGCCGACCGCCACCCTGACGCCCGAGGAAAAGCGCCATTTCTTTGCGCTGATCCGGCGGC
This sequence comes from Thioclava sp., assembly GCF_048263065.1. Lineage (NCBI taxonomy): Bacteria > Pseudomonadati > Pseudomonadota > Alphaproteobacteria > Rhodobacterales > Paracoccaceae > Thioclava > Thioclava sp. The sequence goes on from NZ_JBLXEM010000059.1 coordinate 7,580, forward strand.
TTAAAACGCAGGGCGTCACCATCGTTTTCATCAGCCATGCGTTGGAAGAGGCGTTGGAAATTTCAGACCGCATCACCATTTTGCGCGATGGCGAGCTGGTCGCGTCGGACGCAACCGAAACCTTCACCCGCGACAGCATCGTCGCGGCGATGGTCGGGCGATCACTTGCCCAAGGGCTTTATCGCGAACGCGATGCCCAGAGCACCCGCAAACCCGGCAGGAAGGTGCTGTCGGTGCAGGATCTGTCAATGGGCGCGATGGTGCGCAACACCTCGTTCTCCGTCTTCGCGGGCCAGATCACCGGCATATTCGGATTGGTTGGATCGGGGCGAACCGAGACGTTCAAGGTCATCTCGGGCATCTACAAACGCGACTTCCTGCGCGGCGGAGCCGTGGCGCTGAACGATCAACCCGTGCGCTATTACGTCCCGCGCGAGGCGGTGAAGGACGGCATCGTCTACATAACCGAAGACCGCAAAGCCGAAGGGTTTTTCGAAACCATGTCGATCGCTGAAAACATCTATTCCGGCTATCTCGCAGCCGGGCATAACCACGCTTTTTACGTCGGACAGGCCGAGATGCAGACATTGGCCGCAGACTGGACCAAAAAGCTCAATATCCGCGCGATCAACGAGAATGCCCGCGTGGTCGAGCTGTCGGGGGGCAACCAGCAAAAGGTGGTGATCGGCAAGGGGCTCGTGCAACAGCCGCGTCTGGTGATCTTTGACGAACCCACGCGCGGCGTCGATGTCGGCGCGATTGCCGAGATCCATACCCTGATCAACGGGCTGGCAGATGAGGGACTCGCGGTCGTCGTGATCTCGTCCTACCTGCCCGAGGTGATGAACCTTTCGGACCGGATCCTTGTCTGCCGTCAGGGACGGATCGTCGAGGAATTCGCGCCCTATGAAGCAAGTGAAGAAAAGATCATGTATGCCGCCGTTCACTGATTGGATCGGCGCGATAGAGGAGACCAAAATGAGTGCAGAACGTGAAATGTGGACCTATTGGCGCGGCCAGTGGCATAGCGGAGATCTGCGCATTCTGGGCGCGGCCTCGCATGCGACCTGGCTGGGCTCGCTCGTCTTTGACGGGGCGCGGCTGTTTGACGGGGTGACGCCCGATCTCGACCGCCATTGCGCGCGCATCAACGCCTCCGCCGAGGCATTGGCGCTGGAACCGACCCTGACCGCAAACGATATCGAGGCACTGACCCGCGAGGGCTTGGGCAAATTCGCACCGGGCACCGATGTCTATATCCGCCCGATGTATTGGGCCGAGGAAAGCGATGTGGGCACCGTGCCGCCGCTGGCCTCCTCGACCGATTTCGCGCTGTGCCTCGAAGCGATGCCGATGACTCAGCCCACCGGGTTCACAATCACCACAACACGGTTCTTGCGACCCACGATGTCGGTCATGCCTGTCAATGCCAAGGCCGCCTGCCTTTATGCCAATAATGCGCGCATGATGCGCGAGGCAAAGGCCAAGGGATATCACAACGCGCTGGTCACCGATTGCGCGGGCAATGTCGCGGAACTCGCAACCTCGAACGTGTTTCTGGCTAAGGGCGGTGAAGTTTTCACCCCCGTCCCAAACGGCACATTTCTGGACGGGATCACCCGACAGCGGGTGATCTGGCTTCTGCGACAGGCAGGCGTTTCGGTGCATGAAATCGCGCTAAGCGTCGAGGATTTCCGCGAGGCCGACGAGATCTTTTCAACCGGGAATATTTCAAAGGTCGTTCCGGTGATTGGATTTGACGACAAGGTGCTTGAATACGGCCCCTTGGCGCGCAAAGCGCGCGCACTTTACATGGACTGGGCAAAAAGTTGAGGAATTGAAAAATGGCGACTGTAAAACTGTTAAGTGATGCCGAGGCTGAGGCCATCCCCGCGGTCAAGGCCGTATTCGACGAC
>NZ_JBLXEM010000060.1:0-8570 GCF_048263065.1 Thioclava sp.
GCGAAAGTGATTACCAAGCCATTTGACCCAATAACCCTAGCTTCGGAAATCGTTGAGATTTGGCAGCAGCAGTAAATTGCGCTGCCCCATGAAAACAGCAGAACAGGATCGATTTATGAGTAGCCCTGAAAAAAGAGCAGAGCACTCAGGGGTCAGCCCTACCGCACAGGCCTTTTTTGAAGTGGACCTGCCACTGAACTTTCATCCAGCCGCGATCGGAGCCCGGTTGGTGTTTACGCCGATCAGCGCAGGTTGAGCAATCGCCCGACGCGTGGAGTTATCATCTCGCGTAGCGGGTCGGGCGATTGCGGGGATCAGCGTTCGCGCATAATCAGCCGGGGTCTGGTAGTCCAAGGCAGAATGCGGGCGTTCGGTGTTGTAGTCGGCGGCCCAAGCCGCGATCACAACACGGGCGTGAGCCAAGTTCCGGAAGATGGTCTCATTGAGCATTACCAACTTTCGCGCGTTTCTCACCTTGTGAAGCTTCAGGACGATCAGCAAGTTTAAACGGAAAAAGAGGGAAGGCCGCTGAAGGTCTACGAGGAGCGGATCGCTAAAAAGGAGGCTGAGTGGGCGGCTTTGGAAGCTCAGCAGCAAGAAGAACGGCACGCCTTGGCGGCGTTACGGGCGCGGCTGGAAGCGCAGGAAACGGTCCTCGTCGCACGCGATGCTGCGCTGGCGGGCAAAGCGAGCGCGGTGCAGGTGCGCGATTTTGCGCTGTCGCCGCAAGAAGCTGAGGAGGCTGTAAGACGAAAGCAACTTGTAAGGGCAGGGGAGGAACTGATTGCGCGTGAGCGCGATCTTGATGCCGAGGCAGCCGAGGTCGCTAAGGAGAAGGCGGGCTACGAGGCGGGACTCGCTGCAATGGATGGCGTTCTGAACGAGATCGCTGACGGTACAATGTGGGTCGGCACCGCGACATATAAGATGGCCATGGCTCGCCCCGACGCCGTTAAAGCGATGCGGCCGTCGCGGCGCAAAAGCCTGATGAAATCCGCCACCCGCTTGGTGCGTCTGATCCACGAGACGGAAAAACGGCACGCTTGGCTGTGGGAGAAGATACGCGGGGTGAAAGCGTGGCTTGGGCGCGATGATCTAACGGTTGAGGCACGTAAGGATGGGGAGGACATTGCTGTCGGAACTCAGCGCCCCGAAGCGCTCGAGATACGTGGCTTTACGGATGGGCTCTGCTATTAAGGCGTGGCGGTGTTGATACCTTTTTTGCGCTCAGCTTGAGAGAAGGATGCAAGTCGTGTCAGCGCCACTTAGGTCGCGGCGCATTGGTAATAGTCGCGACGAGGTAGAGCTAAATGTTCGCCGTTTGGGCCCATCAAGAACTTGGCAATACCGACTCGACACCTCACAATGCGATATTGAGCGCCTTAGCAACCCTTTGGCGAGCGCACGTGGATCCAAACGGGGTATAGGCAAGGAATGGTTCAGCGAAATCAGCAAACGCCGGGCGAACAATTCGGCAGCGCAAAAGAGCCTTCCCCACCGGACGCTAGGGTGGCGGATGGACGGCTTTTCCTATCTGGCAGCCTGCTGATCGACAATGTCGCGACACTGGAGCGGCGAGCACAAGGCGCGAGCGCCATTGATATTGCACAAGTCGGCCATATGGACACTGCAGGCGCGTGGTACATTGTCGACATGCAAAAACGTCTGGCGAGCGCAGGCGCAGACGTGCCGATCTATGGTGCCAACGAGACGCAACAGCAGTTGATCGCGCTCGTGCGCCGCAACATGCCACCCGATGACGCAGCGCTGGCAAAGCACCTCACGCTGGTGGACCGGGTCGAGGTCTTTGGCCGCAAGACTGCCGCCAGCGCGCGCATCGCCGTCGAATTAACCAGCTTTCTGGGGCAGGTTATCGCCTCGTTGGGGGCGATGGTGATCCATCCGCGCCGCCTGCGCCTGACGTCACTTGTGCATCACATGCAAGAGGTCGGCTGGAACGCGATCCCTATCGTGGCGCTGATGTCATTTCTGATCGGTGTGGTGCTGGCCTTTCAGGGGTCCGTCCAGTTGCGCCAGTTCGGGGCAGAAGTTTTTGTCGTGGACCTCATCGCCATCTCGGTCCTGCGTGAACTGGGGATATTGCTGACTTCCATCATCGTGGCGGGGCGGTCGGGGTCGGCCTATACCGCAGCCATTGGCTCCATGAAAATGCGCGAAGAGGTCGACGCGATGCGCACTCTTGGCCTCGATCCGATCGACATTCTCGTGGTGCCGCGCGTTCTGGCGCTCATGCTGATGCTGCCGGTCCTTGGATTGATCTCGGACATATCGGGACTTCTGGGTGGTGCTATGATGTCTTGGATTGAATTGGGCGTGTCACCTGCGGTCTTTCAGGCACGGCTGGTCAGTAATACGGACGTCTGGCACTTTCTGGTCGGCATGATCAAGGCACCGTTCTTTGCCATGATCATCGGCATCATCGGTTGCTACGAGGGGTTGAAAGTTGGCGGAAACGCAGAGTCCCTCGGGCGGCTGACGTCGACCTCGGTGGTCCTGTCGATCTTTATGGTGATCGTGGCCGATGCCATGTTCTCTGTGGTTTTCGCACTGATAGGAATTTGATGAACGACGCAGAGCCCATCATAAAAGTGCGCGGTCTGGTTAAGAGGTTTGGCAGCCATCTGGTGCATGACGGCCTTGATCTGGACGTGCGCCGGGGCGAGATCATCGGCATTGTTGGCGGATCGGGAACAGGAAAATCCGTGCTGCTGCAACAGATCGTTGGACTGCTAAAGCCTGATGGCGGCACCATCGAAGTGTTGGGCCAAAGCGTCGAGAACACGTCGCCTGAAGAGTATCGCCAGTTGCGCCGTCGCTGGGGCGTGATGTTTCAAGACGGTGCGCTGTTTTCGTCATTGACCGTGCGCCAGAACGTCGAAGCGCCGATGCGCGAGCAACTGGACCTGCCGGACGAGCTGCGCGAGACGCTGGCTGGTATCAAGGTGCGTATGGTCGGGCTGGAAGAGGTTGCACAAACCAAGTTCCCGTCCGAGCTTTCAGGCGGGATGCGCAAGCGGGCAGGTTTTGCCCGTGCGATCGCGCTCGACCCAGAAATCGTGTTTCTGGACGAGCCGACGGCAGGGTTGGATCCCATCGGCGCGGCGGCGTTCGACACGCTGATCCGCCAGTTGCAGGCGGCGCTGGGGCTGACGGTGTTTCTGGTGACGCATGATCTGGATTCTCTGCATGCGATCTGCGACCGTATCGCCGTGCTGGCCGAGAAGAAGGTGCTAGCAGTAGGCACAATGGCCGAACTGATGAAGATCGACCACCCTTGGGTGCACGAGTATTTCCACGGCCCCCGTGCGCGCGCGGCTTTGGCAACCGAACAAGATGAAAAGGTGCTGTGATGGAAACCCGTGCGAATTACATCCTGATCGGCGCATTCACTCTCTTGGGCATTATCGGCAGCTTGGCCTTTGCCGTGTGGCTGTCCAGCGTGCAGTTGAACCGGCAATACGCGTATTACGGCATCCTCTTTGACGATGTTTCAGGGCTGGCGTCTTCGGGCGACGTGGTCTTCAATGGTATTGGCGTGGGGCGCGTGATCGACGTTCATATCTACGATCCCGACCCGTCTAAGGTCTATGTCGGCATTGAGGTCGATGCGACGACGCCGGTGCGCGAGGACACAGTGGCGCAGCTTAGCTCGTCAGGGGTGACCGGAGTGGCCTATATCTCACTCAGAAACAGCAGCGCTAACGCGCCGCCTCTGATGTCGCCCGACGGCATGCCACCCATAATCCCCTCGCGGCGCTCTAGCGTGCAACAACTGGTCGAGGACGCGCCCGATTTGATCACCGAAGCGACCAATCTGCTAAGGCAGTTCCAGCAGATCGCAGGGCCGGAAAATCAAGAATATGTCCAGAATATCTTAGCAAATCTCAGCCAGGCATCTGACGGGCTGGATCAGGCGCTAAGTGATTTTTCGGACATCACCAAGACCGTTGCCGATGCGACGACGCAGATATCGGGGTTTAGCGCGCGTCTGGATACCCTTGGCGCGGCGGCCGAGACGACGCTTGGCAATGCTGACCAGACGCTGGCCTCTGCCACTGGCGCGTTCGACTCCGCCAAGGCGGCCATCGATACGACGGGCACAGCCATCGACAGCGCCAGCGCCGCCTTTGCCGAGGCCGAGACCCTTATGCGCGAGCAGGTGCCCGAAGTCATCGGACAGATTTCGCAAACGGTCGATGCGCTGAACAAGGCGGTGGCAGACATCTCGGCGCGCTCGGTCGGGACGCTCGACGGGTTTGACGAGACGGCTGATCTGTTAAATGCGCGGCTGCAGGAGCTGGAGCAAACCCTGGCTGATGCCAGCACGTCTTTCGGCGCCGTGACCGATGCCTCAAACACCCTCAACACGCTGGTTTCAGGCGATGGTACGCAGATGGTGTCGGACGCGCGCGCGGTCTTGGCAAGCGCGCAATCCGCGCTTGCCAAGATTGAGACGGTCATCGACGAAGATGTGCCTGCTGTCGTCGAAAACATCCGCAGTGCCGTGTCATCGGCATCCGTCGCTGTGGACACTGCCGCGCGCGATCTGACAGAGTTCACCGATGGGTTGCGCCCCCTGACAAGCGACACACGTACGGCAGTCAATGCCGCCACCGACCTCATCCAGCAGGCAAACACCACGCTGGAAGCCATAAACGGCTCGCTGGTGGTTGCCGATCGCACGCTTGTCTCTGCGGAGAAGGCCTTTAACAGCGCGGATGAGGTGATCTCGACCGATTTGGGGCCGGTGCTGTCCGACATTCGTACGGCGACGGACCAGATCGGAGGCGCGGCCCAAAAGATTTCGGACGACCTGCCGCAGATCACCAGCAAGCTGCGCGCGTTGATCGAGAGGACCGATAAGGCCGTCGCACAAATCCAGACCACTGTCAGCGATGCCGCCCCCGGTATCCGCAATTTCACCGGCAGCGGCCTGAACGAGCTGGGCCGGCTCAGCAGCGAGGCGCGCGTATTGGTGCAATCGCTTGACAAACTGGTGCGCCGGATTGATCGAGAACCTGCACGTTTCCTTCTTGACGAACGCGTGCCCGAATACCGGAGATGACATGATGCAGCCCCTAACCCTCAGCCGCCGAGCCGCAATGTTGGGCGCCGCTGCCAGCCTTAGCGGCTGTAGCGCCCTGTCGTCGATAAATGCGGCCGCTACGCCGTTGGCTACTTACGATCTGTCGCCCGCAACCACATCGACGTCGGGCCGCAGATCGGGGCGCACATTGCTGGTGGCACTACCCAACGCGTCCGCCGCGATTTCAAGCGACCGAATTATGGTTAAGCCCTCGGCAGCCTCGGTCACCTATCTGCCTGATGCCCGCTGGTCCGACGACCTACCGGCACTGGTGCAATCGCTACTGGTCCGTTCAATCGCGGGCACGGGGCGGATGGGCTACGTCGGCCCCAGCAAGGCCGGGCCGGTGCCTGATCTCGCCCTTTTGACCCGTATCGACGCCTTCAATGTAGCGATCGCTGGCGATACCCTGACCGCAAAGATTGACATGAGTCTGACGCTGATCAGCGATAGGGATCAAAGCGTCATCAAAACGAAAGTGTTCCGCAGTCAGGTTGCCGCAGCCAATGAAGAGCCGGTTGCCGTCGTCGCGGCCTTTCAAGCGATACTCGACGCTCTTCTGCCGGAAATGGCGAACTGGGCAGCCGCAGCCTGACGGGCTGCCGGTATTTTGGGTCGTCCATGCGGTGACGCCATATCAAGACCGCAAGTTAGGTGCCCTTCAATCCCTAGATGCCACATCGCGGACCCAAAGAGGCGGTCGGTGAACTCTTTGCCATAGCAGGTTGGGAATGACGCGCTGTTGAAGGTTATGGCCGCCTGCGCAGCCCCCAAAATTGTGCAACAGGCGGCTATAACCGGGTTTCGGGTCTCTATGGTGGTATTGCGAACCACACTAAAGAGGAGACCGGCCATGGCCACGAAGAGATAACGGCGTCAGCTCTCATCGGCCATCCGTTGCCTGACAGGTGAATGTCCTCATTTACAGAGAAGGTGGGGCAGGCAACAGTCCCTGCCTCGGAGCGGACCTTGGGTGGGGCAACCCACGCCGCAGCGCAGCTTCTTCGAACCGGCCAGTCGTGCATCGTGCAGCAATTCCGTCTGCCGAAGGTGCGTAGAGCGGGGCAACGTGAGCTTTCGTTGTGGCTGCGCCAAAGTCAGCGTTGGATGTAAACAGGAGGCCATTAGCCTCCTGTTTTTTCTTGCATCAAGAGATCACATTGAACTCAGGCCCGTAGGGATAGCTTGTGATGTTCTCGTTGCCGTTTTCGGTGATGATTAAAATGTCATGCTCGCGATAACCGCCCGAACCAAGCGTTCCTTCTGGAACGGTCAGCATTGGCTCCATTGAGATGACCATGCCGGGCTTAAGCACCGTGTCAATGTCCTCGCGCAGTTCCAAACCCGCCTCCCGACCGTAATAGTGAGACAGCACGCCAAAGGAATGCCCGTAACCAAAGGTCCGATATTGAAGTAGATCACGTTCGGCAAAGAAGGTGTTAATTTGCTCGGTTACGTCCGCGCAACTCGCACCCGGTTTTAAGAGGCTCATGCCGAACTCGTGGGCGGCGACGTTGGCCTCCCAGATCTTTAGGCTGGCGGGATCTACCGTTTCCACGAACAACGTGCGCTCAAGCGCCGTGTAGTAAGCGCTGATCATCGGGAAGGTATTGAGGCTAAGGATGTCGCCCCGTTGCAACGCGCGTCCGGTGACGGGGTTGTGCGCGCCGTCTGTGTTGATGCCAGATTGGAACCAAACCCAAGTGTCGCGATACTCGGCATCTGGAAAGCGCTTCGCAATCTCCAACTCCATCGCGTTACGCCCTGCCATGGCCACATCAATCTCGCGGGTCCCAGCTTTGATTGCATCCCTCACCGCATATCCGCCAACGTCTGCAACTTGCGCACAGGATCGGATCAACGCAATTTCGGCGGCGGACTTGTGCATCCGTTGACGCATCGTGATTGGGGCCACATCCACCGTGGCCTTTGGCGATAAAAAGCTATCCATCAAATCACATTGAGTAAGGGTCAGGTGATCAGCCTCACGACCGATGGTTTTGCCTGCGCCTGTGACGGATAGAACAGCGCGCCAATAGTTGTTTCGCTGCCAATCTGTATAGGTGATGTTATCGCCATGACTGCGTCTCCAAGGTTGGGCTGCGTCGATACCGGCACTAATCGTCACATCTTCCGTTTGGGTCACGACCAAGGCATACGGTCGCCCAAACGCGCAATAGAGGAACCCTGAGTAATACGCCACGTTGTGCATCGAGGTGAAAACGCAGGCGTCAATGCCGCGCGCTTTCATCTCAGCCCGTAAGCGTGTCAGGCGATTTTGATATTCTTGAGGCTCGAAGGGAAGGGTCTTTTCACCCTGATGGAAACGATAAAACTCTGGACGATCCATTTCTGGCTCCTTCATCATCATGCCAGTGTGCAAGACAAGGAAGGAGACCCTCCTCGACTGCATCGCAGCAAAGAAAAATCCCGGCGTTCAGGAAAGGGGGATGGGCTTGCATATGAATGCTGGCGACGCCATCGCCGACCCTATGTTTTACTTGGACGAGAACGGCTTTCAAAAGCAAGCGAATTTAGCAAAGCGGATATCTGTGCGTCACGCAGCATCAGACACTTCAGGCCCAAAACGGTCATTGTCCTAAAAACTATCTCCACCGCCGTTCCGTGATTTCAACCCGTTGCACCGGGACAAAATAATCACCCTTCGCGGCGGTTGCTAGCTTTCGAGATCGTAACAAAACTTTATGACCTTGAAGATGATCGCAAAAGCCTGCGGGCAACCAGTTGCGCCTCGTGCTTGCGCAAGATCTTGCGGGCGGCAACCGGCGCATCGTGGTGCAGGGGGTGCAGCTCGGGGAATAGCGCGACAACCTCGTCGCAGCTTGGCTTATCCAACGCCTGCATCGCCATGGTGTTGGGATAAAAGCTTTCGCAGGCGACACCATTGGCAAACACGATTTCATGCTGATCGAAGAGCATATGATAGTAGGTGATCAAGCCACCGACACGTCGTTCGATCAAGGGATTGTTCACAAGATGCTTTGCTGCAATCAGCGTTTCGGTTTCGCCGGTAAGCAACTCGCATTCCCATCCCGTCAACAGCACCCGGTGCTCAGCGGCAAGCAAAAGCTCGGTCTGGTTTCCCAAAGCGCCGGGGCGGAACAGGATAGGTGCGAATTTCCCGTAGGCCGCGACCGAACTATTCCCGATCCATCGGATTTCTTTGAAGCCGTTATCCCGGGTTAACACCTTGTCGCCCACGCGCAGGTCTTCAATTCGCAGAGCACCCTTGCGCGTAATGATCCGCGTGCCTTGGGCAAAACAGACCGGAAAATCAGCCCCGGCCTGGAGATCAAACGTCACGAGTGCGTTGTTTTCCAGATATCTGACGAGCTGGTTTGCGTTATGGAGCCCAAGCAATCGGAGCGTGGTGGACAGCGCAGGTGTGTCGAGAATTTGCGATGCCAGACCATCAAGAAGTTCAGCCTGAGTGGTGTCGACA
>NZ_JBLXEM010000061.1:0-8525 GCF_048263065.1 Thioclava sp.
TTCGGTCTTCGTAGCTGTACATGAACTATCTCCAAGATAGTCCAACTTTTCGTCCGCACCCCCCCCGGGTCACTTCTAATTGGAAATCAACAGGCTTCGCGCTTCACGGCGGGCCCTACCACTTTTTTGAAACCAGATCCTTCATCGCGGCCAGGTCCAGCATCTGCTCGGCCAGAAGCTTCTTCAGCTTTGCGTTCTCATCTTCCAGCGCCTTCAGCCGCTTCGCATCCGACACCGTCATGCCACCGAACTTGGCCTTCCAGTTATAGAAAGTGCTTTCCGACATACCGTGCTTGCGGCACAGGTCCGCGCACTTCGCCCCGGCCTCGTGCTCCGTCAGAATGCCGATGATCTGTTCGTCCGTAAATCTCGTTCGTTTCATTGTCCGTCCTCAAGTTGGATCGGACTCTAATCGATGGTGGAGGAAAAATCCCGTGGCAGGTCACGTGATTTTCAGAGCGCCGCCGCGCCGTGAGAGCGTGGAGAAATCAGGCACAGAAAGCTCCAGTTTTAGCAGTCGTGCAATCGACCGGATGAAGCCTTGCGTCTGTCGCAGCGCCAGATTGAAGACGACCCTCAATGTCAGACATAGCTCGATCGCCAGGTCGGAATAGCGGGCTTGACCACCGCGCGTCTTCCGCCGTTCAGCAGACCAGTTTTGGACCACATCTTCAGAAATCCAGACGGCCAAATCGCCGCGCCGTCGCAGGCTCTCGTTGTAGTCTGCCCAGTTGGTCACCCGGAACGTCGCCTTGGCAAATTTACCACGGCGCGCTTCGTTGAATTTGTACGGCATCTACGTTAGATCACAGCAAGGAAAACGCAGGAACTACCCAGCAATAGCGATCCGTGCAACAAGCTCCGACGGAACCTTTCTACGCGAGGGTAACTGCGGCCGCTCCACGATCGGCGATAGCATTGTGGCAGTTGCGCGTATCGTATGCTCCATCTGCGGTTACGCTGCCAATGTCCTTATCGCGCGGGGTCTGGTTGAGCAGTTTGGCCCCCCCTGTCTGGCAATGATATGGCATAGTGTGGTTGCGGAGGGGAGCCCGTCCCCCCGCCGCAAATGGGGTCAGAACGGATCAGCCACTCCCTTCGGCAATGGCACGTCGAAGGCATTAATGGTCATGGAAATCAATGTGTAATAGCCCAGAATTCCGACCAGTTCGACTACCCCTTCAGGGCTCAGAAGTTCGACAGCAGCCCTATGCGTTTCGTCCGAAACCCTGTGTGTGTGGTGCAATTCATGGGCATAGGCATAGATAGCAGCCTCGGCCTTGTTCTGGAAGTTGGGCGTCTTTCCGACGCGGATATCTTCGACAATTTCTGGTGCCAGTCCCGACTGGATCGCAATCGGCGCATGGACGGCCCATTCGAAACCCGAGCCCCAGAATGATCCGGTCACCAGGATGGCAAGCTCGGATAGGCGCGGGGGTAAACGGGTCTCATAGCGGCAAAACTCGCCCAAGGCTTGCGCCCGGTCGGCGAGTTTCGGGGATTGAAGCCAGACGCGCAACGGTCCCTGCACCAGACCGCGCTTGCCGCTTGCGATGGCGTCAAACACAGTCTGTTGTTCCAGGGTCAAGGCGGTTTCGTCCAGTATAGGCTGACGGTTTTCTGGCATATTCTGGTCTTTCTGTTTTGATGAAGATTTGATATTTGCGCTGCTCAGCGTGAGCGCTGAACAGCAGGCTGCGCGTCGGATTCAAAGCGGATATGATCGCGAAAAGCAGAGAAAACACCATTGGGAACAATCTGGTAGATCTCGTCCAAAAATGCGTTTGCGGCCAGCGACAGATCATGGCGTCGGCGTGTCAGCAGGCCCAAGCTACGCTCGGCCTCGGGGTTGACAATGCTGCGCCATGTCAGGTCGGGGCGGGCGACCACGGGTAGGCAGAGCGACGGTAGGGCGCTGACGCCATAGCCGACCTGAACCAGCCCCGAGATCGTCGCTAGTTGGTCGACCTCCATTGTGATGTGCGGAGTGATCTGCGCCTTGGCAAAAGCCCGGTCGGTCAAGGACCGTACGGATGTGGCCCGTGTCATCACGATCAGCTTTTCGGTACTCAGCACCTCCCATGACACCGTTTCCTGATGCGCCAAAGGGTGGTCCTTGCGCAGGATCGCGACCATCCTGTCATGCAGTAAGGGTTTGAAGTCGATATCGAGATCCGTCGAGGGGTCTACCGATATGCCGAAATCGACCTGTCCCGACCGGACCAGTTCGATCACATTGCCATGTAGAACATCGCGGATTTCTAGCTGCACCAGCGGGTGTTTCTCGGCAAAATGGGTCACCACATCTGGCAGCATTCCGGCGGCCAGCGATGGCAGCGCCGCCACGGCAACACGTCCATTGCGGATGGCCGCGACATTGGACATCTGCGCGAAGGTCGATTCCCAACCTTGCATGAGATTTCGCGCCAGAGGCAGGAAATGGAGCCCCTCGGTGGTCAAGAACACCGTCCGCGAGGTCCGCTGGAATAGCTTCATTCTCATCGCGTCTTCCAACCTCTGGATCGACAGGCTGAATGCAGGCTGTGATAGCCCGACATGGCGCGCCGCATCGCTGAAGCTGCCAAGCTCGGCCAGAGCTAGAAAAACATCGATTTGTTTCTTGGTCACATTCATTTATTGATGCAATCAATAGATTAGAATTATAAATTAGACAAATAATAGCGCGAAGCCTTACCAATGTCCCAGCGTTTTTTGGCGGGGAGGCCAGAAAACTGTGGAAGTCTTGGGGAGGGGATATGCGGAACCTATTCAGAATCGGTTGCGGAGCTGGCTTTGGCGGTGATCGTCTTGACGCCGCAATTCCTGTAGTTCGGTCCCTGATCGCCTCGGGTGGTCCTGCCAGCCTGATGTTCGAGACCCTGGCCGAGCGGACTCTTGCCCTTGCGCAACTTGCCCGCGCCGATGGCAGCGTTGGCTATGACCCTTATTTGTTGGACCGGCTGCGCCCGATTCTTGCTGCTTGCCTGCATCATGGCATCACGATTGTCGGTAATTTCGGCGCCGCCGACCCAAGCGCCGCCGCGCAGGCCATCGGCGCGCTAGCGCAAGAACTTGAGCTCAGAGCTCCGCGCATTTTTGTCGTCACCGGCGATGATCTGATGGCCTCTTCACATCAGGGTGACATCGCTCCGATCCTGCGCGATTGCTTGCCGCCCGACACGGCTCCGCTTAGCGCGAACACCTATCTGGGCGCGACGGAAATCCGCGACGCGCTGCTGGCAGGGGCCGATATTGTCGTCACCGGGCGGGTGGCTGACCCGGCATTGGCTCTGGGGTCTGCGGCCGCGCATTTTGACTGGTCCTTTGACGATCTTGACCTGATCGCAGCGGGCACCATGGCCGGCCATCTGCTGGAATGTGGAGGTCAGGTGACTGGCGGCTATTTTGCGGATCCCGGGCACAAGGATGTAGTCGGGCTTGCCGATCTGGGCTTTCCGATTGTCGAGTTATCGGCCGATGGATCCCTTGTGGTGACCAAACCGGCAGGGACTGGCGGATGTGTCACCGCCGCGACTGTGAAAGAGCAGCTTCTGTATGAAATTCACGACCCGGCAGCCTATCTGACGCCGGATGTCGTTCTGGATCTGACCGACGTGCATGTCGGGGAACAGGGCCATGACCGTGTCGCCTTGCGCGGCGCGCGTGGCAAGCCCCGCCCCGCGACGTTGAAGGCCACCGTCTGCTATGATGGCGGTTTTCTGGGCGAAGGCGGAATTTCCTATAGCGGTCCCAATGCGGAAGCCCGCGCGCGTCTGGCTGCTGATATTCTGCGCAGCCGGCTTGGTCGCGACATGGATCTGCAGGCTAGTCTTGTCAGCACGCAGGCAGATATGGTTGCGCTGGTCGATGACAGTTCTAGTCTGCAAATAGGCGCGACCCCGCCGCCTTTTGACACGATGACCCCGCCACAGCGTGATGTGCGTCTGCATATCGCGGTGCGCGCGCCGGACCGGAAACGGGTCGAACATGTCATGCACGAACTGGGGGCGCTATATACCTGCGGGCCGGGCGGCGGCGGTGGCGTGCGCAGCACCATTCGCAGCCGGGTTTATACCAGCTCGGCTCTGATCCCGCGTGAATTGGTGCGAGCCTCTTACTTTGAATGGAAGGGTGAACGATGATCCTTTTGTATGATATCGCCCATGCCCGTGCGGGCGACAAGGGCAACCGGCTGAACGTTAGCGTCATAGCCTATGCGCCGCAGGACTATTCCACCCTTGTTAAACAGGTCACCGTGGCCCGCATTCGCGCCGCGCTGGCCGATCGCAATCCCGGCCCTATCGAACGCTACGAACTACCCAATCTGGGCGCGCTGAATTTTGTCATCGACGATGTTCTCGATGGCGGGGTAAATGCCAGCCTCAATTTGGACGGACACGGAAAATGCCTGTCATTTCGCATCCTTGCGATGGAACTAGATCAGGCGTGACGGCACCAACAGATTTCTTTGGAGGAGGAAAAACATGAAACATTTCAAAGCACCCCTGGCCGCAATTGCGACAATGGCCATGCTGGCCGGTGCATCGGCAAATGCGCAGGATACGCGCTTGCTGATCGGATCAACTTCGGCATCGTCCAGCCAATATGGCTATTTTGTTGCCTTAGGCCAGTTGATCAATGACACCATTCCCGGTGTCACAGCTTCAGTCGCGGAAACGGGTGCGACGATGGATAACCTGCGCAGAATGAAGCGCGGGCAGGTCAATATGGGTCTGGTCACGACCAATATTATCGAACATGCCCATGCTGGCACGCAGGAATTCGATGGCGCACCGCAAGAGGCGCCGCTGCTGTGGGTCTATGCTCCGGCGCCGCAGAATGTGGTGGTGCGTGCTGACGCCGATATCACCACGTTGGAAGATCTGAACGGCAAACGCTTCAATCCCGGCATCCGCGGCTCGGCCACCGAGGCCACCGCCGAAGCCGTTTTGGCCAAGCTGGGCATCACACCCGATGTCGTGCGCGGCTCGACCACGGATGTGGTTGACATGATCAAGGACAATCGCGTTATAGGTTATGTGAAATCCGGGGCTGGCAAACGGCTGGATGCCTCATCTCTGGATATCAATACCTTCACACCGGTGCAGGTCGTGTCCCTGACCGATGTGCAGGCCGACACGATCCGCAGCGAGATGAAAGACCTGTCCGTCGTGTCGATCGACGATGCCGGCGAAGGGATCGCGCCCTACAAGACATGGTCCTTTGCGCTGGCGGTGTCTGCAACGCCTGAGATGGACGAGGACACCGCCTATCAGATCACCAAGGCCGCAATGGAGGACGACTCCGTTCAGCGCAACGCCCTGCCTTCGCTGGCCGCGTATGATCTGTCGGAGTTGACGATGGAATATGGCACGGTTCCCCTGCACCCCGGCGCGGCACGTTACTTTGCCGAAATGGGGTACGATATTCCCGAGCATATGCGGCCCGCTGCCGCTCAGTGACGGGCAGACTTCGGGAGGGAGAAATCCCTTCCGAAGCCCATGCAGGCTGAAAGAAGCCCGCCACCATCTGTCAGGAGGAGTTCAAGATGCGCGATACCGCAGCAAAGATCGTGGCTGTCTTCATCGGATTGTTTGTTCTGTACACCTCGGCTGCAGGACCGTTCGAAAGCCTTGTGCAGCGAGCGCTGTTTCTGGCCCAAGTCATGACGCTGGCGGCTCTGATGTATCCGCTTGCCCCGGGCAGCGCTCTGCGCCCGCTTGGCATCATTGTGGATCTGGCATTGGTTGCCATGACATGGGTGGCCTGCGGCTATATTGCCCTGAACTATGATGACATCATGAACGCATTGCCCTGGGCTACCGGGCGTGATCTTTTGATGACTGCGGGGTTGGTTCTTGCAATCCTTGAGATGGGACGGCGTGTCGTTGGTCTGATTTTCCCGGCGCTGGTGGTCATCGGTCTGGCTTATGCGCTGCTGGGCCACTACATTCCGGGCCAGTTGGGACACAGCCAGTTCGATCCCTATTTCGTGACCGAGACGCTATTCTTGGGCGATCTTGGCATTTGGGGCAGCCTGTTGAGCATTGCTTCGACGGTGATTGCTGCCTTTGTGCTGTTTGGCGCATTCCTGCTGCATACAGGCGGCGGAGAAACCTTTATGGATCTGGCCATGCGTCTGGGCGGCAGAAGCCCGGGTGGGGCGGCCAAGACCGCTACTATCGCCTCGGGACTGTTCGGCATGGTCAGCGGCAGCGCCGTCGCCAATGTCGCCACGACCGGCAATTTTACCATCCCGCTGATGAAGCGCCTTTCCTATCCCGCGCCCTTTGCGGCGGCTGTCGAGGCCGTGGCCTCGACAGGCGGGCAGTTGGCGCCGCCGATCATGGGTGCTGCCGCCTTCGTGATGGCAGAAATTCTGGGCGTCAGCTATGTCACTATCATGATCGGGGCGATCCTGCCGGCGCTTCTGTTCTATTTGTCGGTCTTCATCACCGTGCATGTCGTCTCGGTGCAGCGTGGCTTGCGGATCGTGGATGATGAGACCATTCCGCGCTGGGGTGCTATCCTGCGCTGGCGCCGGATTCTGCCGGTCGTGGCCGCGCTTGGCGGGCTGTTTGTCGGCATTCTGACCGGGCGTTCGGTGCAGACCGCAGCCTTTTTCGGGATCGCCGCGCTGTTTGTGGCCTTTATGATCGCCGCCATCGGGGCCAGCCGTCCCAAGGACATGCTGCGCCAGATGCTGTCGGCGCTGGACGATGCCGGGCGAGGGCTGGTCATTATCGGCATCCTGCTGGCCGGGGCACAGATCCTTGTCGCCATGATCAACTTGACCGGGATCGGCGTCACCTTGTCCTCGCTGATTGTCACGCTGGCGGGAAATTCGGTGGTGCTGGTGGCGATCATTGTCGGGCTGATCTGTCTGGTGATCGGAATGGGGTTGCCGACCACAGCGGCCTATGTGCTGGTGGCGGCCGTTCTGGCACCAGCCCTGACTAGCGTCGGTGTCGCGCCGCTGGCCGCGCATATGTTCGTCTTTTACTTTGCCACGATTTCGGTGATCACGCCGCCCGTCTGCGTCGCGGTTTTCGTGGCCGCAGGCATTGCCCAGACTAACTGGCTACCCGCCGCGCGCGAAGCGGTGCGGCTGGGTGCGATGACATATGTCGTTCCTTTCATGATCCTAATCTATCCCGGCATGATCGGGCAGGGTGGCCCCTTGGCCATTGCCGAGGCGCTTGTCTCGGGATTGGTTCTGGTCGTCGCGATCCCCTGCCTTCTGGGCAAGATGCCCCTGACCGGACAGCGCATGCTGGATATTGTCATCTATCTGATCGCGATCGCGACAGCCTTGCTGCCTTATCCCGCAGCCTCGGCCGTAGCCGTCTTGATCCTGCTGGCCACCAGGCAGCTGTCGCGCCGGTTCCAGCCCCTTGTCGCAAAACCCAAATATTCACAGGAGTGACGGATGCCTCTGAGCGCCCCCGATAAAATCACCCATGTCGCAATTGTCGGAACCGGAGTCATTGGAGCGGGCTGGGCGGCCTTGTTTCTGGCGCGGGGTTTGCGCGTTCACGCGATTGACCCGGCACCGGGTGCGCAAGAGCGCTTGCACAACACGATCCGGTCGATGTGGACCAGCCTGTTGGAGCTCGGGCATACAGAACGGCCTACGCTGCCTTTGGATCACCTTAGCTTTGCAGAGGCCCCAAATGCCGCACTTGGCGCGGCGCAGTTGGTTCAGGAAAACGCCCCCGAAAATCTGGCGCTCAAACGCCAGATTTTAACCCAGGTCGAGGAATGGGTGCCGGTCGAGACAGTCATCGCCTCGTCAACCTCGGCGCTGCTGATCGGGGACATTCAGTCGGGGGCACAGCATCCGTACCGTTTTCTTGCCGCGCATCCTTTCAACCCGCCCCATATCCTGCCTCTGGTCGAAATTTCCGGCGGACCCAAGACGCGGCCTGAAATCCTTGACTGGGCGATGAATTTCTACGGCTGGCTGGGCAAGGCTCCCGTCCGCCTGTCGCGCCAGATCGAGGGACATATCGCTGGCCGTCTTGGGGCTGCCATGTGGCGTGAAGCGGTGTCACTGGTCGAACAGGGGGTGGCGACGGTTAGCGATATCGACGCTGCCGTGCGCAACGGCCCGGGTCCGCGTTGGGCCAGCACCGGCTGTCACATGACCTATCATCTTGGCGGGGGCGACGGCGGCATGGCGCATTATTTGGCCCATCTTGGTGCCAGCCAGCAGCGCCGCTGGGACAGTCTGGGCACCCCAGACCTGACCCCCGAGCTATGCAAGACGCTGGTCGAAGAGGTCAATATCGCCGCCGAGGGACGCAATATCGCGAGTCTGGTAGAAGAGCGCGACCAGCGTTTGATCGAGATCATGAGATCGCGCGTGAACAAGCATGTAAAATTGACTCCGTAGCGGAGGGGTATTGTCAGGTTAATTTCCTTTGCCCGCACTTTTGCCCGTGAGGATTTGATCAAGCCGTCATTGCAGCGGCACAATCGATCCAACGGCGAAATGCGGCTGTCCGGGTGTGGCGATATTTGGA
>NZ_JBLXEM010000062.1:0-8429 GCF_048263065.1 Thioclava sp.
GTCTTGCCGTGGTCAACGTGACCAATCGTGCCGATGTTGACGTGCGGTTTGTTACGTTGAAACTTTTCCTTAGCCATCTCGCGGGGCGCCTCTGCTTTGGGGGGCCACTAGCGCTGGCCCGAGTCAATATCGCGCGCTATCTATTGCGCTGGCGGAAAAAAATCAAGCCCGGATCGGGGAAATTCGGTCAAGCTTGGCTGCGTAAAGTTTGATCAATCCCGCCTCAGCCCTTACCTTTGGAAGATGGAGCAAACCGCCCCCACCGCACAGCCGCCCTTTCCCGCGCGCGCGAACCTTGCACGCAAGCCGCTCGGGATTGCCGCAAGCCTGCGTGCCGCGCGGCGCAACGTGCTGGAAATTATACCGGAACTGGCCACCCATGCGCCGATCATCTCGGGCAATACCGGGGCGCGCTGGCATATGGTGATGGACCCTGACGCTGCGCGCCATATCCTGAAAGACCGCGTCGAGGATTATCCGAAATCGGTCGTGACCAAGTTGATCCTTGGCCCGGCGGTCGGTCAGGGGCTGTTTGTTGCCGAGGGCGCGGAATGGCGCTGGCAACGCCGCGCGGCCTCGCCCGTATTTGCCCTGCGTAACATGCAGGCGCTGGCGCCGGTGATGCAGGCCGCCGCGCAAGCCAGCGCGGCACGCATCGCCCAACATGCTGGCACCGGGCGCGCGGTCGATCTGCATCAGGAAATGGTCACCGCGACCTTTGAGGTGATCTCCGAGGTTACCTTCTCGGGCGATGAAGGGTTCGACCGCGCCGCGATCCATCGCGCCATCGACGCCTATATCGCGCGCACCGCCAAGGTCTCGCTGCTTGACTTCTTTGCCCTGCCCGGCTGGGTACCGCGCCCCCATCGCCTCGCCTCGGCCCATATCGTGCGCGAGCTCAAGCGCCATGCCGATGCTGCGATCAGTGCACGCAATGCCGGGCACGCCAAGGATCGGCCCGATTTGCTGGACCTGCTGAAAGGCGCAAGCGATCCTGAAACGGGGCGCGCAATGAACGCCGCTGAGCTGCGCGACAACCTGCTGACCTTCATCGTCGCGGGGCATGAAACCACCGCGCTGACGCTGGCTTGGGCGCTGTATCTGTGTGCTTTCGATCCTGCCATCCAGACCGCCGCCCGCGAGCAGGGGCAAGATGTGTTGGGCGGGCGTGTAGCGGGCGTCGAGGATCTCGACGCGATGCCCCTGATCCAGCAAATCGTACAGGAAAGCCTGCGCCTTTATCCCCCTGCCGGGTTTCTCTCGCGCACCGCGCAAAAGCCCGACCGCCTGCTGGGCCGCGAAGTGCGACGCGGCGATACCGTGATGCTGCCGATCTACGCGCTGCATCGCCATCACGCGCTATGGGACGAACCGGACGCGTTTCGCCCCGGGCGTTTCGCCAACCCAACCCATGACCACTACGCCTTTTTGCCCTTCGGTGCCGGGCCACGGATCTGCATCGGCGCGGGGTTTGCCCTGCAAGAGGCCGGGATCATCCTTGCCACGCTGCTGTCACGGTTTCGCTTTAGCGCCGTGGCGGGGCGTGAACCGGTGCCCGAGATGATCCTCACGACACGCCCCAAAGGCGGGATTTGGCTGACCGTCGAGGCGATGTGAGAAAAGCGTGGGATTTTTCCCATGGCGCTCAACCGCCCGTCGCGTAAAGTTCCGTTAACGTAAATCAAAAGGGGGAAAAGCGATGTCTTTGATGGGAGCACTCGCAAAAGTCGCAATCGGCGTTGCCGTGGCCAAAGGCGTCTCCAGCATGGGGCGCAGCGCATCTGCAGGCACATCTGGCGCCTCAGGCGGCGGTCTGGCGGATATGATGGGCTCGCTGCTTAGCGGTTCGAGTAGCGCCGGGCCAGCAGGCGGCTTGGGCGGCCTGATGGAAAGCCTGAGCGGCGCAGGATCAAGCAGCATCGCCACCCGGTCGTCGCCACGCGGTCAGACCAGCGGCGGCTTGGGCGATCTGCTGGGCCAGTTGACGGGCGGTGGCGCGTCCTCTGGCGGATTGGGCGGCATGCTTAGCTCGCTTGCGGCGGGCGGTGCAGCGGGCGGTCTTGGCGGAATGCTCGGGGGCATGTTGGGCGGCGGCGCAGCACAACCAACCCCGCAGCAGACCGCCCCCGAGCACAGCTTTGGCGATCAGCTGAATTCAGCCTTCGCCAATGGCGGCGAACCCGCCACCCCGCCCAGCGCGGCACAAAATGCGGCGGCGGGCGTCATGCTTAAGGCGATGATCCAAGCGGTCAAATCCGACGGTAAAATCGACGCAAGCGAGCAGGAAAAACTGATGGGTCAGCTTGGCGATATCAGCCCCGAAGAGCGCGCCTTCGTGCAGCAGGAACTCGCGGCCCCGGTGGATGCCCAGGGCTTGGCGCGTCAAATCCCCGACGGGCTAGAGGCGCAGGCCTATACGATGTCCGTCACCGCGATTGATCTCGATAATCAAACCGAGGCGCAATATCTCGATAGCTTCGCCAAAGCGCTTGGGCTGGATCACGAGTCGGTCAACCACATCCACGCCCAGCTTGGCGTGCCCCCGCTTTACACCTGAGCGCAGGGTCGCAGACTAGTTAAACTTGTTGTCGCGCGGGAAACCGCGCGGCGCCATCCGCCCCGCCGAGGCACGTTTGCCGGTCCACTCGCTTAACTCCAGCTCGGTGCGGGTGCGCCCGGCCGGGTCTTTCCAGCTCAGACCATCGGCCAGCGTGAAGGTGGTGGCATCAGACAGCCCGCCATCCTTGTATTTCTGCAACCGCACACCCTTGCCGCGCGCCATTTCGGGCAATTCATCCAGCGCAAAGACCAACAGTTTGCGGTTTTGGCCCACGCAGGCGACATGATCGCCACTCGTTTTGGCACAAACCACTGTCTTGGCATCACCACGCATGTTCAGCACCTGCTTGCCCGAACGGGTCTGCGCGATCAGCTCTTCGGCGGGGCAGATGAAGCCATCGCCATCGCTTGAGGCCAGCAGGTATTTCTCGCCCGCTTTGGGCAGCAACAGATGCGTCACCTCGGCCTCATTGGGCAGATCGACGATCAGGCGCACCGGCTCGCCCATGCCGCGCCCACCGGGCAGATTGGCACCCAGCACGGTGTAGGCCCGCCCGTTCGCGCCCATCAGCACGATGCGATCCGTGGTTTCGGCATGCATCGCAAACATCGGGCCGTCGCCATCCTTGAACTTGACCTCGGCATCCAGCGCATTGTGCCCCTTCATCGCGCGCACCCAGCCCATTTTGGACAGGATGACGGTAATCGGCTCGCGCTCGATCATCGCCTCGATCGGCACCTCTTCGACCTCGCCCGCCTCGGCGAAACCAGTGCGGCGCGCGCCACCGGGTGCGGATTTTCCAAACTTCTTGGCGATGTCTTTCAGCTCGCCACTGATTTGCTTCCATTGCAGCTTTTCCGAGGCCAGCAAGTCCTCAAGCCCCGCGCGTTCCTCGGTCAGCGCGTCGCGTTCGCGCTTTAGCTCCATCTCTTCGAGCTTGCGCAAGCTACGCAACCGCATGTTCAGGATCGCTTCGGCCTGCACATCGCTCAGGTCGAACTCGGCCATCAACATGGCCTTCGGCTCGTCCTCATAGCGGATGATCTCGATCACCCGATCAAGGTTGAGGAAGGCAATGATATAGCCCTCAAGCACCTCAAGACGCGCGTCAATCTTGTCCATCCGGTGCTGGGAACGGCGCACCAACACTTCGCGACGGTGATCAAGAAAGGCGCGCAAAACCTCTTTGAGCGAGCACACCTTGGGCACCCGCCCGTCGATCAGCACGTTCATGTTCATGCTAAAGCGCAGTTCCAGATCCGAGCTTTTGAACAACATGCCCATCAGCATTTCGGGCTCAATCGTGCGGGTTTTCGGCTCTAGCACGATGCGGATATCATCGGCACTTTCGTCGCGCACATCGGCCAAAGCGGGCACTTTGCGGGTCTGAATGACCTCGGCCAAACGCTCGATCAGCTTGGATTTCTGCACCTGATAGGGAATCTCGGTGACAACAATTTGCCACTGACCACGCCCCAGATCCTCGCGCTCCCAACGCGCGCGCAGACGAAACGCCCCGCGCCCGCTGCGATAAGCCTCACGGATATTTTCGGGCGGCTCAACCAGCACGCCCCCGGTCGGGAAATCGGGGCCGGGAATATGCTCGACCAACTCGTCATCGGTAATGGCGGGGCGCGCGATCATCGCCAGACAGGCCTGCACCAACTCATCCAAGTTGTGCGGCGGAATGTTCGTCGCCATGCCCACAGCAATGCCGCTGGCACCATTTGCCAATAGGTTCGGAAAGGCTGCGGGCAGCACGATGGGTTCTTCCAACGTGCCATCGTAATTGGGGCGAAAATCGACCGAATTCTCGGCCAGACCGTCCAGCAACGCCTCGGACGGGGCGGCCAAGCGAGCCTCGGTATAGCGGCTCGCAGCCGGATTATCGCCGTCGATATTGCCGAAGTTGCCCTGCCCGTTCACCAGCGGGTAGCGCATCGCGAAATCCTGCGCCAAACGCGCCATCGCATCGTAGATCGCGGCATCGCCGTGCGGGTGATAGTTGCCCATCACATCGCCCGAAATCTTGGCCGATTTGCGAAAGCCCCCGGTCGGAGACAGCTTCAACTCGCGCATCGCGAAAAGGATGCGGCGATGCACCGGTTTTAGCCCGTCGCGCGCATCGGGCAGCGCGCGGTGCATGATCGTGGACAGTGCATAGGTCAGATAGCGCTCGCCGATTGCGCGGCTCAGCGGTTCTGAGGTCATCGATAGCGGAGTTTCGTCGTCTTTGCTCATGGGCTCGGGTGTAAAGCCGCGTTGCTGCCCGGTCCAGCGGGAAAACGTATCTGTAAGAAATGACGAGAAACTTTTCGCGCCGCTGCGGGATTCCCCAAGGGCAACTTGTAACAGAACGTGATAAACTAATTGTGACCCGATTCTGCCACGGGTCACAGGGGAAGACTTGGGGGAAGTCATGGGAAAGCTACTTTTTACAACGCTCGCGGGAATTTTTGTCTCGCTCACAATATTTGGTCGCGATTTGCCGGGCGATTCTGCAACCGTCGAGACGGACGCCGCGCCACAAGTCACTCGGAGCGCCAGTAATCCCGATCCGCTTTACGCACCCAACAAGATCACCGCGTCAACCGCACCGCAGGTAGTGCCCGCATCCGCGACCGTCAGCCCGGTCATCGCAAAAGCGCGCATGCCGGGACCCGCGCTGCGCCCCTCACCCGAATATCGCTCGATAGAGGCCCCGCAAGTTGCAGGCGGCTCGCTTTGGACCGTTTCGGCCAATGCGCTCAATGTGCGCTCTGGTCCCTCGACTGCCAACAGCGCGGTGGACCGCATTCGCAAGGGCGAACAGGTGCTCGTGATGTCGCAGCAATCGGGCTGGGCGCATATCAAGATCGAGGGCGACGGCATCGACGGCTGGGTCGCTGCGCGGTTTCTGACCCCGGCAAACTGACGCGCAACGCCGCCAAAACCTTGCCTTTTCATCTAGCTCCAAATACTCCCGCCGGAGACTAAGACGCCGAGGGCACCCTTCGGTGTCCGCGGCGGCGAAAATTTAGGGCGGGACAGATGGCCAAGACAATCCTGATCACCGGATGCTCCTCGGGCATCGGCTATGACGCAGCCCATGGGCTGAAAGCGGCGGGCTGGAAGGTGCTGGCCACGTGCCGCAAGGAAGAAGATTGCGAACGCCTGCGCTCCGAAGGGTTGACCTCGTTCCAGCTTGACGTGGCTGACCCGGATTCGATTGATGCGGGCTTTAACGAGGCCTTGGCGCGTGGCCGTGGCCGTCTGGATGCGCTCTATAACAATGCCGCGTTTGCCTGTCCCGGCGCAACTGAGGACATCCCCACAGGCGCGCTGCGCGAGATCTTTGAAACCAACCTGTTCGGCCTGCACGACCTGACCAACCGCGCGATTAAGGTGATGCGCGCGCAAGGCGATAATGGCGAGGGGCGGATCATCCAGTGCTCCTCGGTGCTCGGGATGGTCGGCTATCGCTGGCGCGGGGCCTATGTGGCGACGAAATTTGCGCTTGAGGGTCTAACCGACGTGCTGCGGCTGGAAATGCGCGACACTGATATCAAGATCGTGTTGATCGAACCGGGGCCCATCACCTCTAAATTTCGCAAAAACGCGATCACGCATTTCGAGAAATGGGTGGATTGGGAAAACTCGGCGCGTCGCCATCAATATGAAGACGACCTGCTCAACCAGCTTTACAAAAGCCGTGGCCCCGCCAAATTCGAATTGCCTGCCTCGGCTGTCACGAAGGTGATCCTCAAGGCGCTGGACGCCCCTAACCCGAAACCGCGCTACGCGATCACCGTTCCCACCCATCTGATGGAGGTCGCGCGGCGCATCCTTCCGGGGCGCGCGCTCGACTGGGTGCTCGCGAAAGGGTGAAAAAGCTTTCGCATACCTCCTCTTCCCGGCTATGTCTTGGCCAACAGGGAGAGGAATTCGATGCGCAGTGACCCGTTATTCTATTTAGTGGCCGCCGCCAGCCTTGCGGTGCTGGTCATCTTGATGATCGGAATTGCCGGGTTCGGGCGCGGCGGAGATTTCAACCGCAAACATGCCAATAAGCTGATGCGCCTGCGCATCGCGGCGCAGGCGGTGGCCATCGTGCTGATCCTGATTTTTGTCTATCTACGCAAGGGGGCCTGAATGGTCGTTCTCAATCGGATTTACACCCGCACTGGCGACGCCGGGGAAACCGCGCTGTCCAATGGCGCGCGGGTGGCGAAACACTCGCCGCGCGTCGCCGCCTATGGCAATGTCGATGAGCTGAACGCGACGGTCGGGTTGGCGCGTCTGCATGCGGATAGTGATGTGCAGGCCGCGCTATCGCTGATCCAGAACGATCTGTTCGATCTGGGGGCTGATCTCGCGCGCCCCGATATGGAGCGCGACGACGAGGCAGGCTATCCGGTCCTGCGCATGATTGAATCTCAGGTGACCCGGCTCGAAACCGAGATCGACGCGATGAACGCGAAACTCGAACCCCTGCGCAGCTTTATCCTGCCCGGCGGCACCGCGCTGGCCGCGCACCTGCACCTGTGCCGCACCGTGGCGCGCCGCGCTGAACGCGGCGCGGTCGAGCTGGCCACCACCGAAAGCGTCAACGAATGGGCGGTAAAATACCTAAACCGACTGTCCGACTGGTTCTTCGTGGCCGCCCGCATCGCCAATAATGACGGGCAAGACGACGTGCTTTGGGTTCCCGGCGCGAACCGGTGATGTAGTCACAGGCGGGGCTTCCAGTGAAAACACCGGCGCACGGAAGCGCTGAGCCCCGGGACTGGCCGCAGCCTTTCCCGTCGTCGGCGCGCCAAGGCTAATATATTCAGGGCGAATCCCAAGCGGCGATGCGTGAACTAACGGGCACGCTGCGCCGTGCCCTCTCAAGGCGATAGCTCCCGCCCGAGGCCAAACAGGGTATCACGTTCATTATTGGACGACCAATGAACTGCACCACGAATAGATCGGTGGAGCACTCATACAGCTCGCGCTGCGGGGTCGACCTGCGCGATTTCCCCATATTCAAGCACCACGATCCGGTTGGCCAGCGTCAATGCCTCGACCTGTTCATGACTGCTTAGCTCATCGTCCGATGCAGCCTGCGACGCAACCGCGCAATCTCTAGCCGCATCTCGACGCGAAGGGCGGCATCGAGGTTAGACTGCGGTTCTACGTACACAAGCGCTGTCGGATGGCCATGCGCTGACGCTGCCCGCTGGCAGGTACTTCGGACGGAGATCGAGATAAGAGCTTGTGCATGAGGTTCTCGGGCGGGCCAGGCTTGGCGATGGCTTGGTTCGGGGCCTCAACACCGAACAGCTTGCATCATGTTGGACAGTCGCCAGCTTAGATCTCTACGTGTCGCCCGATCCACGATCGTCACCAGACAGAGGAAGCCGTTCTTGACCGCCACATAGGTGATATCGGCGCACCCTTCGCCCGACAGGCTATGCTTGCATCGCCCACGCACGGCTAACCCGGCATATCTGCGGATTACAGCGCTATCGACAAGACATGGCCGCGGCTTCGGAATGGGGCGCGGCCTTTTGTCTGTCCGGCTTGGAAAGACGCATGATTCGAAAGTTACAACCCAAGGGCGTAGCAACGAAAAGCCGCACAATCGTAAGTCAAAATTATTTTGCAAATTTGGTTAATCGCTCGGGAAACGACGTGTTCTAGCACTTCGAAACCGTAGGATCGCCCGATTTCCGCCTGATTTCGAAGGGATTTATTAAGACAGAAAGCATATTTTCAAATGCAGGTTAGATCACGGTCGTCTGCTCGACCCGCCTCGGCCACCTGCGCGTACTAGGGTCAGGATTCATAACCAGAACATGACGACGGCGGCGAGGGCACAGGCTGACAGGAACACCTTTGGACATCT
>NZ_JBLXEM010000063.1:0-8373 GCF_048263065.1 Thioclava sp.
CCGTCCTCCTTTGTGGATCATCGCAGACCCACCTTGGCACATCGATGCCGTCGGAGGGCGGTTACATCATCAGCGCCTCTGTTTCAGGACGGGTGGCCATTAGAACGCTTTGCGTGCGCGCAACGCGGCTTGGATCGTGCCGTCATCAAGATAGTCCAGCTCGCCTCCGATTGGCACACCTTGTGCGAGACTGGTGACGGAAACTCCTAACGGCTCCAGCGCCTCGGCGATGTAATGGGCGGTGGTCTGGCCCTCGACCGTGGCGTTGAGCGCGAGGATAACTTCGCGGATGCCCTCGTCTTGAATGCGCGCGATCAGATCGGGGATGCGCAGTTCGTCAGGGCCGATGGCATCCAGCGCGCTCAGCGTGCCACCCAGCACATGGTAGCGCCCCTTGAAGGCGTGCCCGCGCTCCATCGCCCAGAGATCGGCGACATCCTCGATCACGCAGAGTTCCCCAATGGCGCGGCGCTCATCCTCGCAGATCGCGCAGACTGGCTGGCCCGAGATATTGCCACAGCGGGCACATTCGCGGGCATTGCGCGCGACATCGGCCATCACCTCGGCCAGCGGGGCCATCAACTGCGCGCGTTTGGAAATCAGGTGCAACACCGCCCGGCGCGCCGAGCGTGGCCCAAGGCCGGGCAGCCGCGCCATCAGCGCGATCAGCCCCTCGATGTCGTCGCGCCCCTGGCTCATGTCTAAAGCGCCGCGTTCAACCGGGAAGTTCCATATTCTCGGGCAAGCCCATTTCGCGCAGCAGGCGGCGTTGCTCATCACCTTCGCGTTCTTTGGCTTTGGCCTGCGTGTCTTTGACAGCGGCGAGGATCAGGTCTTCGACGATTTCCTTTTCTGAAGCTTGCAGGATCGAAGGGTCAATGGACAGCCCTGTCAGCTCGCCCTTGGCGGTGGCGCGCGCCTGCACCAGACCGCCGCCGGCCTCGCCGATGACGACGATGGAATTCAGCTCGGATTGCAGCTGCGCCATCTTTTCTTGCATTTCCTTGGCGGCCTTCATCATCTTGGCCATGTCGCCCATCGCGCCCAGTCCCTTGAACATCGCTTTCTCCTGTTAGCGTGGTTTTGTCACAGATACGCATGCGCGGGGCTGGCGACAAGGTCCGCGCGCTCAGCCATCCTCGAAGGGATCCCATTCGTCATCGACCTCGGGCAGCGCCTCGGTCGCGATTTCAGCGTCCAGCGCGGCGGCATCGGTGATTTCGTCAAATTTCGCCTGTGGAAAAGCGTCGAAAATCGCGGCGACCAGCGGGTTGTGCATCGCTTCGGCCTTGGCCTGATCCATCTGCGCGGCTTTCACCTCGGCGATGGTCTGTGCCCCGCCCTCGGACACGACTGAAACCCCCCAGCGCACGCCGGTCCAGCCTTGCAGCCGCGCCGAAAGCGTTGCCGCAAGATCGCGAGAGGCGCGTTCCGTGGGTTCAAACTCGATCCGGCCGGGGCGGTAATTCACAAGGCGCAGGTTGCTTTCGACCTCGAGCAGCAGCGTCATGTCGCGCATCCGTGCGATCAGCTCGACCACATCGTCAAAGCTGGCAAAGCGCGCCAGCGCGTCGGGAGTTTCGCTTGGAATTGCCTGTGCCACGGCCACCGCCCCGCCACCGCCCGCGCGCCGTGCCCGCAACGTCGCGCCATGCACCGGACCGGTCGAAGGCGCAGCGCCGCGCCCCGCCGCTTGCGTGCTGCCACCCGCGCCCTGCTGGATCTTGCGGATCAGCGTGTCGGGGTCGGGCAGATCGGACACATGCGTCATGCGGATGATCGCCATCTCGGTCGCCATCATCGTGTTGGGCGCGCCTGCGACTTCCTCGATGGATTTCAGCAACATCTGCCACAGCCGCGTCAGCACCCGCATCGGGATCGCGCCCGCCATTTCCTGTCCGCGCTTGCGCTCGTCTGGCGGCACGGTCGGGTCTTCGGCGGCTTCGGGCGTGACCTTGATCACCGACACCCAATGGGTGATTTCCGCCAAATCGCGCAGGATCGCCATCGGGTCAGCGCCATCGGCATATTGCGCGGAAAGTTCCGTCAGCGCCTCGGCAGCTTGACCGTGCAAAATCATGTCAAACAGATCGAGCACCCGACCGCGATCAGCCAGCCCCAACATCGCGCGCACCTGCTCGGCCGTTGTTTCGCCCGCGCCGTGCGCAATCGCCTGATCGAGCAAACTCATCGCGTCGCGCACGGACCCTTCGGCCGCGCGCGTGATCAGTGCCAGCGCATCCTGCGCTATCTCGGCACTCTCTAGCGCGGCGATTTTGCGTAGGTGGTCGATCATCACCTCGGGTTCGATCCGGCGCAGATCAAAGCGCTGGCAACGTGACAGAACCGTCACGGGAACCTTGCGAATTTCAGTCGTCGCAAAGATGAATTTCACATGCGCGGGCGGTTCTTCGAGCGTCTTTAGAAGCGCGTTGAATGCGCTGGTTGACAGCATGTGAACTTCGTCGATGATATAGACTTTGTAGCGCGCTGAGGCCGCGCGGTAATGCACCGACTCGATGATTTCACGAATATCGCCAACCCCGGTGCGCGAGGCAGCGTCCATCTCCATCACATCGACATGACGCCCCTCGGCGATGGCGATGCAATGCTCGCATTCGCCGCAGGGCTCGGTCGTGGGCGTGCCGTTGCCATCGGGGCCGATGCAGTTCAGCCCCTTGGCGATGATGCGCGCGGTGGTGGTTTTGCCGGTGCCGCGAATCCCCGTCATGATAAACGCCTGCGCGATCCTGTCGGCGGCAAACGCGTTTTTCAACGTGCGCACCATCGGTTCCTGACCGATTAGATCGGCAAAGGTCGCGGGGCGGTATTTGCGCGCGAGGACTTGGTATTGCGTTTCGCTCATCGGGGCTCCGGCCTGTGGTTTGGCGGCTAGATTAGGCTCCCGTGCGCACAAGGTCCACCCAGCTCATTCCCATTCCATCTGCGAAAACACGGCCTGCGCGTTGCGTTTGGCCAGCATGTCGAAATCTTGCAGATAACTGAAGGCTGATTGGTCCACCTCGACCGAGCCGATAATCTCGCCGCCGCCCTCGATATAGGTGGCCATCTGCGTGCGCAGATTGCTTAGGTAGTCGTAAGTGTCATGGCGCGCGGTGGCCAGATCGGTCGCGGGGCCATGGCCGGGAACCGCCACCTTGGGATTATGGGCGGCCATATCGTCAAAGGCGGCGATCCAGCCCTTGGACGAGGACATATCCAGCACGCCCAGAATACGCCCGACAAAGACGATATCGCCGGTGAACATCACCGATTGCGCGGGCAGCCAGACATAGCTGTCGCCCGGCGTATGGGCGGGGCCGGGATGGGTGATCTCGATCTCGCGCCCGCCAAGGGTTAGCGTGTACTGATCGCCAAAGGGGATATCGGCATAGGCGGGCGTCGTGCCCGCCAGCGCATCCTTGCCCATCAGTGCGTCAAGCGCCGTCAATTCCATCGAGCCGCGGGCCTTTTGATCGGCCACCGCATCGTTGCTTGCGATCACCTGCGCGCCCTGCGCCTGCCAATAGCTGTTGCCCAGCCAGCGATGATCCTGCCCGCCGGTATTGATGACGTATTTCACCGGCTGATCGGTCAGCGTTTTGACGACCACATCCAGCGCCTGCGCGCCTTTGAACGAGGCTCCCGCATCGACCAGAACCGCGCCCGCATTGGTTACAATCAACCCGAACGTCGCATTGTTGCCAAGGTTCTCGGCGTCGCGCTGCCCGAACGGGCCTTGAATGGCATAGGTGTGGGGCGCCACTTCGGTGCTGTGCAGGGTTTGCGCCGCCAGCGGCAGCGGCAGCAGCGCTAGCAAGATCAGAACAAAACGCATCATATTACTCTCCCTTTGGCGCGAAACTATCCGCGCGCAGCCTTGGCTCGCAAGTGTCATGGTGAAGCAGGGAAAGGGTGAGAGGCTGGACAGCGACCCAAGCGGGGCTCGTTGCGGCTGCTTCCTTCCGGATCTGACCGGGTTGGCGAGGCGCTCGCCCGCGCCAACCTCTCGACGGCTGATATAGGGGCAGGCGCGCGGATTCGCAACCCGTTTGAGCAGTGTGAAATTTAGCGCTTTGGGGGTGGTTCACGACGCCGAGAGCCCCATCTTTAACCTTAGGAGGTGCCTTATGCGAACTTGTTTAACCGCCGTGATCCTTGCTCTTGGGCTTGGCCAGCCGCTGCTTGCGCAGAATGTGGGCGAAAAAAATGCCAGCCGCGATGCCCCCTTTGCGCTGCAAGCGGTGGCGCGCCTGCAAAACCCGTGGGCGATTGCGCCGCTGCCGGGGGGCGATGTGCTGGTGAGTGGCAAATCCGGGCGCATGTGGCGTGTGGGCCAGAGTGGCCTGAGCGAACTCAAAGGGCTGCCAAAGGTGCAATATAGCGGCCAGAACGGGATGCTGGATGTCGCCATCGCTCCCGATTTCGCGCAAACGCAGGCGGTCTATTTCACTTATGTCTCACCGCAGAACGCGCTGATACTGGCGCGCGGCACGCTGCGCGGTGATCGACTTGAAGGCATAAAGACGCTTTGGCAGCAAACACCGGGCGGGCGAGGGCAACCCGGTGGGATCATCGCCTTTGGCCCCGATGGAATGCTTTATCTCAGCGTCGGCGACCGGATGCAGCCTGACACCGCGCAAGATCCCGACAACCCGCGCGGCAAAATCCTGCGCCTCACGCGAGAGGGCAAAGCCGCGCCCGGCAATCCGCAGTATGACGCGGGCGGTGTGCGCGCGCAGACGTGGACCGAGGGCCATCGCAATGCCTATGGTCTCGCCTTCAGCCCCGACGGCACGCTTTGGGAGCATGAAATGGGCCCACGCGGCGGTGATGAGTTGAACGAAATCAAGCCTGGTCTCAATTACGGTTGGCCGCTGGTGTCAAACGGGCGGCACTATTCCGGCCTGCCGATCCCCGACCATGACACGCGCCCCGATCTGGCCGCGCCGAAACTTTGGTGGTCGCCAGTGATCGCCCCCGCGGGGTTGGCGATTTATGAGGGGCGCGATTTTCCGGCATGGCAAGGCGATCTGCTGATCGGGGGGCTCGCGGGGCAGGGGCTAGCTCTGGTTGCAGGCGATGGATCTGATCAACTGGCGCGCTGGGATCTGGGAATGCGCGTGCGCGATGTTGCCGTTGGGCCGCAAGGGCAGCTTTGGATCATCGAGGATGCCGATGAAGCCGCGCTTTATCGGCTGGTGCCGAAATAAGCAGGGCATATTTGCGCTGGAGCGGGTAGCGGGAATCGAACCCGCGCGTTCAGCTTGGGAAGCTGACAGGGCCTTATGTAACTCATTGATTAAATTGTATTTTTATTATGGCTTCGGGAGGGGCTTCGGGACTCTTTGCTATCGAGGGCAGAAAAACTCTCCAGCGCGCCGGCTAGATCGCTATCGATGACATGAGCGTAACGACTGGTTGTCGTGATTTCCGAATGTCCGAGAAGGCGGCTCACCAGCTTGATATTTTGCGTTTTGCGCAGCATCCGCGTTGCGAAGGTATGGCGCAGATCGTGGAAGTGGAAGTCTTCGATCTCTGCGGCACGGACAGCGGCGCGGAAATGCTCAAAGGCTGTCGAGTTTTGCAGGATCCGCCGCCGGGATTTCATCCGACGGTTCTGAACCTCGAAGGTGAAGACAAAGGATGCATGCTTGGGGTCGGTCGCGCGGGGCAGGGTAGAAAGCAGCGCTTTGTTTTCGCTGCTCATTGGGAAAGTCATTGACTTCGCAGATGTGCCGCTGTCGGTCTTCATTCTGAAAGTCATTCGGCCGGTATCGACGTCGATATCGCGCCAGCGTAGTTTGCAGATTGAGCCTTGTCGCGCACCGGTCATCAGCGCGAATTGAACGATCGGATGCAGGTCAGGTCGTAGATTCTCAAACAGCCGCTTCTGTTCAGCGAGCGTCAACTCCCGGACACGTTCCTTCGGTTCAGGCAGCTTCTTTGCTCCAAAATCAAGGGTTGCTAGTGTAGCTCCGTGAGTCTTCTCCATGTGCCGCAAGGCGCGGTCAAACGCCGCAAGTGTTCTGTTGATTGTCGCATTCGACACCTCAGAGCGCCTGGTCGACCGGAACCGCATCAGGTCTGCATCGGTCAGTTTGGACAAGGGAGTCGCGGGTTTGATGACCGCTAAGATCGAGCGAAACTGGCTCATCGTTGTCTTGGCGCTGGGCTGATGTGTGCTGACTTCCGAAAAATAGGTGCCGAGAGCTTCAGATAGCGTGAAATTACGTGTGACCTCCGGCGCGTTGCGCGCGGCAACCCGAGCCTCTGCCTCTACCGCCTTGGCTTCTTCGAAGTCTTCGGTATCGCAAGAGCCATAAAATCGACGACCCCGGATCTGGAAGTCGTAGTGCCAGTTGCGCGAATTTTTTGGTCGATAGGGCATTTGGGTTCGATCCTTTGGGTCTTCCGCGCCAGATAGTCAGCGATATCGTGGGCGTTGTAGCGAATTGAACCGCTAGTGAGTGTGATGAAGGGCAGCCCGGACGCACGCATGCGCCGTAGTGTCTTGGTTGAGATGTGCAGCGAGGCCGCAGCCTCTTGGGGGGTGAGCAGAGGTGGCAACTCAGACATGCGGCACGCCTTCCTGAACGGGGGAGGTCGAGTGTGTCGGGCGTGTGTGAGCGGGCTGGGCCATATTTGCATCATCCGGATTGTCCCCGTTTTTTTCTGGGGTTCTATCGATGCAATCAGTCTAAGCAGCTTTCATGTTTTTCGATCGGCGAATGTGGCATGCCTCATGCTGAATGATGTTGATAAGTATGGATAATTCCGGAATTTTCCTATTAGAGACTGCAAAATCCGGATGTCGTTCTAGAACGGTGTGAGCGCCCGTCACTACGTGCTTCAAAGTTTATCTTTCGGATGCACGCTCGAGCGGGAAAAATCCGGATTTTGTTACTCTCGTGTATTGGGTGATCGTGCCGGATCACGAGGCTAGCGCTACATTCTCTTCGCCTGCACCTGCAATTCGCCCTGCTTCGTTTTTGAGATCCACGCCCGCAAGTCTGCGATTTGCCCCGCATCCACCTCTCGGTGTTCGATCAGTGCCTGAGCAATCGTCTCAATGGCTTGGGGATGGTCGGCAACGATTTGAAGGGCGGCGGCGTTTGCTGTGTCGAGGAGGTCAGTGACGCGCAGGCGCAGGTGCTTGTGCATTGTCAGGTGATGCTCGGGGGCGACGGGCGTCCAGAGCAGATCGCCGCCGAAGAACGCGTGTCGAGTCACAGCATCGATCGCGATGCGGGTCGCGAGGGCGAGGTCGGATTGCTCCGTGCCGCCGGCTCCAATCGAAGCGTCACCGAATGTCGCCAGTTCAGCGGCCCGACCGGCCAGCCTGACGATCATCGCCGCGCGCAAGTCGGTCTCGGTAATTGCGGGTTGGATCGGCAGCTCCATCGTGCCGCCCGAGGGACCGATGGCGGCGCTCGTAGGAGGAAGGGAAAGCAGCTGAAAGGCTGCGAGCAGATGGCCGGCCTCGTGAACCGCCATGCGCTTGAGCAGACCGGGAGCCATCGCCGGAACGACCTCCTGCGCGGCGTCGATGAGATCGTCCGTTGCCACCGGGCGAGCGTGCTGCCGCGCAATCCCGAGGGCTGCACGCGCCACCCCGTCAACTGTCGCGCCGCTAGTCCCGATCAGTAAATCCGCTGCGGTGCCAAGATCTGGCGCGGATGGACCGAGCGCATCGCGCAGGATTGCCGAGATCCCGGCCCGATCCGGATAACGCATCCGCAGGTGCAGATCGAGGCGCCCCGCCCGTCGCAGCGCTGGATCGACATGCTCTGGATGGTTCGTCGCCGCCAGCACAATCACCCCCGGCACCTGCGCCAACCGTGTGAGATGCACCAGCATCGCGTTGACGACGTGGCGCTGATATTCGCTGTTGCGATGCTGGATCATGCGATCTGCGAAGCTGTCGATCTCATCGATAAAGAACACGCAGGGGGCCTTGGCGATGGCCTCACTAACAACGGTGTCGAGCGCTGCGAGCATCTGCCCGAGATGGCCCGCCTTTTGGCACTCCGCGTAGCTCGTGGATACGAGGGGCACGCAGGCTTGGGCCGCGAAGGCGCGCGCCAGCATCGTCTTGCCACAGCCCGTCGGCCCCGAGATCAGCGCGCTGGTGAGGAGATCGCACCAATCGGCCTTGCCGGCCTGCCAGTCCAAAAGCCCAGCCAAGAGGCGCTCGATTTGGGGTCGGATCGGCGTGAGCCCATGCACGCGATTGAGGCCGTCTTGGACCGAAACCCGTGACGCATCTACCAGCTCTTTGAGCCGATTGGCGGCCCCTAGCGCCGTTTGCTCTTGAAACGCCGGGCTAAGTAGCGGCCCTTCGAGACGGCGCAGATCTTCGTCGGTGGGCAG
>NZ_JBLXEM010000064.1:0-8028 GCF_048263065.1 Thioclava sp.
TTGGGTCTCTTAATCGCCATTCTTGGTCCTCCGCTTTCCTAACTATAAGGGCGGACCACTTCAAAGGGGGAGGCTCAACCTCATCCGCGCGGCGAGATTGATAAGAAAGTTGTCAACGCTGCCTGCGGCTTCAGCGGCATGTGCTGACCCCATCAACGGCCGGCATTTTCTTGTTGATTTGTCGGCTGCTGTTCGCAATCGAGAATTTGGCACGATTTCGGAAGTCGCTCAAATGCATCCGGCCTGTTGATCGGCTCGCGGGCCATGGCCTTGATGGGGTTACGCACGCGCCTTGGTCTCATTCGCTGCAACGTCGATAATGACCAAAAGGGCCATCAGACTCTGGGGGCGCATTTTCACCGTTCCATGCTGTCCTCTCTTTCGCGAACTTCGTATTGACCGTGGGCGCCGTTAGATGGCGTCCATGGCCTCATCTCTTGGGGCGTCGAACTGGGCGCCATTGCGAAGTATGCTCCAGGCGGTTCGAGCGAGTTTGTTGGCAAGCGCAATGGCCGCTTTATTGCGCGGCATTCGGGTCACCACCTCGGTCAAGCATGGACCGAAACTGAACGCTTCCCATCGGTGTGGGCGCATCATGATGACCTTGGCAGCCTGCACGAAGAGCATTCGCAGATATCGGCTCGCGCGCTTTGTAATCCGGCCGAGAATCGTCCGTCCTCCCGTGCTGAATTGGCGCGGCACCAGACCAACCCATACCGCGAAATCCCGGCCGCGTTCAAAGGCTTCGCCCCTGCCGACAGCGCTATCATCGCGGCTGATATCATCGGATCAACGCCGGGAATCGTCATGATATTGGCGCAATCCTGTTAAGTGCGGCAGATCTCTTCAATCTCAGCGAACACCACGTCGATCCGCTGATCCAGCCAGAGCCAATCGCCATAGAGCCCGATCAGAATGCCTCGCATTCGAGGCAAGATCTCGCCCCCGCGCTGCTCGAAAATTGCCTCGAATGAGGTCTTCAAAGGCCGAGGCCCCGCACGCACGGTGATACCCTGTTCAATCAGGAACGCCCGTATCTGGTTTATGCTCGCGGTGCGGCATGAGACGAGCCGGGATCGGACCCGATGCAGCGCCTGCAGATCGAGCTGATCTTGGGTTTTCTCGGACACTGTGAGAAGGTTCGGACGCAGAGTTGCCTCGGCGACCGCCTCTGCATCGTTGTAGACGTTCTTTTGCCCCTTGTTGAACGGCTTCACGTAAATTGCAGGGATAATGTGGGGTTCAAACCCCTTGCTGCGAAGCAGTCCTACTGACGTGGTGGGCGCTAAGGCACACCTCCATGCCGACGATGCATCGCGGCAGTTTCTCAAACGTGGCGTTCAGCGCCTGCCGTTTGATAAGCCTCTGGAGAACCCCTGACCCGCACGGTCGAACCCGATCAGGTGGAACGTATCCTTGCCATGTCGATGCCAATGAAAGCGAGGTCTTCTAAACTTTCGATCTTCTTTGTACAGATGGCTGCTTCTCTTTGTTGCACGGTTGATCCCGGTTCAGGATAACCCAACGGTGGGGAGCAGCCGAAACATCCCCTTAGCCGCCATCTACAGGGAGATCCCGTGCTGCGGTGCCGTTTCTCGAAAGCGGCCTTTCGTCTGCCCCGCAGCATTTGATGCGGCAGAGGCTTGATCAGCGCAGATTGCCCCCAATGCAGAGCCCTAAGGGTTGGTCGATTTGATCGTTTTGATCGCCTCAATCAAGATCGGCTCCATTTCCGCAGCTTTGCCCTCAGCGGTATGCAGCGAAAACAGTTGCATATACCCTTCGGGAGAGACTGTCGCGATCATCACCGCTTCTGGCACACCGAGATCTTCGTAGGATTTCAGGTTCAGCTTTGTGACTGCGACCCAAGCCTTGCGCCCATCGATATCTTCATACGATCGTCCTGAAATATCAGCGCATTTGTAGTTTTCACAAACCCCGCCCAAAAAACCATCGATCGTCTTTTTCGCTATGCTCGCCCCCATCGTCGCCAGCGGGTTCACCTTCAGAAAGGTTGTCGCGGACACGATAGTGAAGGGATCATATCCTTCGGGGGCCGCCGCGATCACTGTCGATTGCTGTCCGGTTAGATCGCTTTCAACATTCCAAGCGATATCGCCACCAAGCTGCATGGTGAAATTGGCGTTCGGATCCTTCATCTCAACAGCGCCCTGCGCCCAAGCAACGGAGCAGGACAAAACGAACACGGCACAAGACTTTACTAACACTTCACTCAACTTCACTTGGCTACCCCGAATTTGTTCTGGCCCGAATTTGTTCTGGAAAGACCCAGAGCATATCCTTAGCGCAAATGATGCCCGTTAGGCTACACGTGTCGCAAATTCACCGCGGAAACTGCGAACGGAGCGAAAGTGCTGCGCTGGCAATCATATTTCTTCACGTTTTAAGGAGTGAAACCGCATTTGAGCCTGTGAAGCATTACATGAGCGTGAGGTTGATCCAAATCAATGAACCGCATGAGGCGGCCCTCCTAGAGCTAGATGCAAAACTAACTCCGACTTTCTGTGCCAACCGTTAAAGGAATTTTATCATGACAAAACGCAAGCGCATGGTTCTGGTCTTTGGCGTGTTGGTGCTTGGCGCGGCGATTGCGCTCGGTGCATATTTTTGGCTGCGACCTGTGGGTGTGTCGAGCACCCTCACACTCTACGGCAATGTCGATATCCGTGAAGTGGACGCGGCGTTTAACGACACAGGCCGGGTTGCCAAGCTGTTGGTGCAGGAAGGGGATGTTGTGCATAAGGGCGAGTTGATCGCACTGATGGATGACAAGCGTTTCAGCGATGAGTTGGACGCCGCCAACGCCCAAGCGGCACAACAAAAGCAGGTTCTTGTCGCCCTGCAAGCGGGCTCTCGCCCTGAACAGATTGCCCAAGCCAAGGCGCGCATGGACGCGCTGGAGGTGGTCTACAAAAATGATAAGGCGAATTATGAGCGCTACGCGACCTTGGCACCAACCGGGGCCGCGACACTTCAAAAACGCGATGATGCGCAGGCAGCCTTCCTGAACGCAGAGCAGAATTACATGGCGGCGAAGCAGGCTTATGAACTGGCTGTGAAAGGCCCGCGCGCAGAGGATATCGCCGCCGCGCAGGCCAGCTACGATGGCGCCGTTGCCAATGCCAAACTGGCCCAACAAAAGCTTGATGACACCAAGCTTTACGCCCCCGTTGACGGCATCATCGAAAGCCGGGTGCAGGAACCGGGCGACATGGTTTCGCCCGCCACGCCGATTTACACCATTGCGCGGACCGACCCGCTTTGGGTGCGCGCCTATGTGCCAGAGAGTGAACTCGGGCGCATCAAGCTTGGCATGGCGGCTGACATCACCACCGATTCCTATCCCGACAAGGTCTATCCGGGTTGGGTTGGATATCTTTCCCCCACCGCCGAATTCACCCCGAAGAATGTCGAGACGCCGGATTTACGCGCGCAACTGGTTTATCAGCTCCGCGTCTATACATGTGCGTCGGAGAACGAGTTGCGGCTTGGCATGCCAGCAACTGTGAAGATTGACCTGACTCAGCAGCAAAAGGATCAGCAGGTGAACCGCGGGGCCAATGAATGCGGCGGCGGCGATGCAACGGGAAACTGACAGCAAGCCACTGGTGATCGCCGAGGTCAGCCGGCATTTCCGAACGGGCAAACGCGATGTCACAGCACTTGATGCGGTAAGCGCCACCACGGAACCGGGGGTGATCACCGGGCTTATTGGTCCAGACGGCGCGGGGAAAACGACCTTGATGCGCTTGATCACCGGGCTGTTGCGCGCCGACGCCGGGTCCATCCATGTGTTCGGGACCGATGTCAGTACTGACCCGCTGGCCGTGCAGGGCATGATTTCATACATGCCGCAGCGTTTTGGCTTGTATGAAGATCTGACGGTGCAGGAGAACTTGGATCTTTACGCGGATTTGCAGGGGGTTGCAGCGACAGCGCGGGCGGCGCGCTACGACGAGTTGATGCAAATGACGGGGCTGGCACCCTTCACCCCACGCCTCGCAGGCAAGCTCTCGGGCGGTATGAAGCAGAAACTCGGCCTTGCCTGCACGCTGATCCGCCCGCCCCGGCTGTTACTGCTGGATGAGCCAACCGTCGGGGTTGATCCGGTGTCGCGCCGGGAGCTTTGGGAAATCGTTTATCAACTCGTGCGCAAAGACGGGATGAGCGTGCTGCTGTCCACCGCCTATCTGGACGAGGCAGAGCGGTGCGATGCGGCTCTGCTGCTGCATGACGGGCAGTTGATCGGCTCCGGGCCACCCGGCGATTTCGCCCAAACGATGAAGGGGCGAAGCTTTGAGGTGCGCTCTCCCAGCCATACCAAGCGCGCCGTGCAAGCGTCCCTTGCAGGGCAGCCGGGTGTGACGGATGCAGTGGTCCAGGGCGAGGCGGTGCGCCTGGTGCTCGATGTCGGTGCAACGCCGGACGTCGTCAGCGCGGCAGGCATTACGGACGCTGACATCACCCCGGTGCCGCCGCGCCTTGAAGACCGGTTCATCGACCTCTTGCGGGCCAAGGCCGACGACAACGCGAACTCTGAGCCATCGACACCGCCGCAGACTGCCGTCGATGCGGCTGCATCTAAACCCTCCAGCGGCCCCGTCATCGAAGTCGAGCACCTAATCAAGAGCTTTGGCGATTTCCATGCCGTGGATGATATCAGCTTCAAGGTGCAGCGCGGCGAAATTTTCGGCCTGCTCGGGGCCAATGGTGCGGGAAAGTCCACAACATTTCGCATGTTGTGCGGCCTGTTACCAGCCAGCAGCGGACGTTTGCGGGTCGATGGGTTCGACCTGCGCAACGCGGCCGCCACGGCGCGCGGGCGACTGGGCTATATGGCGCAGAAATTCTCGCTCTATGGCGATTTGAGCGTAATGCAGAACCTGCGCTTCTTCGCCACCGCCTATGGGCTGACCGGGGCGCGCCGCGCCGCGCGGATTGATTGGGCGTTGCGAGAATTCGAACTTGCCCCGCTGAGCGATGCCACCAGCCGTGATTTGCCGCTTGGCTTCAAGCAACGAATGGCGCTGGCCTGCGCGCTGATGCACCAGCCGGATGTTTTGTTTCTCGATGAACCGACTTCGGGCGTAGATCCACTGGCGCGGCGCGAATTCTGGCAACGTATCAATGCGCTTGCCGACGCGGGCGTGACCGTTTTGGTCACCACTCACTTCATGGACGAAGCGGAATATTGCGACCGTCTGGTGGTCATGGCGCATGGCACGATCCTTGCCGTTGGCACCTCGGCGGATTTGAAAAACTCCTGCCGCACGCCAAGCCAGCCTGACCCCAGCATGGAGGACGCTTTCGTTGCCCTGATCACGGCCGATAGTGCCAAAACCGGGGGGCAAGCCAAATGAGCGGAATCTTGATGCGGCTGCGCGGGTTGATCCGCAAGGAAACTTTGCAGATCCTGCGAGACCCTTCATCCATTGCTATCGCGTTCGTGTTGCCAGCTGTCTTGCTGCTGCTCTTTGGTTATGGTGTGTCGCTGGATGCACGGCATGTGGCGATCGGTATCGTGGTTGAACAGCCAAGCGAGGCGGCGTCGAGCCTCACCTCGGAGTTTCGCCAATCGCCCTATTTCTCACCCGAGGATTTTCCAAGCGAGGCCGCAGCGCAGCAGGCGCTTTCGCGCGAGCAGATTGATGGTTTCATCTGGCTGCGCAGTGATTTTGCAAGCCGTGTCGCGGCCGGGCGCGACCCCGATATCGGCGTGTTCGTCAACGGCATCAACGCCAATAACGCCCGAATTATCGAGAACTATATTCAACAGAGTTGGGTGGCTTGGATTGCTACACGGGAAGCTGCCGCCGGGGTGAGCAACCCAACGCCGATTCTGGTGCAGCCGCGCATCTGGTTCAACCCGGCGGTCAGCAGTCGGGATTACCTGGTGCCCGGGCTGATCGCGGTGATCATGACGCTGACCGGGGCGTTGCTCACCGCGCTGGTGATTGCGCGCGAGTGGGAGCGCGGCACGATGGAGGCCCTGATGGTCACCAAGGTCAGTATGCATGAAATCCTTATCTCGAAAGTGGTTCCCTATTTCATCCTCGGGATGGGCGGCATGGTGGTGTCGGTGCTGATTGCGGTGTGGCTTTTCGGTGTGCCGTTGCTGGGGTCGCTTCTGGTGCTTGGCTTGGCTTCCTCGCTGTTCATGCTGGCCTCACTTGGGATGGGGCTGTTGATCTCTACGGTAGCGAAGAACCAGTTCGTTGCCGGGCAAATCGCGATCATCACGACGTTCCTGCCGGCCTTCATCCTCTCGGGGTTCATTTTCGACATTTCCAGCATGCCGACGGCGATCCAGTGGGTGACACACATCGTCGCGGCCCGCTATTTCGTGGCGATTTTGCAAACCTTGTTCCTTGCCGGCACGGTCTGGTCCGTGCTGCTGCCGAACGTGTTTGCGCTTTTGGTGATGGCGATTTTCTTCCTCGGCGCGGCTCGGCTGGCCGCGCGCAAACGACTGGATTGATGCCATGTTGTCCCGAATTATTGCCCTAGTAATTAAAGAACTTCTCGCCATTCTGCGCGATGGCAAAAGCCGCATGGTCCTGATCGGACCGCCGCTAATTCAGCTTATCGTGTTCGGGTATGCCGCCAGTTTCGATCTCAACCACGTCCCCTTCGCGGTGTATGATCAGGATCAATCAATCGCCTCGCGTAACTTGGTGGCGGATTTTGCTGGCTCACCTGTGTTTCAACAGGTTGCAGAGTTGCACAGTCCTGAACGCATCAAGGCATTGATCGACTCGCGTCAGGTCGAAATGGTTCTCAGTATCGACCCGCGCTTTACCCGCGATCTGCTAAGCCACAAGCCCGCGCCGGTGCAGGTCATCGTCGATGGCCGCAACTCAAACACCGCTTTGCTGATCCTTGGCTATGCCAATAGCATCATCTCAAAGGCCAGCACGGCATGGGCGGCCGAACACGGTGGCCGCGCGCCACCCGCGCAGATTGACCCGCGTGCATTGTTCAACCCCAATCTCAATTCTCACTGGTTCATTATCCCCGGCATCGTGGCCTTATTGGTTCAGGTCGTTACCTTGTTGGTGGTCGGCCTGTCTGTCGCGCGCGAGCGCGAGGCAGGCACGTTTGACCAAATTCTTGTCACGCCGCTGCGGCCTTTCGATATTTTGTTGGGCAAAAGCATCCCCGGCCTGATTATTGGTCTGGTCGAGGGCACGGTCATCATCCTTGCCACAGTGTATTGGTTCGGCGTGCCTCTCCTTGGGGGATTGTTGCAGCTTTATATCGGGCTGATCCTGTTTGTCGTGTCCGTCACGGGCATCGGGTTGATGATTTCTTCAATAGCCTCGACGCAGCAGCAAGCTCTGCTTGGAGCGTTTTTGTTCATGGTGCCCTCGATCATCCTGTCCGGATTTGCCACGCCGATCGCGAACATGCCAGCGCTGGTGCAGGATCTGACTCTTATCAATCCGATGCGCTATGCATTGGTCGTTATTCGGCGCTGCTTTCTGGAACAGCCAAGTTTCAGTTCTCTTGTGCCACAATACACTGCAATGGCGGTCCTTGCCCTACTAAGTTTGGCTGCCGCCGGCTGGCTGTTTCGCAAACGCGCGGTGTAGGAAAGGTCTCGTGGTAGATTTCCAACCTAGTGGAGTTCGCCTGGTTTTTAGACAGATAGTGTCCTGCCGAGTGGTCTAACTTTCTTCTTCGGCCTTGGCCTGGCCGCAGTTACAGGGCGGCGATTGTCGCCGGGTCCATGGGAGTGGTGTCGCAAATAACGGCGACGGTTCCCAGCGTCATATAGCATCGCGTGATCGCCCATTCATCGTCTTGCTCCAACCTGACCGATGTTGCGGGGCTTTTGATCGCTTGGGGCGCGACGGTTCTGGCGAAACGCGTGGGCAATAGCCGCTACACGTTCGGCTATGGCCGCGCGACAATTCTGGCGGCGATGTTGAACGCCACCGCCATTCTGATCGGCGTCGTGCTGGTGATCTGGGAGGCCGCGCA
Organism: Thioclava sp.; assembly: GCF_048263065.1. Classification (NCBI taxonomy): domain Bacteria; kingdom Pseudomonadati; phylum Pseudomonadota; class Alphaproteobacteria; order Rhodobacterales; family Paracoccaceae; genus Thioclava; species Thioclava sp. The sequence continues at coordinate 8,005 of NZ_JBLXEM010000064.1, forward strand.
TCGCTTTGGCACGCCCGTCAATCT
>NZ_JBLXEM010000065.1:0-7694 GCF_048263065.1 Thioclava sp.
AGCCGCGCGGCTGATGAAAAGCTTCCTCCCCTGCCATCCGCCCCATCACACCACGGTGCGTGACCGGTTGGGAAGAGTAGCCACTGCGCTCGAGAAAAATCGAAGGGCATCAGGCGATCCCGTTGAAGCACCGCCCAAAGGTGGTTTGACGGTTTTTCTGGACGGTGCGCATATCCGCTGTCGACCGGAGTATCAGCAGCGACACCTGGATCTTGTGGTCGGTAAGATTGAAAGTCGCAATATGTGCCGACGATTTGGCTTGGTCGCCAATGCGACTGCATCGCCAGGCAGCCGGATGCGAGAAGAGCTGTCAGACTTTGGATGGAAGCCGGGCCGTCTGTTGACGGTAATCTCTGATGGCGAGCTTGCCCTCCCGAACCTCATGCGGAATGCCATGGGTGGCGACGGCCAGGTGAAGCATATCCTCGACTGGTGGCACATCTCGATGCGCATTCGACATGTCGAGGCCGCCGTTCAGGGTCTGGTCCAGATACCGGGATTCACTGGAATTCCGGTGCTGTTCCAGCGCCCCGCGAAAAGCCTCCGCTGGTGGCTGTGGCATGGCAGAGCACGGGTCGCGGAAACTTATCTGAAAGGGCTCATGTATGATTGCACCCGCCATGCGGAAGAGCCCCTGGCTGTCCGCACCGCTGCCGCTCGTGTGCAGGCCCGCTGCGAGACACTGTACACCTATCTCGCGAACAACATGGAATCCCTTGTTGACTATGGCCGACGGTACCGTAACGGGCAGCCCATCTCGTCATCTCGTGCCGAAGGGTCAGTCGATGACATTGCCAATGCCTGAATGGGAAAGCGCAGAAGGATGCGGTGGTCGCCCAAAGGGGCTCACCGAGTAGCCGTCACAAGGGCCGCAGTTCTCGCTGGTCGGCTGACCGTCGCAAACAGAAAACGCGCCGCATGACCACCATGTTCTGTCCACTCCCTCGAATGCCGTCGCCTTGGATTATAGAAGCGGTCGATGTAGTCGAACACGTCGGCGCGTGCCGCGTCACGGGTGCGGTAGACCTTGCGGGCTGCCCGTTCGATCTTCAGCGACGAGAAGAAGGCCGCGCATTGACGTCAATGTGCCGACCTGAACCAATCTATTAGCACTGTCAGGCCTCTGGATTTCAAGTCGGGTGCAACTTTTCCTGTTGAATATCCGAACCCACCCCGGACGTCCGATAGAGGCCATTATGTTCTCCGAGATTGGGCGGTCGGATCGCGGCAGAAAGCGCCATGCGCCGAAAACGGATTGGGCAGGCGACCAGGGGCAGGTTATCGTCGCCGCCGGTCAGCAGTCCGCGCGCCTCTATCTGCGGGTCCGAAAACACCGCTGCAATGTCGTTGATCGCCGCGGCCGGAACGCCATGTGTGTCGAGAATGGCCAACCAGGTTCTGGTGGTTCCGTTTCTCAGCACCGGTGCAAGCGCATCCTCCAGCGCCTTCTGATTGCCCACCCGCAGCGCGTTGGTGGCAAAGCGCGGATCTGTGGCAAGGTCCGGCGCCCCGAGCCCGTCACAAAGTCTCTGAAACTGGCTGTCATTGCCCACGGCCACCACCATCGCCCCGTCGGCCGTCTGGAAATCCTGATAGGGCGCGATGTTGGGGTGTACATTTCCGGATCTGCCCGGGGCTGTGCCGCTGACAAGGTAGTTCTGCGCCTGGTTCGCCAGCGTGGCGATCTGCACATCCAGAAGGCTGAGATCGATGTAGTCGCCGCGCCCGCTGCGCGCCCGCTCGTGCACGGCGGCGAGGATGGCAGAGGTTGCATACAGTCCCGTCATGATATCCGCGAGAGCGACACCGGCCTTCATCGGGCGCCCTTCGCTTTCGCCGGTGACGCTCATCAGCCCGCCCATGGCCTGCACCAGCAGGTCGTATCCCGGACGGTGGCGATGCGGGCCGGTCTGACCGAACCCGGTGATGGAACAATAGATCAGCCCGGAGTTTTCGGCCGACAGCGTGTCATAATCCAGCCCCATCCGGTTGGTCCCGCCGACGCGGAAATTCTCGATCAGTATGTCGCTTTGCCTGGCCAGATCCCGGGCAAGGTCGCGGCCACGGCTGGTGCTCAGATCCGCTTCTACCGATTTCTTGCCGCGATTGGCGGAGAGGAAATAGGCGCTTTCACCCCGGCTGCCGTCCGGCAGCGCGGCAAAGGGCGGACCCCAGCTGCGGGTGTCGTCCCCGGTCCCCGGGCGTTCGAGCTTGATCACCTCGGCGCCCAGATCTGCCATAAGCTGGGTCGCCCATGGCCCGGCCAGAACCCGTGTAAGATCGAGCACCCTCAGACCGGCCAGCGGCGTTGCGTCGCTCACGCGAAGGCTGCGATGCCGGTGATCGCCCTCCCGAGGATCAGGGCATGAATGTCGTGCGTGCCTTCGTAGGTGTTCACGGTTTCAAGGTTCGCGGCAATCCGCATGACATCATAGTCTTCCGAGATGCCGTTGCCGCCGTGCATGTCGCGGGCGACCCGCGCGATGTCCAGCGCTTTGCCGCAGTTGTTTCGCTTGATCAGGGATATCACCTCTGAGGGCAGCCGACCGTCGTCCATAAGCCGCCCCGCGCGCAGCACGGTTTGCAGCCCGAGCACGATTTCGGTCTGCATGTCGGCCAGCTTTTTCTGCACCAGTTGCGTCGCCGCCAGTGGCCGCCCGAACTGCCGCCGGTCCAGGGTATAGGTCCGGGCCTTGTCAAAGCAGGTCTCGGCGGCCCCCATCACCCCCCAGGCGATACCGTACCGCGCCCGGTTGAGACAGCCAAACGGACCTTTGATGCCCGATACGCCGGGCAGCAAGGCGTCTTCGCCAACCTCGACATCCGCCATCACGATCTGCCCGGTGGTCGAGGCGCGCAGCGACAGCTTGCCGTCGATCTTTGGTGCGGAGAGCCCCTTCATGCCCTTTTCCAGAACAAAGCCGCGTATCGCATCATCATGCGCCGCTGTCGCGTAGCCCTTAATTGGGCTCTGCCTCACTTTGTGTGGCGCAACTATCCTGAAACTGGAAAATTCAGGAGGGATAGTTGTGAGTTCGAAGAAGCACTGGTCGCCCGGGGGCGAAGTTTCGGTTCAAAGCGTAGAGCGAAATGATTCCGGCGGGTGGATTGTATTGGGCAGTCTGACACCAAACGGCATTTGCCCAGACTGTGGATTGCATTCACGCCGACGTCACGGCTGGCGGCGCCGGCGGCTGCAGGATTATCCCGCCCATGGAGATGGTGTTACGGTTGATCTCGCGGTTTGCCGTTGGCGATGTCAGGCACCCGCTTGCCCACGTCGGACGTTCTCGGACCAGATCGCCTCGATTGCGCGTCCTTATGCGCGGCGCACGTCGCGTGTCGGGGAGGTTGTCAGTCATCTTGGGCATGCGACCGGTGGCCGGCCTGCCGAGCGGCTCTTGCACCGTTTGGGCCTTCGGGTCAGCGATGACACGGTGCTCAGGCAGCTGAAGAAGTGTGTTCAAGGCACCGCCGAGGCGCCGACGGTCATCGGGATCGACGACTGGAGCTGGCGGAAGTCGCAAACCTACGGCACGATCATTGTGGATCTGGAGCGTCGCGCGGTGATCGACATTCTCGAGGATCGAGACGTCGTCAGCTGCACCAACTGGCTGAAGCGTCACCCCGAGGTGGAAGTGATCAGCAGAGATCGGTGCGGTCTCTACGCCCAGGCTGCACGGCAAGGAGCACCGCAAGCGAAGCAGGTCGCTGACCGGTTCCATATCGTGCAGAACCTGCGGCAGGCCATCGAGGAACAGATGAACCTTCACGGTCGTGCGACCGGCAGGGCGCTGCTGTCCGACGCCGACAACATCACCGCAGCCGGCAGCCTTCTGAAGTCCCGCCTGGCGCACAGGACGTCTCGAGAAGAGATTTTCACCACCATTCATGCGCTCCGAAATCAGGGGCTTTCCTGCAGCGAGATCGGGCGGCGAACAGGGTTCCCGCGTCGCAGCATCGCGAAATGGCTGCAGTTCGAGACACCACCGGACCGCAGGCGGGCCGCTTTGAAACCGACTTCGCCGTGGTGCTTTGAAGAGTTCCTGCGCCAGAGCTGGAAGGACGGCATTCGAACCGGAAGCGCCCTGTTCCGTATGATCCAAGAGCGTGGTTACGAGGGGAGTCAGTCGCATTTGCAGCGGCTGCTGGCCGGCTGGCGCAGAGCCGAACAGCAGACAAAGGGCCCTACCGTTGAGCACCAGATCCTGGGGCAGGTGCGGGACCCGGAAACGGGGCACGCGATCTCCCCGGTCATCGCGGCCGCGCTCTGCATCAAACCCCGCGGAAAGCTCACCCCGGATCAGGCGCGGAAAGTCGACGCGCTCAAGGCCGGCGCGCCCTCCTTCACAACGATGCGCAGCCTCGCCATGCGGTTCAATAGTATCCTGCGCAGCCGAGTGGCAGACCCGCTCCCTGCATGGATCGACGACGCGATTGAAACCGACCTGGCGCCAATCGTGCGCTTTGCCCGCACCTTGAACCGGGACTTCGATGCGGTCAAAAACGCCATCGAGATGCCCTGGAGCAACGGCCAGGCCGAAGGTCAGATCAATCGCCTGAAAACCCTCAAACGCGCAATGTACGGCCGCGCCGGACCAGAATTGTTGCGGGCAAGAATGCTCCCATTCCGCCACACAGATTGAGGCAGAGCCCTTAATTGTGAGATGAGAAATTCAACGAGATCAACGGCTGTCCTTTGCCCCTACTAAATATGAGATTTTGCTTTTAGTTCCGATATTCTTGCCCTTAATCCAAAGATAGAGTTCACAGACTTGTGCGGCAGATATCGATGGAAAATGATGGCGTCGACTCCGTTGCCGATAGTGATGAAGAGGTGCGCTGGCGATTGACGTCGCAACGCCGATATGGAAATAGCATGCCTGACCGCGATGCGGCAACTCGACGACATCCAGGCATGGTCAGCGCGGGCGGAAACCATGATGGCCCCGCTTTCTGGCAAGACACCACCAGCATTGCGCGCGGTGCTGACCGAATGGCCCGTCGTCTCCGCTCCAATAGCCGAGACCCTGACCGGTGCCAGCCGCGGCGCCGTCCAGCGCAACCTTGCTTGGATGGAAGCACAAGGTCTAATCTGCGAGGTGACCGGAAAGGAGTGTTTCCGCATGTGGCGGGCCATGCCATGAAACACATCTAAAGAAGCACTCGTTTTGGTGTGTAGCATCTGTTGCTGGTTTAACGGAGGCCCAGAATTGTGACAGAACAAAAATATGAGACAGTACATTTCGACGTGCGGCTCAGCAATAGTGGTCAGATGGATTTGCAGTGTTTTCACTTATCTGTGATATCCAGGTGGATCCTCTAGTCCCTCTAGCCTCAAATTCTTCATTTTGAAATCACGAAAGAATAAGTCTCTTGGGCGCACAAACTGAGGCACGAAAATAGCGATCTCCCCGTGGACAGACGGGGTCAGTTTATCGAGCTGGGCGACCGCCCCATGAGGCCGAAACAGCCGATCACCGCTCAGATTTTGATCAATGCTGCCGTCGCGTACATGAATGCGATGCCGCCCAGAAACCCGACCAGTACGACTGGTGACATCAGCGCTGCCTGCCTGTCGGCGTTTTGACGGACAAGGTAGGCGCTGACCTCGACCATGACTTGCAGGATCGCACCCGCTCCGACGGCGAGTGCCAGTGCCGACCATTGCGGCGCATAGGCAAGGCTGCCCGCCCACATTCCGAGGATGGCCGGGCCACCGGCGAGCAGGGTCAGGGCGGCAAACGTCCAAAGGTTCGGCCGGGCACGAAGCATCGGGGCGGCGATGCCGATGCCCTCGGTGACATTGTGTAAGGCAAAGCCTAGGACGAGGAAAGTTCCAAGCCCCGCCGATCCGGCGGCGAATGCGCCGCCGATTGCCAGCCCTTCGCCGAAGTTGTGAAGCCCGATCCCAAGGGCGATGTAGAACGCAAGCGCGATGCCTTCCGGATTGCCGCGCCATCGCCCGATAGCCATCAATAGAAGAAAGCTTGCAAGCGCCGACAGCCAGACCATGGCAGAACCTTGGAATATCGCGGCCGCTTCTGCCGATAGCTCCAGTGCCTCGGATATGGTGTCGATCAGCAGGAAGGCCAGCAACCCGACCGTCAGCGCCAGCAGAAAGTTCATTCCCCTTCGCCCGACGCCCTTCATGGCCGGATAGAACATCAGGCCAAGCGCTACCGGCAAAAGGCCGACGATCGCCCCGATCACCGCCTGGAGCCGAAGTTGCCCCCAGGTGGGACTTGGCGTCGAGACGGCGACCCCGATCTCATGCCCGAAGGTCGCGCCCGTGTTGGTCAGCAGGTTGACGTGATGGGCCTCGCCGAGAACCCACGGATAGGGAATTCGCAACCAGACCGCTTCGCCCCGGGCAATCGGCCCCGCGGGCTCCTGCGTGAAGGTCCAGTAGGCGTCGTCCACTGCTACTTGCGCGACCACCATTGCTTCCGATCCGCCGGCGCGCACCCTGAGCGAAATCCCCGACCCGTCAAGGATCGTCCGTTCGACGGTCAGCGCCTCGACCGGGGGCGCGCCGTTATTGAAGCCGCGAAGGGGATCGAGCGACGCAATCCAGACAAAGGCGCCCAGCATGGCAGCCAGTGGCGCTAGCACCAGAAGCAGGCGGGTCTTCGGCGGGCGGCTGTGTTGGGTCTGATCGGTCATGCTCCGGCCTCCCGCACGTCGAAAAAGCCCATCCAGCCAAGTTCGGTGAACTCGGCCTGGTGGGCATGGAACATGTACAACCCATCCTCGTGGTCAGCGAAACTGAATTCGAGGATGCCGCGCTGCGCTTGGCACTGCATGATCACATCGACCGTGCGCAGGGTCGGCGTGAGTTGCGAACCGGTGTCGTAGTAGTTAAAGAAATTGCCGTGCAGATGGAACGAGTTGATAGGGTCGAACTCGGTCGCATTCATGAGGTAGATACGGACCGGGCGCGACTTGTCGATCCGGATCGGCGCGTTCATGTAAGCTTGGCCGACCGTGTTTACGGCATAGACCTCGTTCTCGCCGTCAAAATTGGTGTCAAAGCCGTTCATCACCATCGCCAGTTCCTGCCATTCGGCGTTTTCCGGGCTGCCCAGCACACGCGACGCGGCAACGGCCGCAAATTCGGGGTGGCGCGCCGGATCTGGATCGACCACGAACAGGCCGTACATGCCCTTGTGCATGTGCCGTTTCAGCGGCAGCGCGTGGCAATGATAGAGATGACAGCCGAAGGGCTTGGCATCAAATTCGTAAACGAACTCCTCGCCCGGATCGATCAGCCCGGCGCCTTGAACGCCGTCCATCCGCGCCGAGTGAATGCCGTGAAAATGCATGGAATGCGGGTGTGACCCGAGGTTGCGAAAGACGATCCTCAACCGTTCGCCCTCCTTCGCTCGCAGGGCGGGGCCTGGCACGCGGCCGTTGAACGTCCAGGCGGGAAAGAAAACGCCGGGAGCGATCTCGATCTCCACGTCGATGGTGTCCACCTCGTACGTTCGCAACGTGCGCCCGTCCGGCAGGACTTCGGTGCGACCGGTCTCCCAGTCGGTCAGCATGGCCGTCGGGTCGAATCCGTTCCGGGCGTGGTCGACCTGGCCGACCATCGTCATGTTGCCATGCGCCATGCCACTGTCATGGGCCGAATACGGATCGACCGCCCCGCCGGGCATAGCATGCCCCGCCATCGGATCGGGCGTTGCCTG
>NZ_JBLXEM010000066.1:0-6874 GCF_048263065.1 Thioclava sp.
ATTTGCCATTTTGCTTTTCGTCATAACCATCATCCTTACTTAAGTTGATGGTCTCCGACAAACTCGGGGCGATTCACTAGTCTAGCCTAGCCTGCACCCGCTCAGTTGCCCAACTGGGATGCCACGTGGGCAAGTCCTATCGGTTAAAGGGAGCCAGCCTAGATCGGTTGGTGGCGGCGAGTGAGGGTCAGACTATCAGCGCGGCCACGCAGCGACGTACGGTGGGGCAAGTCTCTCACTTCCTAGACTGGGCGGTATATGAGGGGCAGTTGACTTCAAACCCGTTCGCCACGGTGCGGGTGGAGGCAAAGAGCAAGCCTAGGCACTACGAGGCACTGAGCGACGGCGAGGTCACCCGCCTCTTGGCCCTTAAAGACGGCAAGATCGGGGTACTCTTCACACTCTGCTTGCTGACGGGGATGCGGGCGGGAGAGGCTTCGGGGTTAGTCTGGAGCGATTTGGTCTGGAAGGAGAACCTTGGCTGGTTCATCTGGATTAGACCCAATGAGGTGCGCTCACTCAAGACGGAAGCGGCGGAACGCTTTATCCCGCTGCACTCTGCCTTTGCGCCTATGCTTGATCGGCTGCCCAAAGACGGACGGCTATTTCCGGGGCTATCCGTCAACACGGTGACCAAGCGGTTTGCGATCCTGCGAGAGTGGGCTGGGATCACCCGGCAAGGCGTCGTCTTCCATTCCACCCGAAAGTGGTTCGTGACCCAGTGCGAGCGTGCGGGGGTACCTGAGCACTTTACAGCCTCAATCGTGGGTCACCAATCGGCGCGCTCAGAGAACCGCATGACCTATGGCATCTATTCAGCGGGGATCAGTGACGAGCAGAAGCGGGAGATCGTGGAGAAGGTGGGGCTGCCGACGTGAGGCCCATCCCTGATATCGCCGAGTTCGAAGAGAGGGCCGCTATCATGCAATATGATGGCGGTCTTTCTCGTAAGGAAGCCGAGGAGCGCGCAGCCAAAGCTCAGGGTTTTCGATCTGCAAGCCAGTACTGGGAAGTCTTGGCGGACTACGTGGTGAACCAAAGCCTGACCTGACCTGGACCCTGGCGGGAGACTGCCGGGGTCACTTCACTTTGCATTCTTTTTGCCACACGCGTCGCGTCAAACACACCGCAGTTGTTGGCTTTAGCACTGTCCTTGAGGCAGATTTGATGGATTAAAGGGAGAGGTAGTTGATGAGAGGTCTTTCGTACTTACGGACCATTTCAAGGGTTCCAGTCGTTTTCCTTCGATGGGCATGGCGGTTTCTCAAGGCAATACGATTTCTCGTGCTTTCGGTGCTGCTCGTAGCGTCGCTCTCTCTGAACGTCGCATCGGTCGCCTTCAGTTCAGTCGCCGTCGCAATGTCCATGGCATATGAAGCGGTGACGGGGGCGCGATCCGTAACCGGAAAGTTGCGTGACCAGATTCAGAGCGAAAAGCGGACTGCGACCGTTCTCGGCAAGCAGGTTGCCTCCAAAGAGCGCCGCATTGCATCCTTGTCTGCTGAAGTGAAGCAGTTGAAAACTCCGCGTGTCGTGTCCTTCAGGGGCAAAAAGAAAATGCTGAGTGAAGTGGTGGAGGAAACAACGAGCCACATCAGCGTCAGGATGGCGAAAGGGGCGTCTCTGAATTTAGGCTCGGCAGCCGCCGAGGCCATCCCGATTGCTGGTATCGTTGCCATGTTGGGGGTGACGGCATGGGACCTAAAATCCTCCTGCGATACGATGCGCGACATGCATGACCTGAACTTGGCGTTTAATCCCACCTCGGAGGCTGATCCTAACATCGCAGAGGTCTGCGGAAAGCGGGTTCCTACGCGCGGGGAACTATGGGCTGCGGTCAAAACATCACCTCATAAGGCATGGGGGTCGGCAAAGGATCTCATGCCTGATCTTCCCGAGTACCACATGCCAAGCATTGATTGGAGCTTCTGGAACTGATCCTCGGCCTTGGCGGGAGACTGCCGGGGCCCCCTCACTTTACTTTTTTCTTCCCAAGACGGACCCCAACGGGTCCGATGGGGGCAGCTAAGGGGTGGGCGCAGCAGGCTATGCCACGGGGGCTGAGCCAGAGCACTACGGCGGCGACACTAAAAGCACAGGTCTAACCCTTGGGTGCAGAGAAAATATCTTTGCAAATCTGGTGGTTAGTGTCTTCTTTCGGCGTCCCCCAGCAGCCTCTCCTCCCCCCGAAATTCCACCAGTGTGCGCTATAGGTAGGAGCTATCGAAATCAGCTCCTCCGATGAGGCCAATTTGAGGCCTCTTTATCAATCAAATCCTATAGATTTTTACGGAGAATTTTATGACGAATATTGTACACATACCGAACGCCAAACCTGCAATCGATCCAGCCCACGTTTCCATCCTCGCTAAGGCGGTCGCCAGTTGGTTTGTCCGGCGCGATGGCAAATACTATGACATTGATCGGCCAAACGTTGCGATCTCAAGGGTCGACGTGAAGCAAATCTGCGTTTCCCGCTTCAAGGACGAGTTTCCAGCCATCCCACTCACCAACGAACTTGCAAAGGCAGCCTTTTCTCTCTCCATGGAGCAGACCCACACGGACGCTGAGCGGATCGTAGCGGTCTGGAACGGTCAACGTGTCTGCCGCCCAGGGGATTCAAATCGCATCATCCGTGAACGTGGCTTGGCCTCGCTAAATAGCTGGACGGTGCCCGCCTATCGCACCCTCGGCGATATCAAAGCGGACTACGGCCCGGCTTCCGAGTTCTTCGATCGAATTTTTCCTCGAGAGGCCGAACGAGACATGATCCTCAACTGGCTCGCATGGAACCTGCAGCACGAAGACGATAAGCCAGCTTGGGCTCCCTTCCTGTTTTCCAGATCCAAGGGCTCAGGCAAATCTACTTTCTGCCAAATCGTGGCGCGGCTGTTCGGTGACGGTAATACCGTGGTCCAGAACAATGTCGATAAGCTGACCTCAAAGTTCAACATGACGGCGCTTCAGAGCAAGCTCGTCATATCCGAAGAGTTGCAGCTTCGACCGGACTCCACCCAGAGCAATACGCTAAAAACCTATATCACCGAGCGCACGACCCTGTCGGAACTGAAAGGGTGCGAAGCCGAACGAGTGGATCAACGCTGCTGCTTTATCTTCACCACCAACCATCTGCCGATCTGGATCGAAGCCGAAGACCGCCGTTACTATGTGGTTGAAGTCGAGCATGACGGTCACGCCAGCGGACCGGAGTCTCAGGCATTTCGCGCCCTAGTCGAACGGGTTCTGCTCCAACTCGACGATCCCAAACAACTCGCAGCACTTTATCTCGCTCTCATGACCCGAGCTATCCCCGCCACGTTCAGCGCCAAGTCTCTGAACATCGAGAATGATGGAACTGAGGTGATGAAGCGTATCCAGAGTGCAACCCGTCAAGTTTCGGTGGATCAACTGGAAGAGTTCCTGAGCACCAAGAAAATCAATGCCTTGCCTGAAGCGGTTGTGACTATCTTCGTGCGAGATAAGCTGCACGCCAATATCAATTCGACCCGGCACATGATGAGCGAACTCGGGTGGAGCAAGCAGAAGGTCAAGTGGGGAGGTGTCGATTACGCTCGGGCTATATGGGTTCGTCCAGATTTTGTGGTCGAACGCGGTAATCTCCTTGGAACAGATGGTTCGACCGTCGCCATTGCCGAACATCTCGCTCTGCTAGAACCGGATATCGAGCTATGAACTTTGTGCTCCAAGACGATTCCGAGCTCTGGCTGACTGATATCTTGACCAATCACTACGAGGAGGCCCGTTCGCGGGCCCTCTCACTTATTGCAGAGGCAGAAAAGACCGAAACGGGCTGCATCGTGACCCCCACCAAGTCCCGCCGCAAAGTTCGTTTCCGGGGGCACCAGACGACGGCTTACCGGTTCATCTACTGTGTCTTGACGCGCACTCCAGCAAGTTTCGAAGACGTCATCCGTCACCGATGCCATAACCCGCTTTGTATCAACCCCGAGCACCTAGAGATTGGCAGTCGAGCCGATAACAAGCACGATGACTGGGAGTTTGCGGCTTATGGTGTGGACTTCAACCTGCTCTAGCGCGTGGTACCGCCCTCGGCGGGGGCCTTTAGGGGCTCCCGTTGCTACCGAGAGGGCCTTGTCTGGCGCTGACTAGATATAGCCCTGATCGCTCAAGCTGCGGGTCAAGTCGTCCTGCCGCAAGCTCTTGATAAATCGAAGAAGACTTGGCGGGCTAGGACGATGTAGTCCGGCATCGCTGCCATAGGCGACTGTGTATCAACCCGGATCATCTGCCGGGCGGCTCGCGTGTAGAGCCCCTACAGGACGCGCGGGGGCCGCGAATGGGGGTCAACTTAGGGGCTTCTTTGGCCGTCCGTGACGCTGAGCTAGCAAAACTAGAAAAACCGATACCCGACTTGCCCACGTGTTGGGGCAAAAACTGGGGCATCGTCCCTTGTGGTGCTTCCCGAGATCGCGATCTTAGGAACGGGTCTTGCGCGCTGAAGGAAGTTGGCTGGGATGGTAGGATTCGAACCTACGGTACACTGTACCAAAAACAGTTGCCTTACCACTTGGCTACATCCCAACTTGGCGCGGTTTCTAGCTAAGGAGGCGCGGCGCTGCAAGGGAAAAATCATGCAAATTTCGATTGCGTGTAATCGCGAGCTCGGGCAAGTGGCTGACATGGAAACCACTGATGTCGTCATTCTGGGTGCAGGTGCCGCTGGCCTTATGGCCGCGATCGAGGCTGGGCGGCGTGGGCGCCGTGTCATCGTGCTCGATCATGCGCGCGCTCCGGGAGAGAAAATTCGCATCTCGGGCGGCGGACGGTGCAATTTCACCAACCGCGCGCTGACTAGGCAAAACGCGATGGCGCGATTTTTGTCGGCCAATCCTCGCTTTGCACTGTCGGCACTGTCGCGCTACACGCCCGACGATTTTATCGCCCGGATCGATGCGGCGGGGATTGCCTGGCACGAAAAACATCTGGGTCAGTTATTTTGCGATGGCAAGGCGACTCAGGTGGTCGATCTGCTGGTGCACGATCTGCGCACGGCGGGGGGCGAGCTTCGCTTGCAGACCGCCGTTCAAAGCGTGACGCGCCGGGGGAGCGATTTTGAGGTCGCAACCTCAGCCGGGCCGATCCTTGCGCAATCGGTGATCGTGGCGACGGGAGGCAAGTCCATTCCCAAAATGGGCGCGACTGGCATCGGCTACCAGATCGCGCGCGATTTCGGGCTGGGCCTGATCGAGACCCGCCCTGCCCTCGTGCCGCTGACCTTCGCTGAACAAGATCTGGCGCGCTCGAGCCCGCTTTCCGGGATCGCGCTGGAGGCGCGGGTGACGCATGGCAAAATCGGCTTTGACGAAGCGCTCTTGTTCACCCATCGCGGGCTTTCCGGGCCTGCAATCTTACAAATCTCCAGCTATTGGCGCGAGGGCGACACGATTGCGGTCGATCTGATGCCGGGGCGCGATATTGCCGCCGATCTGGCCGATCAACGCGCCAGCACGGGCAAACAGGCGCTGCACAACTCACTTGCGCGCCACATGCCCGACAAGCTGGCGCAGTATGTCGTGGCCGATACCGGGCTGACGGGGAGGTTGGCCGATCAGCCCAACACCGCGCTGGCCAAGATCGCCGAGCGGGTGCATCGCTGGCAAGTCTGCCCTGTTGGGTCTGAGGGCTATCGAACCGCCGAGGTCACGTTGGGCGGCGTTGATACCACTGATCTGGATGCCAAAACCATGCAGGCGCGCGCCGTCGAAGGGTTGTATTTCATCGGCGAAGTGGTGGACGTGACGGGCTGGCTTGGCGGGTATAATTTCCAATGGGCCTGGGCCTCGGGTTGGGCGGCAGGACAGGTCGCATAAGCGCCGACAGGGATAGGAGAGACGAAATGATCACGATCACTGCGCAATCGCCGTTGCAGCCGGATTTGGCAGAGCTGCATGCGCGTCACCATCACGCGATGCATGTCGACACGCCCCCCGAGTCGATCCACATGATGCCCCCCGATGCGTTGGCGACACCCGAGGTTGCATTTTTCGTGATGCAAGAGGGCGCGGCAGTCATCGGCATGGGGGCCTATAAACGCCTCACCCCCGAACACGGCGAGATCAAGTCGATGCATGTTCTGGCCGAACTGCGCGGACGAGGACTTGCGCGCCAGATGCTCGATCATCTGATTGCGCAGGCCCGCGCCGACGGGATCACCCGCCTCAGCCTTGAAACCGGCACGCAACCCTCGTTTGAGGCTGCTCGCATCTTGTATCTGCGCGCGGGCTTTCAGGAATGCCCGCCGTTTGGCAGCTACCATGAAGACCCCAATTCAGTATTCCTCACCCGCGCGATCTAAACTTGCACGCCCGCGAAATCTGTCGCATCTAAGCACCCTGCGGTCCCTTAGCTCAACTGGATAGAGCAGCTGACTTCTAATCAGCAGGTTGAGGGTTCGAGTCCTTCAGGGATCGCCATTTTATTTTTTAAAACAATAGCTTATAGGTCCCTTTAACTTGAGCGCCTTTGTGGTTGTGTTTGCCGGAAGCATGGCGGAAGCAACATGAATGGAATCATTTGTTGCCAACTCGCAACGATTGCGAGAGCTATCTGTCGAGATGAAATAGGCGGGCGGCAGTCTCTCACCATGAGGAGCCAGAGCCGCATGGCCTTTTCCTGCTGTGCCGCGTCGCGGTGGTGGACAATTAACGAGAAGGCCAAATCGGTGTGTTCTTTTCTGTGCGATAGCCGATTAAAAATCGTCAGATGCCATGCTCGAGAGCTCTCTTCGTCCAGATGTGCCCATATGGCGATACGGGCCCTTGGCGCGCAAAGCGCGCGCACTTTACATGGACTGGGCAAAAAGTTGAGGAATTGAAAAATGGCGACTGTAAAA
>NZ_JBLXEM010000067.1:0-6602 GCF_048263065.1 Thioclava sp.
GCGATGAACGCGGTGCGGTTGGGATCGTATTCGATACGCTCGACAGTTGCCGAGATGTCGAATTTGCGACGTTTGAAGTCGACGATACGGTAGAGACGCTTAGCGCCGCCACCCTTGTGCCACATAGTGACGCGCCCGGTGTTGTTCCGGCCACCCGTCTTAGTAAGGCCCTCGGTGAGGGTCTTGACGGGGCGGCCTTTCCAAAGCTCCGAACGGTCGATCAGAACCAGCCCACGCTGGCCCGGCGTCGTCGGTTTGTACGACTTGAGTGCCATGCTCTCTGTCTTCCGTTGGACCAAAGGTCTGTTTCAGGCGGTGCAGACGACTTACGCCCCTGCGCTCATATCCCTAGAATCTAGAAACATAAGCCTGGCGCCCTGATCACTCGGGGCCGCGAGATCGATTGGCTTCTATCAGGGCCTGTGGAGACGTCGATAGTGTTTCCTTCCTCGAGCGTCACATAGGCTTTTTGAAACCACGAGTGCCAGCGATACGCGAAACGCTGGTTTTGCCTTTGGGATGAGCGTTAACCCTTTCACCCAGACGCCGAAGGGCTTCCACAGCCTTGATGACCGGCTTGATGCCGATTTCGCCACGGAAAACAACCGCGCCAATCTCGGACGCCATGGTTGCTTTCTCGGCGATGAGCTTTGACGATTACGTCGTAATGTTCGGCTTTCGCGTCTTGCTTTCAGACGAGCCTGATTTCGATAATTGCTGGTGATCCGAGAGTATCACGTTTGAGGATATCAGACGTTTGCGCCCATCGTCGGGAGAACATCAATACCTTCGATGTTCCGGCTGCGAGAGCGAAGTTATCGTTCACGTCGCGCCGTCGATGATCAGAACGCGCTTCCAGCCAGTTCCTTCGCAGCTTTTGCGAGGATCAGGTCTTGGCGGTTGCCATTTCAGCGCTCAAGATCACGAGGTTGCTGGTCGCCGCCGCGGAGGCGCGTGTTTGAACCGGTGCGCGGAACCTCTTCGGAAGATCATGCGTGACCGCGGGTCGGGCCTTTGTAGACACCACCGTGACGGAAGATCGGTGCGCCTTTGGAACCGTGACGTGCGCCACCGGTGCCTTTTGGCGGTAGATCTTCGGTCAGTAGGACGTCCAACGACCGAGCGTCGGTGGTGCCGGCCTGTGCGCAGCACGCTGCCAACGGACCACACGGTGCAGAATGTCTGCGCGCGGCTCCGGACCGAAGATGTCGTCAGCCAGTTCGATCAACCGATTTACCGTCGAGCTTGATCACATCAAGTTTCGCTTCACCCCTTCGACCGCAACTTCTGCGACCGGAGCAGCTGCGCCAGCAGCCGATTTGAGCAGCCGGCATCGGGACGTTCTCGGGGAGCGGTTTTTCACCGCATCCCATCGTGACCCAGCCACCTTTGGACCCGGAACCGAGCCCTTGACCAGATCAGGCCACGCTCAGCATCAGCCACGACGGATGTTCTGCGTGGTGACACGCACAGCCAGATGGCCAACCATCTTTTTGCCTTTGAACACTTTACCCGGATCTTGACACTGACCGGTCGACCGTGCGAATGGTGCGAACGATACACCGTGCGACGCGCGAAGGCCGCCGAAGTTGTGACGCTTCATAGCACCGCAAAGCCTTCCGTCGAGGAACATGATGTCGACGAACTGGCCAGCATTGTAGTGCTCGGCCGAGATCTCGGCGCTGACTTTAATCAGGTTGTCAGCCGAAACGCGGAACTCAGCAAATTTACGCTTAGGTGCCACGTTCGCTTTTGCGGGCGACCGCGCATTGCCGCCGTGGTGCGTTTTGCTTTCGCTTCACCAGCGCCGAGTTGAACAGCCGTGTAGCCGTCTTTCTCGTCGGTGCGCTGAGCGACCACTTGAGGTTGTCGAGTTGAAGAACGGTAACCGGAACTTCCTTACCATCTTCGAGGAACAGCCGGGTCATGCCCAGCTTCTGGCGATTACACCAGAACGCAGCATCGTCACGCCCTCCTCAGACTTTGATTTCAACGTCGACGCCAGCAGCGAGGTCGAGCTTCATGAGCGCGTCCACGGTTTGCGGGGTCGGGTTGACGATGTCGAGAAGACGCTTGTGCGTACGGATTTCCCACTGGTCGCGCGACTTTTTGTCGATGTGCGGACCACGGAGAACCGTGAATTTCTCGATTTTGTTAGGCAGCGGAATCGGACCGCGAACCTCTGCACCGGTGCGCTTGGCGGTGTTTACGATTTCCTGAGTGCTCGCATCGAGAACACGGTAATCGAACGCCTTGAGCCGGATGCGAATATTTGACCAGACATACGTCTTTCTCATCGCAGGGCTTCGGCTGAGAGTAATTACACTGAATGTGGCGCCTGCACGAACCCCGATCTAGATAGATCAGACGCGGGCATTGCTGTATAGGCCAACCTGTCAAGGCGATCTCTACCCTGATTTGCGCATTCTCGATTAATCGGCACTGCAGCGAAACAGGCGCAATCGGCAAGATTTATTGGGGTTTTCAGGTAATGACGGCTGCGAAATCACCCGCGCCATCCCGCTTCCCGCGATGTGCCGGGCGCCCTGTTGGGCGCCCTTTCCGTGTCTGAGATCTCTCAGAACCCGCTTATGCGATGATTTTCGAAACAACGCCTGCACCAATGGGCGGTCGCTGCGGATTGCGAAGCGCAGTTTCTCTTCCATCGCGATCGGTGCGATCAGCTCAACTTCGAACTTCAGGTTGTCGCCCGGCATAACCATTTTGGCCTTCCGGCAGGTTAACGGCGCCAGTCACATCCGTCGTGCGGAAGTAGAACTGCGGACGGTAGTTCGCGAAGAACGGCGGTGACGCCACCTCTTCTTGGTCAGAATGTGGCTTCCTGAACTTCGTGCGGCTTAACCGAACCTGCCGCACAGAACTGACCGCGCTCAACGCCGTCACGGTCAATGCCACGCAGAAGCGCCGACGTTGTCGCCTGCTTCACCACGATCCAGCAGCTTGCGGAACATTTCCACGCCCGTGCAGGTCGCCGCGCGTGTCGCGGATCCCGATGATTTCGAGTTCGTCGCCAACGTTCACAGCGCCACGCTCGATACGGCCGGTCACAACCGTGCCGCGACCTGAGATCGAGAACACGTCTTCGATCGGCATCAGGAACGGCTGGTCGATCGCACGCTCCGTGTCGGGATGTACGAATCAACCGCTGCGATCAGCGCCTTGATCGACTCTTCGCCGATTTCAGGCCGTTCATAGCGTGCAGCGCCGAACCACGGATGATCGGAATGCGTCGCCCGGGTAGTCGTAGGACGACAGCAGTTCGCGGATTTCCATCTCGACCAGCTCGAGCAGCTCTTCGTCGTCCACTTGGTCGACTTTGTTCATGTACACAACCATACGGAATGCCGACCTGACGGCCGAGCAGGATGCTCGCGCGTCTGCATCGGGCCGTCAGCTGCGTTCATTAACCAGGATCGCGCTGTCCATCTGTGCAGCACCGGTGATCATGTTCTAACATAGTCAGCGGCTGGGGCAGTCGACGTGCGCGGTGACGCGTTTCCGACTATACCAATGTGCGCCGTCGAGATCGATCCCGCGCGCTTTCTCTTCCGGTGCGCCATCGATCTGTCGTAGGCTTTGAAGTCGCCAAAGCAATTTCGTGATCGCCGTCAGGTCGTCTTGCCGTGGTCAACGGCTAATCGTGCCGATGTTGACGCGGCTTGTTACGTTCAAACCTTGCCTTGCCATGGTGGCCTCTGTAGGTCTTAAAACGTGAAGGAAGCGCCCAACAATACGCCCTGACGCCCAATGCCTTACGCGTATTGCTTTTGATCTCGTCCGAGATGTTCTGCGGAACCGCGTCATAGTGGTCGAAGGACATCGAGAAGTTTGCACGACCCGGAGGACATCGAACGCAGGTTGTTGATGTAGCCGAACATGTTGGCCAGCGGCACCATTGCGGTGATGATACTGCGTTGCCGCGGTGTCTTGCCCTGAACCATGCCCCGACGCGAGGTCAGGTCGCCGATGATGCCGCCGGTGTATTCTTCCGAGTGACAACTTCGACTTTCATGATCGGCTGAGCGTTTTGCGCCAGCCTTACGGAGGCCTTCACGCATACCTGCACGTGCCGCGATCTCGAAGGCGAGAACCGAGAGTCAACGTCAGGAACGCACCGTCGATGATGCCACTTTATCGATCACCGAAGCCTGCGAGCGGGCCCGAGTCCATAACGGACTTGATGCCTTTTCGACGCCGGGGATGTATTCTTCGAACTGACCGCCAACAACCTTCGCTTCGAACGAATAGCTCGCCGGCTCGGTCGGTGTACGAGTTTCACGCGGCAAACTACGGTACCACCGGACTGTTTCTGCGTGTAGTCGATCTTCGCTTCGCGCGAGATGTCTCGCGGTAGGTTACCCGGTGCATCGATATTCGCCTCAACTTTGAACTCGCGACGCATACGGTCCACGAGATGTCGAGGTGAAGTTCGCCCATGCCCTTCATGATCGTCTGACCCGATCTGAGATCGGTTTCGACGCGGAAGGACGGATCTTCGGCCGCCAGACGAGCCAAAGCGATGCCCATCTTTCTGGTCAGTTTTGGTTCGGCTCAACGCGATCTCGATGACCGGAGTCGGAAGGTCATGGCTTCGAGAACAACAGGAGCCGGATCACAAAGCGTGTCACCCGTAGGTTTCTTCAGACCGCCGAGCGCGATGATGTCACCAGCAAATGTTCGGTGATTTCTTCACGGTCGATCGCGGCATCATCATCATACGGCCAACGCGCCTTTACGCTCTTTGGTCGCATTCAGCATCGCGTCATCTTGAAAGGTACCCGAGAGATGCGCGTGAAGGTCAGGGAGCCCACGAACGGGTCGTTCATGATCTTGAACGCCAGTGCCGAGAACGGCTGTTCATCTTCGGCCGAACGCGCGATGTCACGGTCCGGTCTCATCACCGGGCTTGAAGTCTATGTAAGCCGGAACGTCGAGCGGCGACGGCAGATAGTCGATGACAGCGTTCAGAGCGCTGACGCCTTGTTCTGAACGACGAGCCCGCCATAACGGAACGAAAGCGAGCGACAGCGTACCCTTGCGGATCAACTCACGCAGCCCGCCGGGCTCATTGCCTTCGAGGTAGGTCAGCCACATCTTGCTCAACAGCAGTTTCGAGCAAGGTGTCGCGCCATTCGGTCGCCTGGTTTGAAGCTCAGCGCGGATCGGCTGACGGATCCAGGACGCGCCCAGATCTTCACCCTGATAGACCCACTCTTCCATCGTCACGAGATCGATGACGCCTTCGAGTTGATCTCTGCGCCAATCGGCAGAACGATCGGCACAGCATTTGTGCCGGTACGGTCTTTGATCATCTTCACGCAGTTGAAGTGTCAGCGCCGGTTTTGTCCATTTTGTTAACGAACACGATGCGCGGAACTTCGTACCGGTCAGTTTGGCGCCAAACGGTTTCGGTCTGCGGCTCAACACCTGCGTTGCCATCCAGAGGACGACAGCGCCATCGAGACTGCCAGCGAACGCTCAACTTCAATGGTGAAGCAACGCGGCCGGGAGGTCGATGATGTTGAAACGGTATTTGTCTGAGCGGTTATGCTCCAGACCCGGATCGATTGTGCGTTCCCAGAAGGTGGTGGTTGCAGCAGGTGATCGTGATGCCACGTTCTGCTCTTGCTCCATCCAGTCCATCGTCGCAGCGCCATCATGCACTTCGCCGATTTTGTGGATTTGCCTGTGTAGTACAGGATACGCCGGGTCGTCGTTTTCCAGCATCAATGTGCGCAATGATGCCGAAGCGATAGCGTTCAAGGGAATTGCGTGCCATGTTAACCCCTTACCAGCGGTAGTGGCTGAACGCTTTGTTCGCGTCGGCCATCTTGTGTTCGCGTTTTTTCACAGCCGAACCGCGCGAGTTGACAGCGTCCAGAAGCTCGCCCGCGGCGCTCTTCCATCGTGTTCCCGTTACGGTTTTTCGCAGCGGTGATGAGCCAGCGGATTGCACAGCGCTTGCGACGGGTCGGGCGAACCTCGACCGGAACTCTGGCGGTAGCACCACCGACGCGCGCGAACGCACTCGACGGAGGGTTTTACTGCTCGAGAGCTTCGCGGAAGACCCCGATCGGCTCGCGCTTGAGCTTGCCTTCAACACGCTCGAGCGCATTGTAGACGATTTTTCGCAGCGGACTTCTTACCATCGACCATGAGGTTGTTCATGAATTTGGTCAGAATGCGGTCACCATACTTGGCGTCCGGGAGAACTTCGCGTTTTTCAGCGGCGTGACGACGTGACATCTCTGGTTCTCCTTATTTCGGACGCTTCGCGCCGTACTTCGAACGACGTTGGCGACGATCTTTAACACCTTGGGTATCCAGCACACCGCGGAGGATGTGGTAACGGACACCCGGAAGGTCTTTTACGCGGCCGCCACGGATCAGAACCACGGAGTGTTCCTGAAGGTTGTGCTTTTCGCCCGGGATGTAGGAGATGACCTCGAAGCCATTCGTCAGACGCACCTTGGCGACTTTACGCATAGCGGAGTTCGGTTTCTTCGGCGTGGTTGTGTACACACGGGTGCATACGCCACGTTTTTGCGGGCAGGACTGAAGGTGTTGCGACTTGGAGCGCT
>NZ_JBLXEM010000068.1:0-6445 GCF_048263065.1 Thioclava sp.
CAGAAGCCCAATCGAATACCGTAAAAGCCTCGGCCTTATGCCGTGAAAACAGTCCAAGTTTTTGTCCGCACCCCCCTGTATTGTCACCGAGATTTGACCTGGTCCTGTCAAGCTTTCGTGCCGCTCCGAGTCCTCGTTTAAGCCACCTTTAGTTCGAAAGCGACGGGGCTTTTCCAGCCGAGTGCTGAATGTCGGCGGCGAGAATTATAGAAGCCGTTGATGTATTCGAAAATTGCAACCTCTGCCTTTAATCGTGACTCCCAAGGATGACCGCCGACATCAGTATCTCGGAAGGCCGAACACAATCGCGCTGTTCCAAAACGACCTAAAGCCTTCCGACTCGCCAATCGCCGCGATATCCTTTGCGCAAATGCGCCGCGACGATCTGAAACCCGCTTTGTGGCCAGCCATCACTTTTTGGCGTATCGACAAAGAGCAATTCCGATACGCCAAAGCCGTGTTCTTCGAGATCGCGCAACCTCGCTTTCGTCGTAATATTCGTCAATGGGGCAAGCCAGACAATATTATCCGCAACCCGCATCGCATGCTGGGTAAACGCCCTAATTTGCGACCAGGGTGGATTTGTCATCACCCAATCCACCCTCTCGTCACAGGTGAAAAAATCGCGCCCCTCAGAAACTTCGCACCAATCCCGCTCGAGATGACTGGGAAACTGGTTGTAGAAGGCCCCTTCCCCGCGCGAGGGATCAAGAATTTTACCCGACATGGCATGCGAAAAATGCCCGATGATCGCCCGTGCAAGCGCAGGCGGTGTCATGACGATATCCTGCTCTGACCCGTTTGATGCCGGAATCAGCGGCCGCCCCTTCTCGGCGCCTATTGGCTGAACCACTTTGCGCATTCGAAGAACCGTGAGCATTTTCAGCAGCGTTGGCACGCGACCGACGAATGTCTTCTCTAAGCTAATGACAGTGAGCCGATTACAACCGACACGGCGCGCCACTTCGGCTTGCGATAATCCCAACGCTCTGCGCCTTTCGTGGAGTGCCTCAACAGCACGCTCGTTATTTTGTGCCCAAGCCCAGCGCAAATTGAGCACTGGCAATACAGCCGCCAGCGAACGGATGGTGCCTTGCTCATTTTCGAGTTCACGCAATGTGGGGACGCTGATGCCAGCACGCGTGGCGACCTGAACTTGCGACAGACCGAGAGCGCGACGTTGACTTTTTAAGATCTGAAGTGAAGACATGCTAAAATTTCTTTCCATCAAAGCGTATGAAATAGAAAGAAAAACAGACCATACACAAGCGCAAATGTAAGCAAGCCCAAGCGAAGCGTGATGGCTTCAGTGTCTGTGCGCGGGCGGCCCATCTTTTTTCTGTAGATATGCCGTTACTCGCGGGACATTTCCTTTATCCGAGTGAAAAGAATTGGGGCATAGTGCTCCAATCCGTGCTGCACAATTTGAGACACAGTGGCATCAATTTACGATGTGACTGCGCGATCTATCAAAGAGACGGTTCAGCGCGGCATATTTTTCGGGCAGATCTTCGATGCAATAGGCGTTCAGGAATTGGCGACCGGCAAAAAGATTCTTGTCAGTCTCGCTGAGTTCAGCCTCTTGACAGACCCCCTCCCATTCACCAGCGATCGTGTTAATTTGTTGCTCGATGATAGCGATCGCCTCATCATCGGTGAGCAAGAAATCAGGTGCCGCAGCGATGCAGCTGTTGAGCGTGCTCATGCGGTTCTCACCCCGAATAAGCATTGCCTGCGTCGCCTCATTGCCAGTTCGACCTTGCGGACAGATATCATATGCTGGAGAGAGCGTGAGCATCTTGCCGTCCCAAAAAGCAGCATGGTTTCGCGCGTGATCGTCCGTGTTACCACATAGGATGTTGAAACAAATTCTCCCGTATAATTCCCGAAGCGTTTTCTTGGGCTCGGTGAATCGGTGACGGATGATCTCGGCAAGATCTTCATAGGAGGCGTAGCGCGCCATCATCTCATCAAGCCCGAGTATTGTCAGCGCAGACACCATGGCTTTGCGATGCCAACCCCCGTTCGCTTGGGTCCGATCGAAGCGTTCAATCAAGAGCACGTCCTTGCCCCCTGCCGCGATCATCGAAACCGGCGCCACATTAAGACCGCTCGCCGCACCGAGCTTCATCGCGATGAATTCCGCCTTCACAACGCTGTAAAGATCGCTGCTCGACGAGAACTTTGCGATCATCTTGCGGTCACCACGATCAATGAGTGCTTTTGGGCGCGCACCCCCAATTGAGGTCCCATGGTTGAGCGCTTGATCGAGTGCAGGTGTCAGTGGTACGCCTTTTTCAATACGGTCTGCCGCCTCAATGAGCTCTTCGTATGTCGCCCCTGACTTTAGGCGCGGAACATATTCTGTCGCGGACTTTTGGAAGTCGAGGGCCCCAATGCGGTCAGAGCCGGTTTCAAGCAAGTAGGAGATCTCGGAGATACTACTGGTTTCGGCCTCGGCGGCTTTCGCACCTACCAGACGGTTAATGATGACTCTACGGCCCCAGGCATCCGGAGAACCGTCGCGGATGCAACTCGCCATGGACAGGCTAGCGGCCGGCTCAATGAGGCCGCGGCGGAGCGGGAGCTCCGGCTCGTATATCGGGATCGCATTTTTGTGGTCGAGATAGCTGGCGCCGTAGTTGAAGACGCAACGAGTCCCGTCTTGTGTGATGCGCCCGGCAACCACAGGGTCTGCATTTTCCGGCAGCCAAATCCAGACAAAGGCATCTTTGTGTTGAGCAAACTTAGAAGTCATCGTCGACCTCCTGCTTGGAGGCCCGAACGCTCTTGGGCAACAGCGTTAGTTTTGCGTCAAGGCGGGCACTGTGCATGGCTAAAGTGCGGTCGTCGAAATCAAACAGTCGGATGCCGACGAGTGCTGCAACCTCGAAGACCGTGCCAATCTCTGGGCCGGGCGCGCCTTTTTCGATGTTGTAGAGAGTGGTGCGGCTGATCCCGGCGCGATCTGCAAGTTCTTGCGCCGTCATGCCGCGCTCAGTACGGCCAACGCGGATCAATTTGCCGAAGATCGACAGCGCTTGTTTCGTAATCCGCGAGTAACTTCTTTTGCGCTTCATGTTGCACATGCCTTTGTGTGGTTAGATAGACGTAAAGGTGCTTTGCGTCCAACCTAATGAACATTTACACTCATTGAAGGCATGGAGTCAAATACTTGTGCAATTAACTGAACATATGAGCACTTTGCGTTCAGCTAAATGAACGTGAATGTGTGCAATTTTCTTGAAGGTCGGTGAGCAGCCCCACTTGAGTGGTCCAAACTAAAAGTTAGTGCATGATCGGCCTTTGGTCCATCGTTACGATGGCCTCAGGCGCAGGTGGGCGATAGCCCAGGGCACTATGGGGTCGTTTGGTGTTGTAGTGGTTTCTCCAGGGCCAATCCTGTGACGGGTGATCAGGTGCCTGCTTCGACTTTTTGGGCGCGGCTTTGGGCGAGCCTGTAGCTCTCACCATTCATCTCGAGGATGCTGACATGGTGGGTCAGCCGATCGAGAAGAGCGCCAGTCAGGCGTTCGGTGCCGAAGGTTTCGGTCCATTCGTCGAACGGCAGGTTGCTGGTGATCATCGTGGAGCCGCGCTCGTAGCGCTGCGACATCAACTCGAACAAAAGCTCTGCACCGGTCTTGGATAACGGCACGAAGCCCAGCTCATCGATGATGAGCAGCTTGACGGTGCCCATCTGCTTTTGCAGACGGAGCAGCCGTCGTTCGTCGCGGGCTTCCATCAACTCGTTGACCAGCGCGGCAGCCGTGGTGAGGCGGACCGGCACGCCTTTCTGGCAGGCCGCTAGCCCGAGCCCGAGGGCAACATGGGTCTTGCCCGTGCAGCTCGGCCCGAGAGCGATGACGTTATCACGCCGCTCTATCTGTTAGCCGGTAGGCGATTCCAGCATCGCCGTAAGGCCATTCGCAGCGGGCCAGTTCCAGAACCTGCATCTTGTTCAGCTTGGGGATCGCCTTGAAGTCGAAGCTGTCGAGGCTCTTAGCGGTCGGGAGCTTCGCCGCCTTGATGCGCCGCTCGATCATCCGCCGTTCCCGGTCGATCAGTTCCAACTCGACCAGGCGAGCCAGGAACTGGACGTGATCCTGGCCTTCGGCGGCGCATTGTCGGGCGAGCTTGTCGTATTCCCTCAGGAAGGTCGGCAGCTTTAGCGTCTTCAGATGATCCGCGAGCAGGATCTTCGGGGCGTCACTCATTCCGCCGCCTCCGACGTCAGGGCCATATAGCTGGCGGCCGAGATCGTCTCGACATGCGCGCGCGGCAGGTATGGCGTTGTGGCCAGTTCGGTCATAGCGGCGCTGTTTTTTACCGCCTTCGATCTGCACGAGATCGCCTTGCAGCAGGGGCTGATCCTTGTTTCGGCCTGCTATTGTGGCTGGCTTGTCGTCGGACTCTGGCGATGCGCCCCCAACGCGGCGCCGTTCTGGCGGGATCTGACGCGATTGTTAAGCGTGGCCTGGGTGCTAAACGCCGCATTGGTGCTGTCGTTCCTACAGTTTGACCTGTTGGTGTATTACCTGCGTATGTAGGCGCATCGCCAATCGGCCCGTCGCGGTGCCACCTGCCGTCATACCGGTGCGCCGCTGGCCAGCATTTGGCGGTGGTGAAACTCTGCTTCGGTTTCGCCAGATCGTGCGCCCTGCCCCAGCGCACGGGCCAGCTCGAAAAAGCCTTGGCCTGGGCTTTGAGTAGGGCCGCGTGATACCGCGCGGGCGGCAATGAACGCGCGCCCGGCGGCGGCATCCTCGCGCATGGTGACCTCGAGTGCGGCGGTGATCTTGCGCACCGATCCCGGCGCATACAGGCCTAACGCACGCGCGAGACCGACATAGGTGATCGGCAGCTTGTCGGTAGGCAATGCGGCAAGGTGTGCCCGCACCCGGCGCGACAGGGCGTTTGCAGGGCGATCCGCCGCCGCCGTCGTCAGTCGCGGCGGTGGCACTTCTCTTGCGGTTCCATCTGCCAGCACCTCGGCCGCCCATGCCCGCAGCGACGTGCGCACGATTACAAGGGTGATGTCTGTATCTGTGCCGGACGCGGCCTCGTTTGTGAACGTGACTTCGCCGCTTTCCAGGCCGGCCAGAAATTGCGCGCGCGCCAACCCAAGGCGCGGTGCCAGATAGTCCGGGTTGATCGTCAACGCGCCTTCTTTCCAAGCGATGTGCTCGGGAGGAACCATGCGCGTAAACGTGGGCGGCTGGCCCGAACCGTCCTGATAAAACGGATTTTCACCGCTTGCATGGTCCGTCAGGTCGATGATTTCGCGGATCTCTGGCAGGGCCGCACGCAAAATACGCTCGACCCCCTCGCGCAATGTACGTGACGAGGCCGCACAGCCATGACAGCCCCCCGACATACGCAGATAGACGACCCCGTCCCTGAAACTTTCCGCGCTTACACGACCGCCGTGCTTGGCGATTGAGGGGTTGGCCTGCGCTTCGAGAACCTCGTTTGTCCTTGCCAGCAGCGCCGTGTCACCGGTAAGCGGCGTTGCCCCAGCCCCCAGCGGTCCAAGCGGTTGATCGCTTTGCGCAAGCACAGCCCGGATCGCGGCGGCAACCGGTGCCTTGAGCGCGCCCCAGTCGCAACCGGGGGCGCAGGTCAGCACAATCGTCTCGCCGCTCACCGTCAGCTTTCGCACGCCATCGATGTCGAATAACGCCACAGCCAGCGGCACCTCCGCATCCGGGGCGTCAAACTGGCCCGCCTTGCCGGGCGGGATCGGTGTCTCAAGGATGAACCGCATCGTTTGCGCATCAAGCGTTGATGCCTGTGCGCGTATCCGGCGTGGCATGGGAGCCTCAGACATCTTCGGCCTGCGTCGTTTCAATCGCGCGCAACGTGCCAAGCGGATAGATACCCGAGGCGTGCCCATCGCTGAACGCCACCCCGATTGCATAGTTTCCAACGCTCCAGATCCGCGCCGGCACCACATCTGCGGGCACCTGCGCGGGGTTCAGCAACCGCTTGCCGCTGATTTCGTCACGACACGCCGCGCAATTGCACGCCAGTCGCAAATCGCGCGGGTCGATGGTTTGGGTATGCTCTGACCAGCGGATCTTTAGCCCCTGCGCATCAAAATCCAATGCCAGTAGACGGTCTGTCGCAATCGCGGGTTGGGGTGTGACGGGATCAGGCTTGCCGGTTCCGGTGTCCAGATGCCAGTCAAACGGAATCTGCACACCCGGCGCGGGCGCGATATCGCCCGTCAACGTATCAGCGATGGCACTATAGGCTCGCGCGGCAGGGCTGTCGGGGGCGGCGACGACCAGCGGCACGCCATTGTCGCCACTATCAACGATAGCCGGATCAAGCGGCACCGCCCCAAGGAACGCCACCCCCAATGAGGTCGCAATCTTGCTTGCGCCGCCCTGATGGAAAATATGCGTGACCTCGCCGCATGACGGGCAGGTAAACCCGCTCA
>NZ_JBLXEM010000069.1:0-6282 GCF_048263065.1 Thioclava sp.
TCGCTGAGCTCCAGGTCCGCATCGCCGTCCTGAACGGCTACACTGCGCTCGGAATCCCGATCACGGAGCCTGTGGGATAAGTCTGTCCGGGGAAGGGGTAACCTCGTCTATCACATGATTTGTGCAACAGAGCCCCTGATGGGGCTGAATCAACAAACTCAAATGCTGCGCTATGTATGAATGACAGCTTCAGGAATCTCCGGAAGGGCAAGTCGAATGTCGGCTCAGGGCCGTCCGTGAAGACGGCCCTGCTGTCTATATTTCAATGGCCTCTGAGATGGCGAGGGCGTCTTCGAGCTCGACACCAAGATAGCGAACAGTGCTGTCCATTTTGGTATGCCCAAGCAAAAGCTGGACGGCGCGCAAGTTTCCCGTCTTTTTGTAAATCTGCGTTACCTTCGTTCGACGCATCGAGTGGGTGCCATAGGCGCTTGCTTCGAGACCGATTGATGTCACCCAATCACGAACGATCCGAGCATATTGCCGTGTCGAGATGTGAAGCCGTTCGTGAAAACGTCCCGGCCAGAGATATTCGGACCCTATCATGAGCGTGTCTTGCATCCATTTTGCCATCGATGCCTGTGTGCCGTCCGAGATTTCGAACCGCACCGGATTCTGCGTCTTGCTTTGCAAAACGGACGCCCGCTCCTTGATCTGGCCAGTCGACATAACGTCGACGACCTTCATCTTGACCAGATCGCAGCCACGCAGCTTGCTGTCGATCGCCATATTGAACAGAGCCAGATCACGATGGTTCTCTGCCAGCTCAAGCCGAACGCGGATCGCCCAGACATGCTTGGGCTTGAGCGGTCGCTTTTGCCCAACGATGCGGCCCTTGTTCCAAGCAGGCCGAAGCGCACGAATGGTAGGTAAGTTTGGTGTTTGCATGACTGATTCTCCGATCCGCCATACCCTCCCTCATCGACAACCCGACGTTGACATCTCAATTTATCACGAAGTGCTGCGGCGCATCCGAGGTCCGCTTTGAGACCGTGTTGCAGAGTGCTGAACTGGTCGAAAAGCAGCTATGCAGGTTCCGGCTTTCCTTCTGATCGCTCCGCTGAAATTCGAATGATGTTCTGCGCTTATAATGCTAGACTGCAGCTTTAGGTCATTTTGGCCTTTTGAGGTCGCTCGAATGACGAGAGGGAGCTATCAGCAATTCTGCCCGGTTGCGATGGCATCCGAAGTTCTCTGCACGCGATGGACCATGGTTCTTGTCCGTGAACTTCTGGAAGGCTCTACGCGGTTCGGGGACCTTCGGCGCGGCGTTCCCCGGATGTCGCCCACACTTCTGTCACAACGTCTGAAGGAGCTTGAGGCTGCCGGGATCGTCGTGCGCGCGCCTGTAACCGATGAGGTGGGTATTTACGAATATTTGCTGACTACGGCCGGGCGGGATCTCAAACACATCATCGAATCTTTTGGTATCTGGGGGCAGAAATGGATAGAGACCCAAGCCACTTTAGAAAACCTAGATCCTGCGCTTTTGATGTGGGACATGCGGCGCAACATCAACCCTGCGCCGCTGCCATCGCAACGAACTGTCGTGCAGTTCTGCTACCCCGAACTCCCCACCAATCGTCGCGAATGGTGGCTGATCATTGATCCCAAAGCAAAGATCGAAGTCGATCTGTGTGCGACGGATCCGGGGTTTGAGGTTGATCTTTGTGTCACCACGGACCTCAAAACCATGACTGCCATTTGGATGGGGCTATATTCGGTGAAAGAGTCTCAATCGAAGCTCTTGGTTGATGGAGACCCTGCATTGGCCCGATCCATGGCCCGATGGTTGGGCCTCAGTCATTTCGCCGCGCAAAAGAAGATCGCGGGCTAGCTGTCGCCCCCCTTGAGAGTCCAGTTTCAGGACTATCGGTAAGATCTTATTTCTTTCACCCTTAGTCAGGCCCCTCTAGGACAATGGAGAAAGCTATGACCGATACTCTTTATGCGCGCCTCGGAGGCGCTAACGCAATCGCCCAAATCGCATCCGACCTCGTCGATAACCACATGGCTAATCCGTTGATTGGCAAGCGTTTCGCGGGCAGCGATCCGGTCGCTATGAAAAAGAAGGCAGCTGATTTCTTCTCGATGGGCTCGGGCGGGCCCAACACGTATGACGGGCTAGACATGCTTAGCGCGCACAAACACATGAATATTTCCGACAATGAATATATGGCGGCCGTCGATGATCTGATGAAGGCGTTGACGAATGCTGATGTGGGGGATCATGAGAAAGCCGAAGTGCTGTATATCTTCCACACCCTTCGCCCCAATGTCGTTGGTGTCTGAATGACGCGTAGCATGATTCATTAGGCTTCATCGCTGGAGCCGTCCCAGAGTGCTTTCGAGAAAAGCGCGCCCGCCGCATAGGGGCGCCTCTTCCGCAGGGCGACCGGCTGGTTTTCGAAAATGCCGCGCGATGCACGAATGGCTGGTCTGGTGAAGCCGCGCTGCGGCGAAGACCTCTGCCTCGAACGTCCTCTGTGGGTGGCTCCTGCATTGCAAGCGTTTTCTGTCGATGTTTGCGGTCATTTTCGTCAGTACTGTCGTCTGTCCGGCCTGTTTATGTTTTGGCATTGCCTCCACTGGCCCTGATGAATTCCGCGAGCGAGGTTCCAATCGGGTTATCGGCCTCTGAAGAGGGCCGCAGCCATTCCCGGAGTGTCCTTGCTCTTGGTTGACTTAATTCCGCATCATCACTTCAACGTCTTGCATCTCGTAGGCAGTCGGCGCGGTCAGAACGCGGGCTGCCGGTATTCCTGTTTCTTTGTGAGTATCGCCCAGATGGAACGCGCTGCTTTGTTTGCCATCGCGACTGTTGCCAGCCGGAACGGTTTCTCCGCGATGATCTTCGCCGTCCACAAATCTACTTTTTCAGGTGAGCGCTTCGCCATCACGGCGCGAGACGTCATGCCGACGACCAGAAGCTTGCGAATGTAGCGGTCGCCAGCCTTTGTGATCTTGCCCAATCGCTCCTTGCCGCCACTGGATTTGTTGAGCGGGGTCAGCCCCAGCCAAGCCGCTAGATCGCGCGCGGTGCGGAATTGTTTTGCGTCCCCGATCGTGGCGACAATGGCCGATGCCGTTATTGGCCCAATTCCTGGCATGCGCATCAATCTGCGCGCATCAGCATTTAGCAGAGCATGTTGTTCGATCATCTTTGAGTAGCCTTCGATGCGCTCGTTCAAACCGATGAACTGATAGCATTGGATACCAAGCATTCCGTTCGCGATCTCGGGCATATCCGGGTGATCACCGTCAAGGTGGCGCTTCGCAAAGGCCGTCACCGCTTCGATCCCTATAGGTAAGATATGCCCGAACTCGCGCAGCAGACTGCGGATCATATTGGCCAGCTGGGTGCGCTGCCGGACTGCCAGATCCCGCGTGCGGTGGATCGATAGAATAGCCTGTTGATCCTCGGTCTTGATCTCGACAAAGCGCATCGTCGGGCGCCTGACGGCTTCGCAAATTGCCTCCGCGTCCACCGCATCTGTCTTTCCGCGTTTGACATAAGGCTTCACATAGTTTGCTGGCATTAGCCTGACGTCATGACCAAACTTGCGCAACGTGCGACCCCAGTGATGGGCTGATCCACAGGCCTCCATTCCGACCATACATGGTGGCAGCGTCTCAAAGAACGCCAAAAGCTTCGCACGCTTGATTGCCTTGTTGAAGATCACGCGCCCACTCTCAGAAATACCGTGAACTTGAAAAACATCCTTGGCCAAATCTAGGCCTACTGTCTTAACTGTCATTGAGTGGCTCCTTTCCTAGCAGTTCATAACAACTGCACTTTGGCACATTCGATGCCGGTGGAGCAGGAGCCACCCACCTCATCCGGTCAGGGCCGAAAACTGCAATTTTCTAGCCCTTGCTCTGCTTTTGTCATGGATGAAGGAGACCTAGCTCTTCTGGCTCGGGTCGGGGCGCGCGCTCGATCGTCGCGGGGTCGATCTCACGCATAGTCAGCTGAGCGTTCACCCTGCGGGCAGCAGGACCTGCGCGAAACCATCTCGACCTCCTAAACGATAAGATGAACCAGAAATCCCCCGTTGTTCAAATCCCCAAATCAGTCCCACGGGTGCTGACGTCAGACGAGCAAGTAGTTGGCGGCGCTATGGAGCGAGCTTATATCCGCACGGATCTCTTGTAACAATGCCACTTCCTAATGTGCCGGGCATTGACACGTTAACCAGTGGGGTCTTAGGCGAAGTTGGGAAGCCGCCTCAGTAGCTCCTGCCAGTGCCGCTGCGTGATCTGTCTCGGGTTGGCGTTCGCTTGTTGATGTCGCTATGGATGTTGGCAGCGAACGAGGGGAGGTAATCTTGGTGGGTGAATTATTCATCGGAATCGATGTTGGAACCGGGTCCGCTCGAGCGGGATTATTCGACGCTCTAGGGGGCCTTCTGGCAGTGGGTAAACACCCGCTCGACATCTGGTCTGACGATCTTGGTCGTGTCGAACAGTCGAGTGCGCAGATATGGCAAGCCGTATGCGCTGCCGTGCGCGAGGCTTTAACCAAGGGACAGGTCGACGCCCGGAACGTGGCGGGTATCGGTTTCGATGCGACCTGTTCGCTTGTTGTCGTCGATGCGCAAGGCGGGCTGGCGGTGAGCGACAGCACTTATCCAGAGCGCGATGTCATCGTCTGGATGGACCACCGAGCGCGCGATCAAGCGAAACGGATCAATGAGGGCCGCTCCAGTTCTATCTCGCGCTCAAGGTGTTGAAAGATCGGGCCGTAGCGCGGGTTGTCGATCACCAGTTGCGTCACCTTTTTGCGCGCAGCCTCAAGCCGTGCAAAATGCGCTGCAGGCACACGCGCAGAGCCACGCGCCCGCTGCGTGTCTCCCTGCATGTGATGTGCCTTTGGCTGTCCCAAAACAGTGCTCCTGTTGGCGCGCGAGAGCCCCTCGGCGCGCGAAAATTGTGCCGCTCGGATCAGTGAAGATTGTAGATATGCCGTTACCCGTGGGACATCTTCTTTAACCTCCCAGTTTTGGGACGAATTAGATGTGCATGACCAAGGATCAACGCGAGATTCAGCGCAAGCTGCGAATACTGAAATACGCAGATGAGATCGGTCACGTCGCGAAAGCTTACCGCTATTTTGGGACCGGCCGATCCAGTTTCTATCGGTGGCGGCAAGCCTACGGTGGACGCGGCGAAGCGGGCTTGATCAACGCGCCGCCGATCCCAAAATGGCACGCCAACAGGACACCGCCCGAGCGCGAAGAAAAAATGCTTTATCTTCGCCGCAAATACCACCTCGGCCCAATGCGGATCGTTTGGTGTCTGGAGCGCGATCACGACATCAAAATGTCTGACGCGACCGTTTCACGCATCTTGCGCCGCCATGGCATGAACCGCCTTCCGCGTGGCACCCGTATGCGCAAAGTTCACACCAAGCGCTATCAGAAACAGGTGCCGGGGCATCACATCCAGATGGACGTTAAGTTCCTGACGTTCAAAGGTGAAAAGATGCGCCGATTTCAATATGCTGCGATTGACGCTTCTCAGACATGTAAACATGTCTTGCCAGCCAACGGATGCGACGCGGGTTCGGGCTCTAAAGATTTACGAAAGACACACTCAGGCCAATGCCATAGATTTCGCAAATCACATCATCGAAAAGTTCCCATTCCGCATCCGAGAAATACGCCCCCCCTCTCGGGATCATGCTGCGCATAACCCTGCCGGGCAGCGGACAACGGCCATGAGTTCCAAACGAAATTCCATTGGCATCTCAAGGATCTGGGCATCCGCCACGCCTACATCAAGCGCGGGACGCCCCAGCTCAACGGAAAGGTCGAATGATCGCACCGCTCTGACGGCCAGGAGTTCTACCAACTCCTCAGCTACAAAGGCGATGTCGATCTCGAAGCGAAATTGGACGAATGGAAACGCTTTTACAACTTCCATCGACCGCATGGTGCCCACAACGGAAAGACGCCTTACGAAGCCCTCAGAGAAAAGCTAAAATCGGTGAATTGGATGTCCCACGGGTAACCGCACCTTACACGCGCTATCATCCGCTGCAATCAATCCCGCAGTTGGGCGCGTCAAATCCCCGCAATGGCGGTAGTCGATGTCATATGCACTGGTCGCGACGACATTACCGTACTCATCCGTATCGACCCGGACGCGGAGCGTGCGCGAAGCGAATATCTTGTGTGGCTTGTTATCCTGATCTTCTTCGCCGACTTCTAGGGTCAGGATGCATTGATTTCGACACTCAGTTCTGATTCACGGCTCTGCAAAAGGGAGCGGTGATATGAG
>NZ_JBLXEM010000070.1:0-6187 GCF_048263065.1 Thioclava sp.
AAGATGGCGGCCTAACGCCAAAGATTTAACCCTAAGGACTCCGCCCAGAGCTGGAGGGAACTTGGGGCTCAGGTCAGTTCTTAAGGCTGCGATGGATGACGTCGAGGAAAAAGATTCAACGCATCAGGGGAATTGATTTATGGATGATGTTTATACTCCGATGAGTGTCTTCCCCGATCTGGAATGGCAGCTTTTATCGGTCACATGATGAACACCGGGCACATGCAGCGAACTTCCGGTTCCCGCCTCATGGCCGGCATCTAGGCCCAATGCAGCATTTGTCACTTCGGGCTCAAAGCCACCGCCCCCCCACAAACCAAAAGCCCCCGCCGATTGCTCGACGGGGGCTTTCGTTTGTCTGTCACTGGAACCAAGTCCGAAACTGCCTTACGCAGCTACGCCCTCTTACCAGTCCTGACGCTCGACGATGCGGCAGGCGACCGAGAGTTTCGCGGCGCCGAGGCGCAGGGCCTCGCGGGCGATGACTTCGTTCACACCGTCGATTTCGAACATCACGCGGCCGGGTTTGACGCGGGCGGCCCAGTAATCGACCGAACCCTTACCTTTACCCATACGCACTTCGGTCGGCTTCGCGGTCACCGGGGTATCCGGGAAGATCCGGATCCAAACACGGCCCTGACGCTTCATGTGACGCGTGATCGCGCGGCGAGCCGCCTCGATCTGGCGTGCCGTGACGCGCTCGGGAGCGGTGGCCTTGAGGCCGAAGTGACCGAAGTTCAAGTCAAAGCCGCCTTTGGCTTCGCCGTGAATGCGGCCTTTGTGCATCTTGCGGAATTTCGTCCGTTTCGGTTGCAGCATGACTATCTACTCCCTCAGCGATGATCGCGACGCGGGCCGCGCGGTGCCGGACCCTCTTGGGCCTCAGCGTGCTTGCGGTCGCGAGCTTGCGGATCATGTTCCATGATCTCGCCTTTGAAGATCCACACCTTGATCCCGATGATCCCGTAAGGGGTCATGGCTTCGGACAAGGCGTAGTCGATATCGGCACGCAGGGTGTGCAGCGGCACGCGACCCTCACGATACCACTCGGTACGCGCGATCTCGGCGCCGCCAAGACGGCCAGCGACGTTCACACGAATACCCAGTGCACCGATGCGCATTGCGTTTTGCACCGAGCGCTTCATCGCGCGACGGAACGAAACACGACGCTCAAGCTGCTGAGCGATCGACTCGGCCACAAGCTGCGCGTCGAGTTCCGGCTTGCGGATTTCGACGATGTTCAGGTGCAGCTCGCTGTCGGTGAAGTTCGCCAGCTTCTTGCGCAGCGATTCAATGTCTGCGCC
Source organism: Thioclava sp. (assembly GCF_048263065.1). NCBI lineage: Bacteria > Pseudomonadati > Pseudomonadota > Alphaproteobacteria > Rhodobacterales > Paracoccaceae > Thioclava > Thioclava sp. Next base: position 1,305 of record NZ_JBLXEM010000070.1, read on the forward strand.
TTTCTTGCCGATGATGACGCCCGGACGTGCTGCGTGAATGGTCACACGGCATTTCTTGTGCGGACGCTCGATGATGACGCGGCTGACGCCGGCCTGCTTGGCTTCCTTGTGGATGAACTCGCGGATTTTGAGATCTTCCAGCAGCAGGTTACCGTAGTCTTTGGTGTCGGCGTACCAGCGGCTATCCCAGGTGCGGTTGACCTGGAGGCGCATGCCGATCGGATTGACCTTCTGACCCATTACGCTTGCTCCTCGATCTGACGCACCTTGATGGTGATTTCCGAAAACGGCTTCATGATCTTGCCGAAACGGCCCCGTGCCCGCGGACGGCCACGCTTCATCACCAGGTTTTTGCCAACCCAAGCTTCGACAACGACGAGTTCGTCCACATCAAGACCGTGGTTGTTCTCAGCGTTGGCGATTGCCGATTGCAGGCATTTCTTGACGTCGCCCGCGATCCGCTTCTTCGAGAAGGTCAGATCGGTGAGAGCTTTGTCGACCTTTTTACCGCGGATCATCGCAGCAACAAGGTTGAGCTTTTGCGGCGAGGTGCGAAGCATCTTGGTTTTTGCCATTGCTTCGTTGTCCGCCACGCGGCGCGGATTCTTTTCCTTACCCATGACGATTACTTCCTCTTGGCTTTTTTGTCAGCCGCATGCCCGTAATAGGTGCGGGTCGGCGAGTATTCACCGAATTTCTGGCCGATCATTTCCTCGGTGACGTTCACCGGGATATGCTTGTGGCCGTTATACACTGCAAACGTGAGACCCACGAATTGCGGCAGGATGGTGGAACGGCGCGACCAGATCTTGATCACATCGTTTTTGCCCGCATCGCGCGACTTCTCTGCTTTTTTCAGCAGATAGGCGTCAACAAATGGGCCTTTCCAAACAGAACGAGACATATCTTAACGACCCTTTTTCTTCGCGTGACGCGAACGCAGGATGTACTGGTCCGTCTTCTTGTTGACGCGGGTGCGCTTGCCTTTAGTCGGCTTGCCCCACGGCGTCACCGGATGACGGCCACCCGAAGTGCGACCTTCACCACCACCATGCGGGTGGTCGATCGGGTTCATTGCAACACCGCGAACGGTCGGACGCACGCCCATGTGGCGCTTACGACCGGCTTTACCGAGGTTTTGGTTGCTGTGATCAGCGTTGGACACGGCACCGATGGTGGCCATGCATTCCTGACGCACGAGACGCAGCTCGCCCGAGGACAAACGCAGCTGCGCGTAGCCACCGTCACGACCCACGAACTGGGCGTAGGTGCCTGCGGCGCGTGCGATTTGACCGCCCTTGCCGGGCTTGAGTTCGACGTTGTGAACAATCGTCCCGATCGGCATGCCCGAGAAGGGCATCGCGTTGCCGGGCTTCACGTCGGCCTTGGCCGATGCGATCACGCGGTCACCCAAAGCAAGACGCTGGGGTGCGAGGATATAGGCAACCTCGTTGTCTTCATAGCGCACGAGCGCAATAAAGGCAGTGCGGTTGGGGTCATATTCGATACGCTCGACGGTTGCCGAGATGTCAAATTTGCGACGTTTGAAATCGACGATGCGATAGAGACGCTTCGCGCCACCACCTTTGTGCCACATCGTGATCCGCCCGGTGTTGTTCCGGCCACCTGTCTTGGTCAAACCCTCTGTGAGGGCTTTGACCGGACGGCCTTTCCAAAGCTCCGAACGGTCGATCAGAACCAGCCCACGCTGGCCCGGCGTCGTCGGTTTATACGACTTGAGTGCCATGCTTTCTGTCTTCCGTTAGCTTGAGACGGGTTGCCCCGCCTGCTTATGTGTAGGGCCCCGAAGGTCCCCGAATGCAAAAGTCACCGGCCCCGGAACGAATCCGAGGCCGCGAGACTGGCGCGTAGCTAGCAGGGATGGCGAGGGGTGTCTATAGGAAGCAACCCTGTTTCGCACGCAATCGCGCAGGCAACTGGCGTTTCGCTCGCGCTCCATGCAAACTGGGCGGCGAGGCAAAAAATAACAGGAGAAAACGATGCGTCAAATCCGAATGCTTGCGTTGGCCAGCCCCCTTCTTGTCGCAGGTCTCGTGGCCACCCCTGCCCTCGCCGACAGTTGGCGCGGCAGCTATGAGGTTTACGGCGTCAAGGGCGAGGATATGCTCAAGATGCGCGAAGGGCCGGGCGTCGGGTATAAGGTGATCGTCGGGCTTCCTAACGGCACGAGGGTTAAGGTGCAGAATTGTCAGCGCCTTGGCAATACGCGCTGGTGCGAGGTTACGCTTGAGCGCGCGCGCAGCCTGAAGGGCTTCGTCTCCGAAAGCTACCTGCGCGAGAAGTGAGGCCCCTGCCCCGCCCTTTCGACCGCACGAGACCGCACCAAACAAAAAGGCCCCCGCTTGCGCGAGGGCCTCTCCAATGTTTTGACTCAGCCAGATTACAGGCCAGTGGAGACGTCGATCGTGTTGCCTTCTTCAAGCGTCACATAGGCTTTTTTCACGTCCGAGCGACGACCGGGGGTACCCCGGAACCGCTTGGTCTTGCCTTTGATGATGGTGGTGTTGACCGCCTTCACCTTGACGCCGAAGAGAACTTCGACGGCGTCTTTGATCTGCGGCTTCGAGCTGTCTTTCGACACTTCGAAAACCACCGCACCATGCTCCGAGGCCATCGTGGCTTTCTCGGTGATGATCGGCTTGACGATCACGTCGTAATGTTCGGGTTTCGCATTCATTTCAAGCTTGCTCATTTCAGACGGGCCTCCAGAGCTTCGATACCCGCCTTCGTGATCACAAGCGTGTCACGCAAAAGGATATCATAAACGTTGGCACCCATCGAGGGCAGCACGTCGATGCCTTCGATGTTGCGCGCGGCTTTGGCGAAGTTTTCATTCACCTCGGCCCCGTCGATCACCAGCACGCGTTTCCAACCCAACTCCTTGGCAGCTTTTGCCAGATCCTTGGTTTTGGACCCTGCCATCTCAGCGTTCTCCAAAACGATCAGATTGCCGGTTGCGGCTTTGGACGACAGCGCATGCTTCAGACCGAGTGCCCGGAACTTCTTGGGCAGGTCGTGGGCGTGGCTGCGCGGGGTCGGGCCTTTATAGACGCCACCTTTGCGGAAGATCGGAGCCTTGCGAGAGCCGTGGCGTGCGCCGCCCGTGCCCTTTTGGCGATAGATCTTCTTGGTCGAGTAGGACACGTCCGAACGACCGAGCGTCGAGTGAGTGCCAGCCTGTGCTTTCGCACGCTGCCAGCGCACCACACGGTGCAAGATGTCGGCGCGCGGCTCGAGTCCAAAGATCTCATCCGCGAGGTCGATCGAACCGGATTTACCGGCGTCGAGCTTGATCACATCGAGTTTCATTCTTTGTCTCCCTCAGGCGCAGCGTCGCCACCGTCGGCCTTATCGGCCTCGATCGACGCTTCAGCTTCCTTGAGCGCGGCGGCTTCGGCTGCAGCAGCTTCGGCCTCAGCGGCCTGACGTGCAGCTTCTTCCTCAGCAGCGGCAGCGGCGGCGGCGGCTTCAGCAGCCTTATGCGCAGCAGCAGCAGCCGATTTCAGCGCAGCCGGATAGATCACGTTGTCAGAGAGCGGCTTTTTCACCGCATCCTTGACCGTAACCCAACCGCCCTTGGCGCCGGGAACCGAGCCTTTGACCATGATCAGACCGCGATCTGCATCGGTTTTCACCACTTGCAGGTTCTGGGTCGTCACGCGGGCAGCGCCCATGTGGCCAGCCATTTTCTTGCCTTTGAACACCTTACCGGGGTCTTGACACTGACCAGTCGAACCATGCGACCGGTGGCTGATCGAGACGCCGTGCGTGGCGCGCAGACCGGCAAAGTTGTGACGCTTCATCGCGCCCGCAAACCCCTTACCAATCGAGGTGCCCGCGATATCCACGAACTGACCTTCGAAGTAATGATCGGCGGTGATTTCCTCACCCACTTCGATCAGGTTTTCGGCGGCAACGCGGAATTCCGCGACCTTGCGCTTGGGCGCCACATTCGCCTTGGCGAAGTGACCACGCATTGCAGCGGTCGTGCGCTTGGCTTTCGCCTCGCCCGCACCAAGCTGAACGGCCGAATAGCCGTCGAGTTCGGACGTGCGCTGTGCCACAACCTGCAAGCTGTCGAGTTGAAGAACGGTCACAGGAACCTGACGACCATCTTCAAGGAAAAGCCGGGTCATCCCCAACTTCTTGGCAATAATACCAGTACGAAGCATGTGACCCTCCTTACACCTTGATCTCGACGTCGACACCAGCAGCCAGGTCGAGCTTCATCAGCGCGTCCACGGTTTGCGGGGTCGGATCGACGATGTCGAGAAGACGCTTATGCGTACGGATTTCCCACTGGTCGCGCGACTTCTTGTCAATGTGCGGACCACGCAGAACCGTGAATTTCTCAATTTTGTTGGGCAGCGGAATGGGTCCGCGCACCGTAGCACCCGTGCGCTTCGCGGTGTTAACGATTTCTTGAGTGCTGGCGTCCAGCACACGGAAATCGAACGCCTTGAGCCGGATGCGGATATTTTGGCCGTTCATGTGTCATGCCTCTCGCATGGCGTGAAGATTGAGAGGCAGACGACACCTCATATGTGTCTGCATCGAACCTTTAATCTAAAGCTAGATCAGAGGCGTCCCCTACGGGGCTGCCCTGAGTCTGTCAAGAGCGAATGGCGCGCCTGTCGGCGCACCATCCAAATTCTTCTTCGCATCAGGTATCCGAGGCCACAAACGCGGCCCCGAAGCCCCAATCAAGCGAGGATTTTCGACACCACGCCAGCGCCGACGGTGCGGCCGCCTTCGCGGATAGCGAAACGCAGACCGTCTTCCATGGCGATCGGTGCGATCAGTTCGACTTCGAACTTCAGGTTGTCGCCCGGCATGACCATTTCCGTGCCTTCGGGCAGGTT
>NZ_JBLXEM010000071.1:0-6118 GCF_048263065.1 Thioclava sp.
TTTCGAGATGGTCATTCATGCTTCCTTTTGGTGAAGCATGAACCGGATCAATCATACACAAAAGGTCGGACACTCTCTCTGACGACGATCCAAACAGCAGAGAAACCAACAAGAGGGGTCAAGCGCGGTAGCGTCTCAGATCCCCAAATACCATCGCAACAAGGAGTTTAAAATGACCAGGAAACTGATCAGCACCGCTTCGGTGCTTGCTACCCTATTGTCTTTTGCCGGGCCCGTTTCGGCGCAAGACACTACGCCCATCAAGATTGGTGTGCTCGAAGACCAGTCAGGCGATTTCGCGCTTGCAACGATCGGCAAGGTGCATGGCATCGAACTCGCAACGAAAGAGATCAATGACGCTGGCGGCATCGCCGGACGCCCAATCGAGTTGGTAGTTTACGACACCCAGTCCGACAATACGCGCTACCAAGAATTCATGCGTCGAGTGCTTCAGCGCGACAAAGTGGACGTGGTTTTCGCAGGCTTCTCTTCAGCATCCCGCGAAGCTTATCGCCCGATCGTCAATCAATTCGATGGTTTGGCATTCTATAATAACCAATATGAAGGTGGGGTCTGTGACGCAAATATGATCGTCACCGGCGCCGTGCCAGAACAGCAATTCTCGACCCTTCTGCCTTATATGATGGAAAAATACGGCAAGAACGTTTACACAATTGCCGCTGATTACAATTTCGGTCAAATCTCCGCTGAATGGGTGCGCAACATCGTCAAGGAAAACGGTGGTGAAATGGTCGGCGAGGAATTCATTCCGCTCGGTGTGTCGCAATTCTCGCAAACGATCCAGAATATCCAAAAAGCCAAGCCCGATTTCGTGGTAACTCTGCTCGTAGGCACCGCGCAGTCCTCATATTACGAACAGGCAGGTTCTGCTAATGTGGATTTGCCAATGGCGTCATCGGTGAACGTGGGTCAAGGCTATGAGCACAAGCGCTTTACTCCGCCAAGCCTCAAGGACATGTATGCTACGGTGAACTATGTCGAGGAAATCGACACGCCTGAAAGCAAGGCCTTCGTCGAGCGCTTTCATGCGATGTTCCCCGATGAGCCTTACATCAACCAAGAAGCTGAAAACTCCTATGCCGCAGTCTATCTCTATAAAGAGATGGTCGAGAAAGCCGGGGGCTCAACTAAGGTTGCCGATGTTCGTGCAACGCTTGCAGATGGCACGCTTTGCTATGACGCCCCCGAAGGCAAGATGTGCATCGACCCCAAAAGTCAGCACACCTCGCACACGATCTATCTCGCACATGTCAATGCTGACCACTCGATCGAGTTCCCGAAAAAATGGGATGACATCAAGCCCTACTGGCTGGGCGATGTGGGTTGCGATCTGACCAAGAACGATCCCAGCGCGCAATACACGCCGTCAAGCCTGCCCACGATGCAGTAAGGCGCCGCTGACGGATGCGGGGCTTATGCGCTCCGCATCCGTTACTCCTTTCCGGTCTTCCCCGGTCGACTTCCGCTAAGAAAGGGATGCTCCATGGAGTTCCTCTACTCTCTTTTCAGCTTTTTATATCAGTTCGGAGACGCCTTCGCCTTCCTCGTCTTGAGCGCCTGCGGTCTTGCAGTGATCTTCGGAATGATGGGTGTGATCAATCTGGCCCATGGTGAGTTCATTTTGTGCGGTGCCTATGTGTCCACCAGTGCAACTCATATGGGCGTGCCTCTACCGCTGGCGGTTGCAGCCGGGTCAATCGCGGCGGGTATCGCTGGGATGATCGTTGAAGTCGCAATCATCCGTCCCCTTTATAAGCGCCCGCTAGATACCATCGTCGCGACTTGGGGGATCTCAATGATCGTCACACAAGGCACCCTGATAGTGCTCGGCACGACGATGGCGGGAAGCGGCACGCCTTTTAGCAGTTTCGCAGTCGGAGACTATTCTTACTCGGTCTATCGCGTGGTGTTGATGGGAATGGCATTATTAACGCTTGGTGCCTTGTGGCTCATGTTCACAAAGACCCGTTTCGGCATTCTTGCACGCGCTACAATTCAAGTGCCCCATGTGGCCGAGGCGCTCGGGGTCAATACCAACCTCATCTACAGTCTGACTTTTGGGCTCGGTGCTGCACTCGCGGGGCTAGCAGGTGGACTGTATGCGCCGACCATGACTCTTGTTCCAACGATGGGATCGGCTTTCATGGTTGAAGCTTTTGTCACGGTCGTCGTGGGCGGGGCGGATATCTTCCTTGGGACGGCACCAGCTGCTGTGGTTCTGGGTTTTATCAAGGCTGCGCTGACCTCCTGGCAAGGCCAGCTTGCAGGTCAAATTGGCATGTTGCTCGCCGTCATCATCGTCATTCGTATTTTGCCGCGCGGCATTAGCGGCAAGATCCTGAAAGAAAGGGCCTGACGTGAATAGCGCATCCCGTTTTACTTCCTTCCTGAAGCTTGTCGAGGGTCCTCAGACCTTGGGCAAAGGCCCGAAATTCTGGTCGGGTTTCGCGCTTGTGCTGCTCGCAGCCTGTGCCTACCCGATGTTGGCCGACAGCTATGACGTGGGTAACAACGTTTATTTCTTCAACTGGCTTTTCATGGCGATGGGACTCAGCTTGATCTGGGGATATGGTGGGTCTCTCAGCTTCGGTCAGACTGCCTTTTTTGGTATCGCGGGTTACAGCTATGGCGTCTTGACGATCAATCTGGGCGATACGTATGGGCTTACGCTGATTTCGTTACTGCTTGCGGTAGGGATTAGTGCGCTGGCCGCTGCGGTCTTGGGCTATTTCCTATTCTTTGGCCGGATTAGCGGTGTCTTCCTTGGCATTGTAACCCTGTCAGTGACATTGGTGCTCGAACGTTTCATGGCGCAAACCGCAGGGCCCGATTGGGCGATTGGAAAAGCGCGTTTGAATGGTTTCAACGGGATGGGGGCGATGCCCTCACTTACGGTTCCGTGGCCGGGCGGAAGCATCGTGCTTTATCCTGATGTCACGCTTTATTACGTCACACTGGGTTTGCTCGCGTTATGCTATATGGGGCTACGTATTCTTGTGAATTCACGCTTTGGCAATGTCATCGTCGCGATCCGCGAGAACCCTCTGCGCGCCGAGATGCTTGGCTATGACGTGCGCAAGTATCAGCTTGGCACCTTCGTTATTGGCTCTGCCTTAGCTGGCTTGTCAGGGGTGCTGTATACCTCTTGGGGGAATTACATCACACCCGCGTCGATGGGAATGACTGCGGCCTCATTGCCCATCGTTTGGGTCGCCGTGGGAGGGCGAACGGATCTCACCACCACGCTAATCGGCTCATTCGCCGTCTTGATTGTCTTCCAATCCTTGACGATTTACGGCAGCCAATACGCTTTAGTTGTGATGGGTTTCTTGCTGGTGGTGACGGTATTGATCGCACCGCGCGGCGTTGTGAGCGCCCTGATCGAGCCATTCTTTCGGCGGAAATCCAAATCCGAAGGAGATCTCTGATGGCACTTCTCGAAACACATCAACTTAACAAACATTTCGGCGGACTTCACGTCACTGGAAATGTCGATTTCGCGCTTCAACCTGGTGAAATGCACTGTCTGATCGGTCCGAACGGCGCTGGCAAAAGCACCTTCTTCAAACTGATCTTGGGCGAGCATCTGCCTGATAGCGGCAAGATCCTTTACGACGGTAGTGAGATCACGCGCGACAAACCCTTCGAGCGTATCCGGCGCGGTATTAGCGTGAAGTTCCAAGTGCCTGGCATCTTCAAAGATCTGAGCGTGCGCCAGAACCTTACCATCGCCCTTCAACACCATGTGGCGCCACGCCTGCTGAAGGATGAGATCGACCGGCTGCTCGAGTTTCTTAAGCTTTCTGGCGATCACATGCAGCTCGCAGGCAACCTCAGCCACGGACAAAAGCAATGGCTTGAAATCGGAATGGCGATCGCGCTCAAGCCCAAGCTGCTGCTGCTGGACGAACCCACAGCGGGCATGACCCCGGATGAGACGTTTGCAACGGGTGAAATGCTTCAAGAACTCAATCGCGAAGGCATGACCTTGCTGGCGGTCGAGCATGACATGGCATTTGTGCGCCAGATCGCGCACCAGGTCACAGTGCTCCATTTCGGTAAAATCTTTGCGCAAGGCACGATCAACGAAATCGTGGCCGATGAACGCGTGGCCGCCATCTATCTGGGAGAAGTCGATGCGTAAAGAAGTTCTTCTTGATGTCATCAATCTTCGCGCGGGATATGGCGGTAAGCCTGTTCTGCAAGGTGTTGATTTTCAGGTGCGCGAAGGCGAAATTGTTGCAGTTATCGGGCGCAATGGGGTTGGTAAATCGACCCTAATGAAGACTTTGATCGGACTTTTGCCGACGGACGGTGGGTCGATCAACCTGCGAGGCGCATCCGTCGACCTGCTTTCTGCACACAACCGGGCGCGAAAGGGTATCGGCTATGTGCCCCAAGGGCGCGATGTGTTTCCGCGCATGAGCGTCCTTGAGAACCTTTTGGTGGGCGAAAGCATCGCGGGCAAGTCTACCCCGGGAAAGACCGAGGAAATCTATCGCTATTTTCCAATCCTTAAGGAACGCGCAGACCAACGCGCGGGCACGATGTCAGGCGGGCAGCAACAGCAGCTCGCAATTGGGCGGGTGCTGATGGGGTCGCCTTCGATGATCCTATTGGACGAGCCCTCAGAAGGGATTCAACCCAATATCGTGCAGGATATCGCGCGCATCATGGTCGAGTTGAATCGCGAAACCGGCGTCACGGTCGTTTTTGTGGAACAGAATATCGACATGATCCGGGCGATGGCGCAGCGCTGTTACGTCATGGACAAGGGGCGCATCGTTGCCGTGCTTGACCGCGAAATGCTGAAAGATCGCGACACCATTCGAAAATACCTTTCGGTCTGATCGAATGGCAATCCCGAGAGAATTTAATATGAAAGGAGAAACTTATGAGTTGGTTTGATGAATCCATCATGGCACGCAAGGGCGTTGCGAAGGGTCAGGCACTTGAGACTCGCACGATCACCGAAGAGGAACAGGGGAGCTATCCCTATATCTATTCGGCGGGGATCGATACGGTCCTGACTATTGATCCTGGCACCGTGGTTAGTGCCGAGACCCATGACGCCTTTGAGGGCGCAATCCAGAAGGAAACGGATGTTCCGACCGAGATCCTGAACTTCCCTTTCTTAAACCCGCAAAACGGCCCGATCTATGTCAATGGTGCTGAAAAAGGCGACACGATTGCGGTCTATATCGAAAGCATTGTGCCACGCGGTCCGCAACCACGGGGAACTACGGTTATCATGCCCGAGTTTGGTGGGCTGGTGCCGACATTTGAAACTGCGTTGCTAACGCAACCGTTGCCAGAAGTTGTGCGCAAGCTCGAAATCACCGTTGAGGGCGGCACGAAGTGGAACGATAAAATCAGTCTGCCTTATGAACCCTTCATCGGCACTATCGGCACCGCACCTGAAGCCGAAGCGATCTCCTCGCTTGTGCCCGATTATTACGGTGGGAACATGGATCTCCCCGACGTGGCTCCTGGAGCCGTCGTTTACCTGCCGGTCCAAACTGAGGGTGGTTATCTCTTCCTCGGTGATTGCCATGCGGCCCAGGGAGATGGCGAACTCTGCGGTGTCGCGATCGAGCATCCAACGGTGACCACCGTCCGTATCGACCTTATCAAGAATTGGACTATCCGCACGCCTCGCCTTGAAAATGAGCAGTTCTATATGACGGTTGGATCGGCACGCCCTATGGAGGATGCTGCGCGCGGGGCCTATCGCGAGTTGATCCGATGGATGGCTGCCGATTTCGGCTTTGATGAGATCGACGCCTACATGCTCCTTACTCAATGTGGGCGGGTGCGCGTGGGTAATATGGTTGACCCGAAATATTCGGTTGGAGCCTCGGTTCTGAAGTCGATCATCGGCATCTCGAAGTAACACATAGGCCGCACCCGATGCCCTTCGACGCTGCGGCCTATGTGTTCGGCCGTCCTCGCATTTAGGGACGCGTTCCAGACCCTATGATCGCATTCAACGTCAATTAGACCGGCGGCCTCTCCTGCGGCATTCTGCAACGAGGGTTGTGCCAGTTGTTCTGGCGCAGAGCCTCAAGAATGGAGGAGAGACCAATGAAAGATAGCA
>NZ_JBLXEM010000072.1:0-5653 GCF_048263065.1 Thioclava sp.
AATTGGAAACGCTGGCGCGTATCCTCGACGCCCAATCAAGCTTTGGAGGCCAAGGCCTGCCCGCAATGGTGTCCGGTTTGGAATCTGGCAGTGGTGATCCGGCGCGATCTGTAGAAGCCGTTTATGGCTCAGGAGAAATTGATCCCAATCCCGGTGGCACGCAGATGTTTGGCGATGCGGCCCAGAATATCGAACAACTCATAATCCGTGTCGCGCAAGAAACCAGCGGCTTTGCGGGTGTAGGGCGTGCCGGACTCTCTCCCGTCCAATGGCGCGCCCTTCTTCAAGCCCTGATTTGGCAGGAAAGTCGTTTTACTATCGGTGCGCGTTCTCCTGTCGGTGCCTTTGGCCTGACCCAAATTATGCCGGGCACCGCCAGCGATCTCGGCATCAATCCTGCCTACTATGATAGCCCCTATTTACAGGTGCATGGCGGCGCGCGGTACTTGGCCACGCAACTCAACACCTTTGACGGCAACATCATCAACGCGCTTGCCGCCTACAACGCAGGGCCGGGCCGCGTGTTTGAATACAGCGGCGTGCCCCCGTTCCGCGAAACCCAGCACTACGTCACTGTCATTCCCGAACGCTACAATCTCTATCTCAGCCGGATCGGCGGTATAGAAGCCTTGGGAACAATCGATCCATCCCTTCTGGCCAATGCCAACCTCTCGATCACGGGACATGGCGCTGCATTCTACGGAAACAATTCTCCTACTGCCATCAGACAAGCCGCCCTGCGGATTCGTGACATCGTCGAGCGGATTTCCGAGACAGAGGATGTGCAGGAAAGCATAGCACTCAACACTTATGCCCGCGCTGAACTTGTACGCCTCGTCGCGGCCCGCATTCGCCTGCAAGCGGCAAGAACCCGGGCCTTGAGCGCGGTTGAATTGGCCCAAGCCTCCGCCCGCATGGCCGAAGGGAACTTCATGGATTTCACAATAGAGGAGTTGGACTGATGCATCAATCCAAATGGCTTTTGAGAACTGCTTTGGTTGGCACGCTTGCCATGGGCTTCCACACGGCGTCACCGACCTCGGTCTTCGCACAAGGCGTTCCTGTGGTCGACACCCAGAATATCGCCCAAAATATCCAGCAGCTGCGACAGATGATCGAAGATGAGATATTGCAAAACGAGCAATTAACGCAGCTCCGCGAACAACTCGCCACACTCACGGACCAACTTGCCGAACTGCAACGGACCTATGAAGCGCTCACCCGCCTCGCCGAACTGCCAGAGATTATCCGCACGCAGATGGAGGATGAGCTCAATGACCTTTTGGACCAAGAATTTGGCGATATCATCGCGACCATCGAAGCCATCAAGAGCGGGGATTTCTCTGGCCTGTCCGGGTCGGGCGCAGGCGAGATCGAAACCCAGATGGACCGCGTTCTAGCTGACCTTGGATTTGACGACGATACGCTTTCAGAAATGGCCAGTAGCGGGAACGCAAGCGCCAACCGGATTGCGACCCAAGCCACAACTGGTGCGCTGGTCTCGGCCGCTGCGCAAAACAGCTACGGCGATGCAGGCCAATCACTTGAGCGCGTTGATCGGCTGGTCGGCCTGATCGATGACATGGATGAATTGAAGGAAAGCGTCGATCTCAACACGCGCGTGACGGCAGAACTTGCGATTGCGCTGGTTGCCATGTGGCAGCTTGAAGCCATTCAAACCGTCGGTGACGGCACTGGTGGGGTGATCGATGCTGCAACCATCGCCGAAGAGCAGCGGTTCATGGATTTCACCTTGCCAGTCCTTAGTGCTGATTGAACCCGAGGTGTGATGCGTGGCGAGTGAACAAGAAATTATTGAGGAAGAACTCGTCTACGGCGCCCTTCGCCGTGAGCGGACGTGGCAACGGCTCGGCCTCATCGGGCTGATCTTTGGCATCTTGGGCTGTCTGAGTGCAGCGGCTGTGGCACTGCTCGACGTCGATCCACCACCCGTCGTCGTGCCCTATGATCCTGCGACCGGCTTCGCACTTCCCGAGGCCTCTGTCGGAGCGACAACCGTCACAGAAAACCAAGCAATCATCGAAGCGGAAGTGTTTCGCTACATAAGTGATCGCGAGGTCTACAACCAACTCGACAATGATGTGCGCGTGCGCAGTGTTTTGCGGCGATCCGACGGCGCAGCTGAAGCCTCTTTGCGCCAAATTTGGAACAGCGCCAATGCGGACTATCCACCCACGCTTTATGGTACGAGCGGTCGGTTGGATGTCGAAGTCCTGAGCATCAACCGGATCGGCATCAATCGTGCCACGGTTCGCCTGCGTAAACGCCTCAACTCTATCAACGGCGTTCAAACCGGCCTCTTCACTGCCACGCTTTTGTTTGAGTTCCGGCCAGAGGCGAGCCGCTCCATCGATCAGGTTTGGTCCAATCCCTTTGGCTTCACCGTGTTGGAATATTCCATCCGCTCCGACAGATTGGAGAACTAGTTTGTTTATCAAGTATTTCGTCTCGCTGCTGATTATCCTATTGCCCAGCATTGTCTTGGCCGAAGCGATACCGCGCGGCGGCCCTAATGACAGCCGCGTACGCCTCGCCACCTATCAAGAGGCCGAGATCTATCGCCTGAACGTCTCCCTCACACATGTGACAACGGTGGAATTCGGGGAAGGCGAAAGCATCCGCTCGATCATTGCAGGCGACACAGAAGGCTTTGAGATCGACGGCGTTCCTGGCGGGCAAGCCTTCGCGATCAAGCCCGTCGCGCGCGGCGTCCATACCAATGTGACGGTCTACACCAACCGCCGCAGCTACTACTTCAACGTCGAGGAGGTCCAAAGCCCCACGTTCTATGTGGTTCAGTTTCGCTATCCCGATGATGCAGCGACGACTACCAACGTCGTCGCACAGCAGGCCCCCAACTATAACTACGGGGCCAGCACGCAATCTGAGTTCACCCCGACGCGCGTTTGGGATGATGGGACGTTTACGTATTTCCAGTTTCCCCGAAATGCGCCTGTGCCAGCCATCTTCCGATACTCCAGTGGCCGCGAGCGTACGGTAAACACGCAAGCCGTCGAGGACGGTGTGATCCGCGTCTCTGGCGTGAACACGCAGTGGGTGTTGAGGCTCGGGGATGAGGTGGTTTGCATTCAGGCGACTCTACCAGCAGGGGCGTCATCATGAGCAATTCAGAGGACGCAGAGCTCGAAAAACGCCTCGCCGCACTAGAAAAGGGCGGAAATCGCGGGAGTTCACCTAGACCTCGACGCTCACCTTTTCTGGCCCTCATTGTCGTCGCACTCGTTGGTGCTGGTGGCGCCGTTCTCTACATGGTCTCCGGACCAGATGAGGAAACGTCTCTGCCAACAGCCACCCCTGATGTCTTTCAAAATGAGGGTGACGGCTTTGGCGCGATCGAAGCCATTCCGCCTCCCCCTGCCCCGGAAACTCAGATTGTCGTGGCCCCGGCTGCATCCATCGAGCCTAACGCTGAGCTTCTCGCGCAACTGGCTGCCCTTCAGGCCCAGATCGAGGAACTGCGCAATGCGCCAGAACCTGTGGTTGAAGAAGATACTGCGGCTGCGGACGCCATCGACGGGCTAACCGCTCAGATCGTAGCCTTGCAAAATGCATCGGAGGCAGCGCAACAGTTGTTTCAGGATGAATTGGCAGCACGTGATCGCGAGCTGGACCAAATCCGTATGGATTTGGAACTGGCCCAACTAGAGGCCAATCGGCCAGTGCCTGCGCCGGTGCCTATCGGACCGTCCGAGGAAGACCTCCTTGCGCGAGAGGCAGAACGGTTGCGCCGCGAAGAGGAGGCACGCCGCATGGCTGATCTTGAACGCCGCGCGGCAGAAGAACGCGCGTTTCAGGATCGCCGCATCACATCCCCCACGATTGCATTTGGCGGAACGTCCGGGGCGAATGAAACCCCGCTTGCCGAGCGCACATTCGGCGAAGTCACAGACTTTGTCCTGAACGGTGCGCTGCCGACCTCCGTCACCCAATCACAGGTGATCGCCAATCCTTCCAACACCATCATTCAAGGCACGATGATCCAAGCCGTCATGGAAACGGCACTCGACAGCTCCCTCCCCGGCCAAACCCGCGCCGTCGTCTCCGAAGATGTCTACAGCTTTGATGGATCGCGCCTTCTCATCCCACGCGGATCACGTTTCATTGGGCGCTATCGCTCGGGGCTAGATATTGCACAACAGCGCGTCACCATCGCGTGGGACCGCATCATCCTACCGGACAATCAATCCATCCAGATCAGTTCATTTGGTGGCGACGAATTGGGACGCTCCGGCGTCACGGGCTTCGTGGACACCCGCTTTGCGGAACGGTTTGGTTCTGCAGCTCTGATTTCGCTCATCTCGGCGGCCCCGAGTGCGGCCGCAGCATCCGTAGAGGATGAAGCCACAGCAGGCGTTCTCGAGGATGTTGGCGATGATCTGGCCGATGCCACTGACAGCGTGATCAGCGACTACCTCTCCATCGGTCCCGTTATCTACGTCAATCAAGGTGCCCGCGTCACCGTCATGGTTGACCGTGATCTCGAGAGCTTTTGATCCCATGTCGCTGAGTTACCTTCAAACGTCACTGGACAAGCTGGACGCCGCGTCCCGCGACGATGTCATCGAGATTTGCATCAACCCTGACGGCACTTGCTGGGGCGAATTCCAGGGCGATCACTTTATGCGTCTTCTGGATCAATCGCTCACAGAAACTGAGGTTAAGGACTTGGGCAATCAGATTGCCTCGAGCTCAAACACGACAATGAGCAAGGACAGGCCCATTGTCTCGGTTTCGATTGCTTACAAGGACCGCCCGATCCGCGCGCAGGTCATCACACCGCCTGCCGTAATGTCGGCCATGTCGATTAACTTGCGGTTCTTCTCAAGTCTCCCCCTCGAAAAGATTGAGCTGTCGTTTTTGTTTGGCAAGGAACGTAAGCTTGAGGAACTGCGGCAGGAAAAAACCCGGCAACTGCGCGAAGTCGTGGCATCCGGCGTGATCGACGATGCGCTGGCCTTTTGCGTTGAGAATAGGCTCAACATGATCGTCTCGGGTGGTACGTCGACGGGCAAAACCGTGGCAGCCCGCAAAATTCTCTCCCATGTCGGCGCGCAAGAGCGGATCATCACGATCGAGGAGGCTGCCGAGCTTCTGCCCGCGCAACCAAACGTGGTGACGCTGATCGCAAACCGCGATGCAGAATTCCAAACCGCCGATGTGCTTCTCACCGCAACGCTGCGCATGCGGCCAGATCGGATCATTCTTGGCGAGGTGCGCGGTAAAGAGGCCATGACCTTCCTGGAGGCCATCAACACGGGTCACGGCGGATCAATGACCACGCTCCATGCCGAAACCCCACAACTGGCGGTGCAGCGATTGGCAATCGCCGCCCTCAAGACAGAGATCCCAATGACCTATGCGGACATGGTTCGATACATCGAAAATTCCATCGACGTGATTATCCAAACCGGACGCCACGACGGCGCGCGCGGCATCACCGAATTCTACCTCCCCGGCATGGAACAGATTGGAGCACCCGCATGAAAACCTATGAGTACAAGATCCTATCATTCCCGATGGACCGTAAAAACCGCTTGATTGAGATGCAGGCCTCGTTGAATGCGAAGGGTCAGATCGGGTGGGAGGTCATCTCAATCAGCTCTTCCGAATT